>NZ_JALPKP010000001.1:0-292626 GCF_051383635.1 Geodermatophilus sp. CPCC 205506 | reverse complement strand
ACGGCCGGTCGCGGCGCGGCCGGTGCGGCGACACGGGCACCGCCGGGAGCTGCGACCCGCGGGCTGGCCGGGCGGACGGGGCCCGGCGGGACCTGGCGCCGGCCGGGGTCCGCCGCCGCCTCCAGCAGACCGTCGCGGCGACGGTCGGCACGGCTGCGGCCCGGCGTGGTCGGGTGGTCGCTCAGATCCGGGTCGGCGAGGGCGGGCGCCGGACCGTCGGTGCGGCGGCGTCCATGCGGAACCGGGGCGGTCCCCCGGTCCGGTACGTCACTGCCTGACGCGGCATGCCTGCCCACGGTGACCAAATCTAGACGCCGCGGCCCCGGTTGCCCAGTGATTGGGAGGAACGCCGCTGTCCCCGTGCCGCGCGCAACCGGCGCAGCCGCCGGACGAGCAACGGGTCGGCCTCCAGCGCGGCGGGTCGGTCGACGAGCGCGTTGAGGACCTGGTAGTAGCGGGTCGGCGGGAGGCCGAAGCGGTCACGGATCGCCGTCTCCTTGGCGCCGGGCCGCCGCCACCACTGCCGCTCGAAGGCGAGCATCTCGTGCTCGCGCCGGGTGAGGCCGCCGGCGGGGACCGGCGCCACCTCCGTCGCGTGCGGTGCGGGGTCGGGCGGAGGGAGCACCTCGCCCCCCGGCGGGGAGACCGCGGGAGCTGGTTCGGCAGGCATCGGACGTCCTTCTCTGTGGTGCGGAGGACCCGACCGTAGTCCCGCCCACCGACATCCGCGGGCGCCCGCGCGACGAGGGGACGGCGTGCCGTGACGCGGGGATGACGTGCCGTCTAGACCGGTGCGGGCGCAGCCTCCGCCGCCCGCCGCCGCGCCCCGGCGCGGGCCTGTCGGAGGCTGTCGGCGGTGAACACCGCCAGGGCGACCCAGACGATGACGAAGCCGGCGAGGCGGGCCGGCGGCATCGGCTCGTGGTAGACGAAGACGCCGATCGCCAGCTGCATGAGGGGGGTGATGTACTGCAGCAGGCCGACGGTCGACAGCGGGATCCGGCGGGTCGCGGCGGCGAACAGCAGCAGCGGGATCGCGGTCGCGATCCCGGAGCTCATCAGCAGCAGCAGGTGCCCGGTCCCGGCGTTGCCGGCGGTCCCCTCGCCCTGCGCGTGCAGCACGGCGACCACCACGGCCGCGGGGACGGCGACCAGCGCCGTCTCGACGAACAGGCCGGGCGCGGCCTCGACCCGGACCAGCTTCTTCATCAGGCCGTAGAGACCGAAGCTGACCGCCAGCGCCAGCGCGATCCAGGGCGGTCGGCCGTAGTCCACGGTGAGCACGGCGACGGCGACCGCGGCGATGCCGACCGCCGTCCACTGCAGGGGGCGCAGCCGCTCGCTGAAGACCACCACCCCCAGCAGCACGCTCACGAGCGGGTTGATGAAGTAGCCGAGCGAGGTCTCCACCACGTGGCCGGAGTTGACCGCGTAGACGAACACCAGCCAGTTGACCGCGATGAGCAACGCGGCGCCGAGCAGGACCAGCAGCGCGCGGCGGTCGGTGAGCACGGCACGGACGTGCGACCAGCGGCGGACGACGGTCAGCAGCCCCGCGACGAAGACCAGCGACCACAGCACCCGGTGGGCCACGATCTCCAGCCCGCCGGCCGGCTCCAGCAGAGGGAAGTAGAGCGGGAACAGCCCCCACATGCCGTAGGCGGCGAGCCCGGAGACGACCCCCGCACGCCGCTCGTCCACGGCCGCACCGTACGCCCGGCGGGACCGGCCTCGTCGACCGGACCGTGAGCCGGGCTCACGACCTGTCAGACGGTCTGGATGTAGTCGACGAGCTTCGCCCGCTCCTCCTCCAGCTCGTCGAGCCGGGCCTTGACGACGTCGCCGATCGAGACGATGCCGACCAGGACGCCGCCGTCCACCACCGGCACGTGGCGGACGCGGTGGTCGGTCATGGTGCGGGCCAGGTCCTCCACCCCCGACGACGGGACGCAGGTGTGCACGTCGGCGGTCATGAGGCTGGACACGGGATCGGTGAGCAGTTCGGCGCCCCGGTCGTGCAGGGCGCGGACGACGTCCCGCTCGGAGACGATGCCCTCGACGGTCTTCCCGTCGCCGGACACGACGAGGGCACCGACGCGGTGCTCGGCCAGCAACGCCAGCGCCTCGCGGACGCTGGCCGAGGCCTCCACGGTGGCGACCTCCGAGCCCTTGCGACGCAGCACCTGGCGGATGTGCACGAGACCTCCCTGACCTGCTGGACGCGAGGTTGGAGTGTGCTCCCGATCGCCTCTGCCGGGCAACGCCGCGGCGGCCTACCGTCGTGGTGTGCCGACCACCCGGTCCGCCCGCCGCCGGCCCACGCCGCTGCAGTGGGTGCGCTACGCGCTCGGCGGGGGGTTGCCCGCCGAGCTCTCGCCGTGGGTGCTGGCCGACACGACCGAGCGGGGCTGGATCCGCCGGCACCTGACCCGCGCCGTCGTCCAGCTCCTGCCCGTGCTGGTGCTCTGCGTGGTCGTGGTGCCGGTCCCGCTGGTCTACCGGCTGTCGGTCGCCGTCGGCGGTCTGCTGATGGCGCTGATCTTCTCGATCGCCTTCATGACCGAGACCATCGAGCACCGGGTGGCCAAGGCCGGCTACCCCGCGGGGACCGCCGCCCGGCTGCGCGAGGAGCGCGCCGAGCGGGAGGCCCTCGAGCGCCGGTCGCCCTATCGCCAGGGCGGCGCCGGCAGCTTCGACTGAGGGCTCAGTCCTCGACCCGGAACCCGATCGACACGCGCACCTGGAAGTAGGCGACGTCGCCGTCGGCGACCATCCCGCGGATCTCCTTGGCCTCGAACCACTCGATGTGGCGCACCGTCTGCGCTGCCTTGCGGATCGCGGTGCGGATCGCGTCGTCGACGCTCGTCGCGCTGCTGCCGACGATCTCGCTGAGCCTGTACACGTGGTCGCTCACGGCTGCCTCCCGGCCCTGCCACCTCGGTCCGACCCCGGGCCGCCGGTGCGGCCGGGCGCTCGAACGCTAGCGACGGCGCGGCATCGCCACCACGCGAGCGGTCCGACGCCGGGAACCGCCCGTGGAGCCGACGGGGGGACTCGAACCCCCAACCGCCCGATTACAAGTCGGGTGCGCTACCAGTTGCGCCACGCCGGCGGGACATGGGGGACCAGCCCCGGCACAAGGATAGGGACAACGCAGGGACGACCCGCGGCTCCCTCGACGATGCGCGGTGGGTCGGGTGTTCGGACGGCCCCTACCCGCGCCGCCGCGCCAGGGAGGTGTCGTAGTTCGACGCGCCGAAGAAGGTCCCGTTCCCGACCGCGCTGCGCTGGAACGCCTGCCACCGGTCCGCCGCGTCGGGTGGGATCCGGCCGAACCGCTTCAGCACGACTCCGTAGGTCTCGGCTGCGTTGGGCCAGAAGTCGCCGGAGCCGACGTCCGCGTACAGGACGCCGTCGGCTTCCACCAACTCCAGGTCAGCCGCCTGCAGCAGGTACGGCATGTCGCGCATCACCCGGGGATTGGCCACGAGCACGTTCCGCAGCTCCCGCTCGACCGTCTCGGCGAGGGAGTCGTCCGGGTAGGCGAAGGTCAGCGAGAGGCGTAGTCGCCGTCGAAGACCGCCACGCGGTGCGGGCGGTCCCCTCCGTCATCGTCGCCTCCCGCTCGCGCCCCGGGTGCCCGACGAGCAGATGCCCCCCCGCCGCAGCACCCCGGTGACGCGTTCGGAGTTCGCCTTGCGGTGTCGTGCGCGCTCTTGCGGCCGTGCGGCACCGCAGAGGCGACGACGACACCGCACGTGCGTGCGCGAAGACGTCAGAGGCGCGGGTCCACCGGCTCGGACTCCAGCGCCAGGACGGCGAAGACGCACTCGTGCAGCCGCCACAGCGGCTCCCCCCGGGCCAGCCGCTCCAGCCCCTCCATGCCGAGCGCGTACTCCCGGAGGGCGAGTCCGCGCTTGCGGCCGAGCGAGCGCTCCCGCAGCCGGTCCAGGTGCTGCGGCTCGGTGTAGTCCGGGCCGTAGATCAGCCGCAGGTACTCGCGCCCGCGGACCTTCAGGCCGGGCTGCACCACACCGCCGCGGCCGCGGGTCAGGTTGGCCGCGGGCTTGACGACCATGCCCTCGCCGCCGGCCGCGGTCATCTCCTCCCACCACGCGGTCGCCGTGCTCTCGCCGGCCGGGTCGGTGACGTCGACGGTGAGCCAGCGGGTCCCGCGGACCAGCTCGGGGTCGGCGTCGACGAGGCGGTCGGCGATGGCCAGGTGCCAGGCGTGCGGCCGGTCGGCGTACGTGGCTCCGGTGGAGGCGAGCAGCTGGAAGGGCGCGAAGGAGACGCCGGCCAACCCGTCGGTCGGCCAGCAGTAGCGCCGGTACACCGCCGTGAACGCCTCGGCGTCGTCGGCTCGCCGCCGCTGGCGGTCGAGCACCTCCGCCACGTCCAGGCCCCGCCCGGCCGCCTGCTCCAGGGCGGCGAGAGCGGCGGGGAGCGCCGTCCGCGCGGCGGCCCCCACCGCGGCGTACTGGCTGCGGATCAGGTCGCCGGCCTTGACCGACCACGGCAGCAGCTCGGCGTCGAGCAGCAGCCAGTCGGCGCCGAGCTCCTCGAACACGTGGGCCTCCTCGGCGGCGGCAGCGAGCCGGGCCAGGAACGCGGCGGTGAGCTCGGGGCCGAGGAACGACCGGCCGGTGCGGGTGTGCAGCACCCCCGGCACCTCCTCGGCGGATCCCGGCCGGCGGACGAGGGCGACCGCCCGGGAGCCCATGTGCTTCTCCTGGCAGACGACCTCGGCCACGCCCTCACCGCGGAAGTAGGCGAACGCCTCGGCCGGGTGCTCGAGCAGACCCGGCCGGGTCGAGGTGGCCGCGGGGCTCATCGTCGGCGGCAGGTAGAGCAGCTGCTCCGGCGCCACGGCGAACCGGCTCATCACCTCGATCGCCGCCGCGGCGTTCTCCTCGCGCACCGTCACCCGGCCGGCGAGCCGGGTCTCCACGACCCGCTTGCCGAGCACGTCACCGACGTCGAGGACGTCGTCGCGCCGCCGCGCCTCGGCCGGCGGGGCGGCGTCCCCCTCGGGCAGGAACGGGCGGGCCGGCTCGTAGTAGGTCTCCTTCGCCGCGACGCCGACCAGCTCGCGCTCGGGATAGCGCAGCGCGGTGAGCCGACCGCCGAACACGCAGCCGGTGTCGAGGCAGAGGGTGTTGTTGACCCACTCCGGCGTGGGGACCGGGGTGTGCCCGTAGAGCACCATCGCGCGGCCGCGGTACTCGGTCGCCCAGGGGTAGCGCACCGGCAGGCCGAACTCGTCGGTCTCCCCGGTCGTCTCGCCGTAGAGCGCGAAGTCCCGCACCCGGGCGCTCGACCGGCCCTGCAGCGACTCCTTGAGCCCGGCGTGCGCGACGACCAGCGCTCCGCCGTCCAGGACGTAGTGACTGACCAGGCCGTGGCAGAACTCCTCGACCTGACGCCGGAAGTCGTCGTCCTCCGCCTCGAGCTGGGCCAGCGTGCGCTCCAGGCCGTGGGTGCGCTGCACGTTCCGCCCGCGCAGGGCACGCACGAGCTTGTTCTCGTGGTTGCCCGGCACGCACAGCGCGTGTCCGGCGGCGACCATGCCCATGACCAGGCGCAGCACGCCGGGTGAGTCCGGCCCGCGGTCGACCAGGTCACCGACGAAGACCACGCGGCGCCCGGCCGGGTGCTCGGCGTCCACGGCACGTCCGCGCTCGTCCCGGCGCAGGTCGTAGCCGAGCTCGCCGAGCAGCTCCTCGAGTTCGGTGCGGCAGCCGTGCACGTCGCCCACGACGTCGAACGGGCCGGTGTCCTCGCGCCGGTCGTTGTACTGCTTCTCGTAGGTGATGACTGCGCGCTCGATCTCCTCCGTGCTCATCAGCAGGTGCACCTTGCGGAAGCCCTCGCGGCCCAGGCCACGCAGGCCGCGCCGCAGGTCGGACCGCTGCCGCCGGATCACCGCGGGTGAGAGGTCCCGGTCCGGCCGGGCGGCGTTCCGGGCCAGGCACTCCCCCTCCGGCACGTCGAGCACGATCGCCACGGGCAGCACGTCGTGCTCGCGCGCCAGCCGCACGAGGGAGGCGCGGTCCTCGGCCTTGACGTTGGTGGCGTCCACGACCGTGAGCCGGCCCGCGGCCAGCCGGATGCCGGCGATGTGGTGCAGCAGGTCGAAGGCGGCCGGCGTCGCCGACTGGTCGTTCTCGTCGTCGGCCACCAGGCCGCGGCAGAAGTCGCTGGAGAGCACCTGGGTCGGCCGGAAGTGCCGGCGCGCGAAGGTGCTCTTGCCCGAGCCGCTGACCCCGACCAGCACGACCAGGGCCAGGTCGGGCACGACGACGGTGCGCGGCTCGGCGGCCGGGCGCTCCCCGGTCGCGGTGGTCACGCGGCCACCTCCGTTCCCGCTGCGCGGGTGAAGACGGCCATCTGCGTGGGCGTGCGACCTCCGGGTCCTGCTCGCCGACGCCGAGCAGCCGGACGGCGTACCCGCGCCGGTCGCCGACGGCGGCCGCCCAGTCGGCGAACTGCTGCCGGGTCCACTCGAACCGGTGGTCCCGGTGCCGGAACGTGCCGGCCGGCAGGCTCTCGAAGCGGACGTTGTACTCGACGTTGGGCGTGGTGACGACGACGGTCGCCGGGGCCGCGGCGGCGAAGACGGCGTGCTCGAGCGCCGGCAGCCGGTCGAGGTCGAGGTGCTCGATGACCTCCATCAGCACCGCCGCGTCGTAGCCCCGCAGGCGGGCATCGGTGTAGGTCAGGCCGCTCTGCAGCAGCCCGATCCGCGCGCGCTGCCGCTCGGGCAGCCGGTCCAGCCGGAGCCGCCGGGCGGCCACCTCCAGCGCCCGGGCGCTGACGTCGACGCCGAGGACCTCGGTGAACGCCGGTTCGGCCAGCAGCGCGTGGAGGAGCGCACCGGCGCCACAGCCGAGGTCGACGACCCGCTGGGCGCCGGCCGAACGAAGCGCGGACAGCACCGCCCCGTGCCGCTGCAGGGCCAGGGGCACCGGCCGGTCGGCCGCATCCTCGCCGTCCGTGCCATGCGGGCCGCCGGCAGCCGCGCGCGGCGGCGCCATAGCGTCGTCCAGGTCCTCGGCCTCGGCGTCGTCCACCTCGGCGAGCCGCTCGATCGCGCGGCGGGTCAGCGCGGTCCGGTGACCCAGGTACCGGCGCGTGATCAGGTCCCGCTCGGGGTGGGTGACCAGCCAGCCGTTTCCGGCTCGCAGCAGCTTCTCGATCTCGTCGGATCCGATCCAGTAGTGCTTCGCGTCGTCGAGCACCGGCAGCGCCACGTAGAGGTGGTTGAGCGCGTCCGCCAGCCGCAGCTCACCGCTGAGCCGCAGCTCCACGTACCGGGAGTCGCCCCACTCCGGGAGCGTCTCGTCCAGCGGCACCGCCGTCGCATCGACCCGCCAGCCCAGCGGCGCGAAGAACCGGTGCGCCATCTCCCTCCCGCCGCGGCACGACAGCGCGGGAATGTGCACCTCCAAGGGGAGAGCGACGTCGACCAACTCCGGCCGCTCCTTGCTCACCCCTCGGCGGGCGCTGGAGAACGCCTTGCCGAGCGCCACCGCCAGCAGGCTCGACGCCGCGTACGGGCGGTCGTTGACGTACTGGGCGAGTGCGCCGTCATCTCCGCCGGCCCGGGCGGTGCGCACCAGGCCGATCGGGTCGACGTCGAGCAGCAGGGCAACGGTGCAGCGGTGCTCGTCCGCCTCCGGGTAGAACACGTGCGCCGTGCCGGTCGACACCTCCACCTGCTGCGCCCGCGCGGGGTTCTTGTGCAGCAGGAAGCCGAGGTCCGTCGCGGGCACGTGCGTGGTGGACAGGGTGACGAGCACGCCGAAGTGTCACGGAGCGACGGCGCGGAGTCGACCACCTTTCGCCGACCGCGTCGGCGCCGTCGACCGTCGCCGCGTCCGCGGTCGTCGCCTGGGGCCGCTCCGGCGCGTACGCCTTATGACCCGTCCCGGGCTCAGGCGGCCGGGTCCCCGTGGCGCAGGTGTCCGGCCGGGTCGCTGCCGGGCAGCGGGACGCCGCTCAGCCACCGCGCGAACCCGGCCGGGTCGCGGCGCTCCAGCTCGTCGAGGGTCTCCTGGCGGCGGACCACGATCGCGTGCCGGGTGCGCGCGTCCAGCCGGCCGGCCAGCGCCTCGGTGCTGTGCACCCACTCGCGGCCCAGGTCTCCGTTGCCCATCGTCGACACCGGAGGCAGCGGGCCGGCCGGCGGCTGCGGCACGGGCCGGACCGACGGCGTCCGCCCTGTGCGCACGGACCAGGCCGCCAGCACGGCCGCGACCCCCGCGGCCGCCACGAGCAGGGTCAGCATGGCTCCCCCGAGGGCGGTGGTGCCCGACAGCACGAGCAGCACGGTCACGGTCCCCACCGCCGCCTTCCACGCGGCGTCCACCGTCGCGCTCCGCTGGGGCCGGGCGGACTCCCGGGCGATGCCCCCGGCGAGGGCGCCGGCGACGACGCCGGCCAGGCCGATGGCGACCAGCCCGCTGGGCGGCAGGGCCAGGCCGCCGAGGACGGCCAGGGCGGCGGCGGCGAGGAGGCCGATCCCCAGCAGGAGTCGGGCGAACGGTCCGCGGTGGGGCACGGGGCAGCCTCCAGGGAAGTTCCGGACACGGGGGGCCGGGCCGCTGCCGAGCGGCGGCGGCCGTTCCGTCCCTACCCCGGCCCCGGCCTCCTTGCACACACCGTGGTCAGCGGGGGTCTTCCCTGCGGCGGCCCGGGGTAGGACGCTCGGAGGAGACACACGGGGGACGACCCAGTTCCGGAGGTGCCCGTGTCAACGACGACCCCCACGCCCGCCAGCACGCTGTCCCAGCGCCAGCCGGAGGACGGCGATCCGCCCGTCCTGCCCGTCGTGGTGGGCGCCGACGGCAGCGAGTGCGGGCTGCGAGCCGTCCGGTGGGCAGCCGAGGAGGCCGCGCGCCGCGCAGCGCCACTGCGGATCGTGCACGCCTCGACCAACGTCGGGCGCAAGCGCGATGCCGGGGGGTCGTCGTCGGAGCAGGCCCGCGGAATGACCGCGACGGCGTACACGGTCGCCAAGCACACCGCGCCGACGGTGCCGGCGTCGACCGAGGTCGTCGGCGGCGACCCCGTCACCGCGCTGCTCCAGGCCGCCGAGAACGCGCAGCTGGTCGTCCTCGGCATCTCCACCACCGGAGCCGCCGACGAGATGGTCCTGGCCTCGGTGGCCCAGAAGGTCGCCGCGCGCTCGCCGCGGCCGGTCGTCGTCGTGCCCCGGCCGCAGCGCACCACCGGCGGCACCCGGCCGCACGTCGCCCTCCTCGGCCTCGGCGAACCGGGCGACGACGAGCCGGTGGCCACCTTCGCCGCCGCGGAGGCGATGCGCGCGAGCGTGCCGCTGACCGTGCTGCACAGCCGGCCGGACGACGCCTCGGACTGGACGGCGGACGAGCAGGCGTGGTCGGAGCGCTTCCCCGACCTGCGGGTGACCCACCAGCCGCTGCCCCACGCCACCGGCGGCCGGGTGCTGGCCGCGGCCTGCCCGACCCCGCTGCTCTCGCTCAGCGCCGGCCACGGCGGCCTGCTGCACCGCCCCATGGACGCGATGCACCGCTGGCTCCTCCGCCACAACACCTCGCCGATGGCCTTCCTGCCTCCGGCGGACCGGATGCCCCGCGAGTCGCGGGAGGGCAGCAGCGCCATGGGGTGATGGGCGCCCGGCGGGCCCTCGGCAGGATCGGCGCCCGTGGGTTCCTCCGTCGTCGACCTCGGTCCACGCCTGGCCGCCGTCCTTGCGGTGCTCACCGCCCTGGCGGCGGTGGGAGGCCGGCTGTCCGGCCTCGGGCAGGACCGCCCGGTCGTCGTCGCGGCCCTGCGGGCGACCGTGCAGCTGGCCGTCGTCTCGGCGCTGCTGCTGGCGGTCGTGCGGTCGCTCCCGCTGTCGGTGGCGTTCGTCCTGCTGATGGTGGGGGTGGCGGCGGCCACGGCGGCCGGGTGACGGGGCTGCCGGTCCGGGCCGCCGGCGCGCCCCGGCGGGTGGCCGCCGCGGCCCTGCCGGTGCTGGCCGGAGCGGTGCCGGTCGTGGCGCTGGTGCTGGCCAGCGGGGCGGTACCGCTGCGCGGTGAGGCGGTCATCCCGGTCGCGGGCATCCTGGTGGGCGGGGCCATGACGGCGACGTCCCTGGCCGGGCGCCGGCTGCGCGAGGAGCTGACCGGACGGCGCGGCGAGGTCGAGGCCGCGCTCGCCCTGGGCTCCAGCGGCGGGACGCCGTCCTGGAGGTCGCCCGTCCGGCCGCGGCGACCGCGCTCGTCCCGGGGCTGGACCAGACCCGCACCGTCGGCCTGGTCACGCTCCCCGGCGCCTTCGTCGGCGTGCTGCTCGGCGGCGGCAGCCCGCTCGAGGCGGGAGCCGCCCAGCTGCTCGTGCTCATCGGCCTGCTCGCCACCCAGGTCACCGCCGTGTGGGCGGTCACCGAGCTGATCGCGCGGGGCCGGCTCCTCCCCGACGTCCCCTGCTAGGGCGTCCAGGGACCTCACAGCGAGCCCCCAGCACCGCGCCAGCGGGCCGGATGACAGTGGTCGGCGTGGGCAGCGGACCGTTGCCCGTGGAGGAGGACTCGAACAGTGAGTGAGCACGGCATCCCCCGCCCGGCGCCCGGCACGTGGGCGCCCCCGCCGGCGTGGCAGCACCCCGTCCCCGGCCAGCCGGCCGGTGAGCACCCGACCGCGACCCAGCCCGCCGCGGGCCCGTACGCGGCACCATCGGGCACCGCGGAGCAGCCGCACGTCGGCCAGCAGCCGTACGCCACCGCGCAGCAGCCGTTCCCCGGCGCCGCGGACCACGCGCAGTCGTTCCCGGGCTCCCCCGGGTCCGCGCCGTTCACCCCGGCACCGCCCGTGCCGCAGCCGGGCCGGCGGTCCGGCCGGCTCCGCATCGGCGTGGCCGGGCTGCTCGCCGGCGCGCTCATCGGCGGTGGCGCCGGTGCGGGCGTCGTCGTGCTGGCCGACGGGTCGGACGCCGCCGGCGGTGGGACGGTCGCCACGCAGAACGTGACCATCACCAACCCGGAGACGGCCACCGCCGTCACCGCCGCGGCGGCCAAGGCGGCCCCCAGCGTGGTGACCGTGTACGTCACCGGCGCCTCGGGGGCGGGCAGCGGCTCGGGCGTCGTCCTCACCGAGGACGGCTACGTCCTCACCAACAACCACGTGGTGAGCCTCGACGGCGCCGGCGGCTCGACGACCGTGTCGGTGCGCACCAGCGACGGCACGCTGCACGACGCGACCGTCGTCGGGACCGACGCCGTCTACGACATCGCGGTGCTGAAGCTCGACGACGCCTCCGGCCTCACCCCCGCCACCTTCGCCGACTCCGACGACGTCCAGGTCGGCGACCTGGCGGTCGCCATCGGCGCCCCGCTCGGCCTGTCCGACACCGTGACCGACGGGATCATCAGCGCCACCGGCCGGGCTGTGGCCACCGGCTCCACCGAGGGCGACGCCACGGTGATCGACGCGCTGCAGACCGACGCGGCCATCAACCCCGGCAACTCCGGCGGCGCCCTCGTCGACGGCGCCGGCCAGGTCGTCGGCATCAACACCGCGATCGCGACGGTGGCCGCGGGCGGCCCCGGCGGGCAGTCCGAGAGCGGCAGCATCGGCGTCGGCTTCGCCATCCCGGGCAACACTGCCCAGCGGATCGCCAAGGAGATCATCGAGAGCGGGTCGGCCCGGACCACCTACCTCGGGGTCAGCGCGCAGACCGCCGCCGCCGACGACAACGCCGAGATCGGCACCGGGGCGGAGGTCGTGCAGGTGCAGCCCGGCACCCCCGCGGCGGACGCCGGGCTCCAGGTCGGCGACGTCGTCACCGCCGTCGGCGACCGGGTGGTGACCACCTCGGCGGAGCTGACCGCCGCCGTCCGGAGCGCCACGCCCGGCGACGCGGTGACCGTCAGCGTGCGGCGCGGCGGGGAGACCACGCAGGTGGAGGTCACGCTGGGCAGCACCACCGGCTGACCCGGCCGTGCGGGCCGATGTCGGCGGGGTGCCTAGGCTGGGTCGGGTGCCGGCACCCCGCCCGACCGCGCCCCTCGCCAGCTCGCTGGACGACCCGGCGCGGGCCCGCGACCTCGCGCGGATGAAGCGGCTGGCGACCGGCCTGTTCGCGGTCGCCGGCGCCGTCTTCCTCGGCTGCGTGCTCCTCGGGCCGGACGCCGGCGCGTGGGTGGGCTACGTGCGGGCCACCGCCGAGGCCTCGATGGTCGGGGCGCTGGCCGACTGGTTCGCCGTCACCGCCCTCTTCCGGCACCCCCTGGGGCTGCCGATCCCGCACACCGCGATCATCCCGCGCAAGAAGGACCAGATCGGCGCCAGCCTCGGCAGCTTCGTGGAGGAGAACTTCCTCACCCGCGCGGTGGTCGAGGAGAAGCTGGCCACCATCGACGTCCCCGGCCGGCTCGGCGCCTTCCTGGCCGCGCCGGGGCGGGCCGAGCGGCTGGCGGGTGACGCCTCCGGGGTCCTGCACTCGGTCGCCGACCTGCTCCGCGACGAGGACCTGCAGCCGGCCGTCGCGGCCCTGGTGGACCGCAAGCTGCACGCCACCCCGGCCGCACCGGTGGTGGCGCGGGCCCTGGAGCTGGTCGTCGACGGCGAGCGGCACCAGGAGGTGCTGTCGGCGGCGCTGCGCGGGCTGGCCCACTTCCTCGAGGACAACCGGGTCGTGTTCCGGGCCCAGCTCGGCGACGCCTCGCCGGCCTGGGTGCCCGACTGGGTCGACGACCGGGTCTTCGACCGCGCCTTCTCCGCGGTGCAGCACTTCCTCGAGGAGGTCGGCGAGGATCCGCGGCACGAGCTGCGCCGGGTCTACGACGCCCGGCTGCGCACCTACGTGCACGCGCTGCGGACCGACCCGGCCACCGCGGCCCGGGTGGAGGAGCTGAAGAAGGAGCTGCTCGAGCACCCCGCCGTGCGGACCTGGTCGGGCTCGCTCTGGAGCAACCTGAAGAACGGCGTGCTCGCCGCGGCCGCCGACCCGGACTCCGCGCTGCGCACCCGCGTCACCGTGCTCATCCGGGACGTCGCGACGATGCTGCAGACCGACCCGCGGGTGCGCGAGCTCGTGCAGCGGCACGCGCGCAGCACCGCCGGTCACCTGGTCGAGCGGTTCTCCGGCGACCTGGCCGACCTGGTCGGCGGCACGGTCGCCCGCTGGGACACCGAGGAGACCAGCCGGCGGATCGAGCTGCAGGTGGGGCGCGATCTGCAGTGGATCCGGGTCAACGGCACCGTCGTCGGCGGGCTGGCCGGCCTGCTGATCTACACCGTCGCCCAACTGCTCGGCTGACGGAGAACCCGCCCGGCGTCAGCGGCGCGCGGCCGCGGCCTGGTACAGCGCGATGCCCGCCGCGACGCTCACGTTGAGCGACTCGGTGTCCCGCGCGATCGGGATGCGGACGACGACGTCGCAGCGCTCCCGCACCAGCCGGGAGAGCCCCGCTCCCTCCGCGCCCACCACCAGCGCGACGGGGTCGGCGAAGCCGTCGAAGTCGTGCACGTCGACGTCGCCGTCCCCGGCCAGGCCGACGGTCATCAGCCCGGCGTCCTGGTAGCCGGCCAGCGCCCGCGCCAGGTTCACTGCGCGGGCGACCGGAAGCCGGGCCGCCGCGCCCGCGCTGGTGCGCCACGCCGAGGCGGTCATGCCGACGGCCCGCCGCTGCGGCACGACGACGCCGTGCGCGTCGAACGCGGCGGCCGAGCGGACGACGGCGCCCAGGTTGCGAGGGTCGGTGACGCCGTCCATCGCCACGACCAGCGGGGGCCGGCCCGAGTCGTGGGCCAGGTCCAGCAGGTCCTCGGGGTGGGCGTACTGGTAGGGCGGCACCTGGAGCCCGATCCCCTGGTGCAGCGCGCCTCCGGACATCCGGTCGAACTCGGCCTTGCCGACCTCCAGCAGCGGCAGGCCGCGGTCGTTGGCCAGGTGCAGCGCCTCGGTGATCCGCTCGTCGGTGGTCCCCCGGGTGTCGCCGGTGACCACGTAGAGGGCCGTCGCCGGGATCTGCGCGCGCAGCGCCTCCACGACCGGGTTGCGCCCGAGCAGCAGCTCCGGGGTCTCGTCGGCGCGCTGGCGGCTGCGGTCGCGCTCGGTCCGCCGCCGGGCATCGGCCTGCGCCCGCCGCTGCGCCGGGTGGCCCGGGCGCATCTCGGCCGGTGGCGTGGCGCCGCGTCCGGCGAGCGCCCGGCGGCCCTTGCCTCCGGTGCCGGCGCTCGCGCCCTTCTTGCCGGCGCCGCTGGTGCGGCCCCGTCGCTGGCTGTTGCCGGCCATCAGCGGCTCAGCTCCCATCGGGGTCCGTTCGGGGTGTCCTCGACCTGGACGCCGAGGGCGCCCAGCCGGTCGCGGATCGTGTCGGCCGCGGCGAAGTCCTTGCGGGCGCGGGCGGCCTGCCGCTGCTCCAGCGCCAGCGCGACGAGCCCGCCGGTCACCGCGCTCAGCCGGTCGTCGGTGCCGGCGGCCCAGCGCGGGTCGAGCGGGTCCAGGCCCAGCACGCCGAGCATGGCCCGCACCGAGCCCAGCGCCGCGGCCGCGCCGTCGTCGTCGCCCGCCGCCCGGGCGGAGTTGCCCTGCCGCACCGCCTCGTGGACGACGGCCACCGCGGCGGGCGTGCCGAGGTCGTCGTCGAGGGCGGCGACGAACTCGGGCGCGAGGTCGGGCTTCCCGGCGTCCGGTCCGAGCCGCTCGGCGGCGCGCTTCACGAACGACTCCAGCCGCCGGTAGGCGACGCCGGCCTCGTCCAGCGCGGCGTCGGTGAACTCCACCGTCGACCGGTAGTGCGGAGCGACCAGGTAGTAGCGCAGCTCCACCGGCCGCACCCGCTTGACCACCTCGTCGACCAGCGCGGTGTTGCCCAGCGACTTGCTCATCTTCTCGCCGCCGAGGGTCACCCAGCCGTTGTGCAGCCAGTAGCGCGCGAACCCGTCGCCTGCCGCCTGCGACTGCGCGCGCTCGTTCTCGTGGTGCGGGAAGCGCAGGTCCAGCCCGCCGCCGTGCACGTCGAACTCGGCGCCGAGGTAGCGCCCGGCCATGGCGGAGCACTCCAGGTGCCACCCGGGCCGGCCGCGGCCCCACGGGGTGGCCCACGACGCGGTCTCCGGCTCGCCGGCCTTGGCCGCCTTCCACAGCGCGAAGTCGCGGGGGTCGCGCTTGCGCTCGTCGCTGTCGGTGTCGGCCGCCGGCTCGAGGTTCTCCAGCCGCTGCCCGGTGAGCTCTCCGTAGCCGGCGAACGAGCGGACGTCGAAGTAGACGTCGCCGTCGGCCGTGTAGGCGTGCCCCCGCTCGATCAGGCGGTCCATCAGCGCGACCATGTCCGGCACGTGACCGGTGGCCCGGGGCTCGTAGGTGGGCGGCAGCACCCCGAGGACGTCGTAGGCACGGGTCACGGCCAGCTCGTTCGCGTACGCCCAGGCCCACCACGGGACGCCGGCGTCGACGGCCTTGGCCAGGATCTTGTCGTCGATGTCGGTGACGTTGCGGACGTAGGTCACCTCCAGCCCGCTCGCGGTCAGCCAGCGGCGCAGCACGTCGAAGGCGAGCGCGGACCGCACGTGGCCGACGTGCGGGGGGCCCTGCACGGTGAGCCCGCAGACGTACACGGAGGCCTGGCCGGCACGCAGGGGCGTGAAGTCGCGGACCGCGCGGGCGGCCGTGTCGTACAGGCGGAGGCTCACCGCCAGGAGTCTACGGAGGGCGGCGCTCAGCCCTGCTCGGCGTGCGCCGCGGCCGTCCGCACGACCAGCGCCGTCGCCATCGCCGCCCGGCCCTCGCCGCGGCCGGTGAGACCGAGGCCGTCGGTCGTGGTGGCGGTGACGCTGACCGGGGCGCCCAGGGCGGCCGACAGGACCGCCTCGGCCTCGGTCCGGCGCGGGCCGACCTTCGGAGTGGCGCCGACCAGCTGCACGGCGGCGTTGCCCACCTGCCAGCCGGCCGCGGTCAGCACCTCGCGGACGTGCTCGAGCACCGCCGCGCCGCGCGCCCCGGCCCAGCGCGGGTCGTCGGTGCCGAGCAGCCCGCCGATGTCGCCGAGCCCGGCGGCGGACAGGACCGCGTCGGTGAGCGCGTGCGCGACGACGTCGCCGTCGGAGTGGCCGGCGCAGCCGTCGACGCCCGGCCACTCCAGCCCGGCGAGCCAGCAGGGGCGCCCGGCCTCGATCGGGTGGACGTCCACCCCGATGCCGACCCTGGGCGGGCTCACCCGCGGACCTGCAGCTCCGCCAGCGCGAGGTCGTGCGCGACGGTCACCTTGGCCGACCGCTCGTCGCCGGCCACGGTCGTCACCGGGATCCCGGCGGCGCGGACCACGGCGGCGTCGTCGGTGAGCTCGGCGACGGCCGGGAGCCGGTCGTAGGCGTCGACGAGAGCGGAGCGGCCGAACCCCTGCGGCGTCTGGACCCGGCGCAGCGTCTCGCGGGCCAGCGTGCCGGTGAGGACGCCGTCGTCGCCCACGGTGACCGTGGTGTCGACGACCGGCAGGACCGGCACGACGGCGCCGGCGCCGTCGGCGAGCGCGGCGAGCACCCGGGCGACGACGTCGGGCGGGGTCAGCGGCCGGGCGGCATCGTGCACGAGGACGGCGTCGGGCGCGGGGCGGGCGGGATCGGTCACCGCGGCCAGCGCGGCCCGGACCGACGCCGTGCGGGTCGCGCCGCCCACGACGAGCCGCACGTCGGGCGGGAGCACCGAGCCGAAGGCGCCGAGCTCCGCCGCCGGGACCGCGACGACGACCTCGGCCACCCCGCCGTCGCGGAGGGTGTCGACCGCCCAGCAGACCAGCGGACGGCCGGCCAGCGGGACCAGTGCCTTGGGTCGTTCCGCCCCCAGACGCAGACCACTCCCGGCCGCTGCGACGATGCCGACAGCGTGCACGGGAGTGGTCTGGACGTGCGGGAGAGGTGCCGAGCCGGAACTCAGCTGGCGAGGACCTCGTCGAGGAGGACCTCGGCCTTGTCCTCGTTGGTGCCCTCGGCGAGCGCGAGCTCGCTGACGAGGATCTGGCGGGCCTTGGAGAGCATGCGCTTCTCGCCGGCGGAGAGACCCCGGTCCTTGTCGCGGCGCCACAGGTCGCGGACGACCTCGGCGACCTTGTTCACGTCACCGGACGCGAGCTTCTCGAGGTTCGCCTTGTAGCGGCGCGACCAGTTGGTCGGCTCCTCGGTGTGCGGGGCGCGCAGGACCTCGAAGACCCTGTTCAGCCCCTCCTGACCGACGACGTCACGGACGCCCACGATCTCTGCGTTGTCAGCCGGCACGCGCACGGTCAGATCGCCCTGGGCGACCTTGAGCACGAGGTAGGCCTTCTCTTCACCCTTGATGGTCCGCTTCTCGATCGCCTCGATGAGCGCGGCACCGTGGTGCGGGTAGACAACGGTCTCGCCGACAGTGAAGCCCATGTGTGTGTGACCCCTTTCGCTGTCCACAGGTTACCACGGCAGACTGACGAACGGTTCTGCCCGGATTCGTAAATCCGCAGGTCAGCGGCCACATGAAGTAGTCGGGAGGGGTTGACACCAGCGTGGTCGATGTGCCTGCACACCCCTCCCGCCCGGCCGCCACGGCCCGCGCGCTGGTGCTCGCGACGCACCCCGGACCGACGGTGGCGGTGACCGTCGTGGCGACCCTGCTGGCCGTCGCGGCGGGGACACCGGCGGACCGCGTGGCGCTGGTGGCCGCGGCCGTCCTCGCAGGTCAGGCATCGATCGGGTGGAGCAACGACTGGCTCGACGCCGACCGCGACCGGGCCGTCGCGCGCACCGACAAGCCGGTCGTCCAGGGCGCGGTCGCCCCCTCGCTGCTGCGGACGCTCGCCCTCGGCTCGGCGGCCGCGGCCGTCGTCCTGTCGCTCGTGCTCGGTGTCATCCCCGGCGTGCTGCTGCTCGTCCTGGTCGCCAGCGGCTGGGCATACAACGCAGGCCTGAAGCGCACCGCCGTGTCCGTCGTGCCGTACGTGACCGGGTTCGGGGCGCTGCCCGCCGGCGTGGTCGCCGCCGCCCCGGGTGCACCGGTCGCGCCCTGGTGGCTCGTGGCGGCCGGTGGCGCGCTGGGCGCCGCGGCACACTTCGCGAACGTCGCCCCCGACATCGAGGACGACCTCGCCACCGGCGTCCGCGGGCTGCCGCACCGACTGGGCGCCCGGGCGTCGGCCGTCACCGGGGCGGCGCTTCTCGGGTCGACCTCGCTCCTGCTCGTGCTCGGCCCCGCCGGCCCGCCGACGGCAGCCGGCTGGGCCGGGCTCGCGCTGGCCGTGCCGGCCGTCGCGGTCGCTGCCCTCGCCGGCACCGCCCGCTTCCGCCGGGCGGCGTTCCCGGCCGTGATGCTCCTGACCGTCCTGGACGTCGTGCTGCTGCTGGCGGGCGGGGCCGCGGTCACCTGAGCGCGGCCCCGCCCGGCGGGTCACTTCCGGCCGTTGCCGTTCCCGCCGCCGTTGCCGTTCCCGGGCCGGCTGTCCGAGACCGCCGGGGCCTCCGCGACCGGCTCCTCGGCCGCGGGCTCCTGCACGACCGGCGCCGGCACGGGCGCGGGGGCGGCCTCGCGGGCCTCGCGGCGCTGCTGGTTGCGCCGGTGCGCCTGGGCGCTGACGGTGCCGCCGTCGACCCAGCCCTCGCGGGCGCCCTCGCTCACCCAGTCGCCGTGCGACTGGCCCTCGTCGGGGCCCTCCTGCCAGGCCTGCTGCGGCGTCAGCTCGGGAGTCGGCGTCACCACCGGCTCGTCGGGCGTCCCGACGGGCGCCTCGGACGGCGTCTCGGAGGGCGTCCCGGACGGCGTCCCGGCGGTGCTGCCGCCCGGGACGTCGGTGTCCGTGCCGTCGCCGGCACCGGGGTCCGTGCTCGTGAGCGGGTCGGGGTCGACCGTCGGGTCGGGATCGACGTCCTCCTGCGTCACGGGGGACTCGACGACCGGGGTCGTCTGGTCCTGGGAGGTGACGACGCCGGCGGTCGTGGCGCCGGCGAGCGCGACGACGACGACACCGGTGCCGGCGGCGGCCTTGGCCAGTGCGCCGGCACCGATGATCTTGGCGACGAGGGTGGAGAGCAGCATGCGTGGCCTCTTCCGTGAGGTCCGGGCGGGGAGCCCGGCCGTCCCGCGGGACGGTTCCTGGTGGGTGGTGAGGAGACCGGTCGCCAGCAGTTCGGCCAGGGCCGCGTTCGGCCGCCCGGGGGCGGCGCCCTCGCCCCGCACCGCGTCGGTGAACGCGGCCAGGCCGGAGGCGCCGTCGGGTACGGGACGGCCGGCGAGGGCGGCCTCGAAGGCCACCTCCGCGGCGCGGGCGTCAGCTGGACCGGTCATCTCGTCCTCGTCATCGCCGCAGGGCCGGAAAAGGGTGCGCGCCGGCCGCCACCCCTTCGGGGGAACCGTTCTCGAGCGCCGTCCGCAGGCTCGCCAGCCCGCGGCGCTGCAGGGCCTTGACCGAGCCCACCGAGCGCCCCAGCACCTGCGCGACCTGCTCGACGGTCAGGTCGGCGAGGATCCGGAGGAGCAGCACCGCGCGCTGGTCGGCGGGCAGGAGACCGCACAGCCGGTGGACGTCGTCGGTGCCGAGCCGGACCAGTGCGTCGTCCTCGGTGTCGCCACCCGGTCGCGTGGTGAGCGACCCGTCGTCGTCGGTGACCTGTGGGCGGCGTCCCCGCCGCCGCCAGTCGTCGACCAGCCGGCGGTGCGCGATCGTGAAGACCCACGCGCGCAGCGCCTCCTCGTCGCCCCGGAACCCGCCGAGCCCGGTGAGGACGCCGATGAAGGTCTCGCTGGCCAGGTCGTCGGGCTCGGCCGAACCGTGCAGCCGCAGGTACCCGGTGACCGACGGGGCGAGGTCGCGGTAGAGCACCTCGAACGCCCAGGCGGCACCGGCCTGGGCCGCGGCCAGGACGTCGTCGAACGGCAGCCCCGTCCGCATCCGGTCTCCCCTCGCCGCGCTCCGCCGTCCCCTTGGCATCGGCAGGAGCGGGCCCGGACCGGACCGCGGTCACCCGGTCGGGGGTGGGTCCCGGCGTGGGCACGGTGTCCCCCGGCCTCCGGGCGGTCCCATCGGGCGGGCGTTAGGCTCCCCCCGACTCGGGCCATCGACGTGCGGTGGCCGCACGTCCCTGGAGGTCGACGGCTGTGAACCGCGCACTGCGCGCCGCCACTGTGGGTGTCCTGCTCGTGAGCCCCCTCGCGCTGGGCGCGTGCAGCGCCGGGCAGGTCTCCCAGACGGCGACCCAGAACCGGGACAAGGTCGGCGCCGAGGCCGCGATCGGCGACATCACCCTGCGCGCGATCACGCTCGAGTACCCCGACGAGGGTCGCTACGACCGGGGCGACGACGCCGCTCTGAACATGGCCGTCATCAACAGCGGCACCGAGGAGGACACGCTCGTCGGCATCGAGGGCGAGTTCTTCGACGGCGTGGTCGTCACCGGCCAGGCCACCCCCTCCCCCGCCGCGCCCGCCTCGCCGTCGGCGACGCCGCCCGGGACGGCACCGGTGCCGCCCACCACGCCGGCCACCCCCACCACCACGCCGGCCACCCCCACCACCGCGGCGGCCAGCTCGACGGTCGACATCCCGGTCCCGGCCCGGTCCACCGTCTTCCTGGGCGGCGCCGACGGGCCCACCGTGGAGCTGTCCGACCTCTCCGAGGTGCTGACCGCCGGCCAGACGGTCGAGCTCACCCTGACCTTCGAGCTGGCCGGCGAGGTCACCGTGTCGGCGATGGTCGCCAACCCCGACCGGGTGCTGCCGCGCGAGGAGGGCTTCGACTTCCACACGGAGGAGGAGTCCGAGGAGCAGGACACCGAGGTCGCCGGCGGGGGCAACCCCGAGTCCGGCGGCTGAGCGCGACGCCTCCCCCTGGGTTGCCCGGAACCGTCGTACCGGGCGGTTAGCGTCGCCGCGTGCCCCCCGCAGGAGTGAAGTCCGCCCGGCCCGCCCACCGCTGCACCGAGTGCGGCCACGCCTCGGCCAAGTGGGTGGGCCGCTGCCCGGAGTGCCAGGCCTGGGGCACCCTGCAGGAGGTCGGCGTGCCGGCGTCGCCGCTGCGGGCCGTGGCCGCCGGCCCGGTCAGCGCGCCGGCCGTCCCGATCGCCCAGGTCGAGCTCGGAGGCGCCCGCGCCGTGCCGACCGGCATCGAGGAGTTCGACCGCGTGCTCGGCGGCGGGCTGGTGCCGGGCGCCGTGCTGCTGGTCGCCGGTGAGCCGGGCGTGGGCAAGTCGACGCTGCTGCTCGAGGTCGCCCACCGGGTGGCGGCCGTGAACGGCCCGGCCCTGGTCGTCTCCGGCGAGGAGTCCGCCGCGCAGGTGCGGCTGCGGGCCGAGCGGATCGGCGCGCTGCACGAGCGCCTCTACCTGGCCGCCGAGACCGACCTGTCGGCCGTCCTCGCCCACGTCGAGCAGGTCGCCCCGTCGCTGCTGGTGCTCGACAGCGTGCAGACCGTCCGCTCCCCCGCCGTCGACGGCACCGACGGCGGCGCCACCCAGGTGCGGGCCGTCGCCAGCGCGCTGACCGGGGTGGCCAAGAGCCGCGGGATGACCACGATCCTGGTCGGGCACGTCACCAAGGACGGCGCCATCGCGGGGCCGCGCGCCCTCGAGCACCTCGTCGACGTCGTCGTCTCCTTCGACGGGGAGCGCCACTCCACGCTGCGACTGGTCCGGGCCACCAAGAACCGGTTCGGGCCTGCCGACGAGATCGGCTGCTTCGAGATCGGCGACCGCGGCGTCGTCGGCGTGCCCGACGCCTCGCACCTGTTCGTCTCCCGCCGCACCGCACCGGTCCCGGGCAGCTGCGTCACGGTCACCCTGGAGGGCAGCCGCCCGCTGCTGGCCGAGGTCCAGGCGCTCGTGGCCGGCACCGGAGGGGGCGGCTCGCCCCGGCGGGCGGTGAGCGGGCTGGACTCCCAGCGTGTGGCGATGGTCAACGCCGTCGTCGAGCGGCGCGGCGGGGTGCGGCTGGCCGACGCCGACGTCTTCGCCGCCTCGGTCGGCGGGGTGCGCATCGGCGAGCCGGCGGCCGACCTGGCGCTGGCCCTCGCGATCGCCTCGGCCGCCAAGGACATCCCGCTCCCGCAGGGGCTGGTCGCGCTCGGCGAGGTCGGGCTGTCCGGTGAGATCCGGCGGGTCGGCGGCACCGGGCGCCGGCTGTCCGAGGCGGCCCGCCAGGGCTACAAGGTCGCCCTCGTCCCCGAGGACTCCGGCAAGGCGCCCCGGGGCATGCGGTTGATCGAGGTCTCCGACCTCGGGGCCGCGTTCGCCCGGCTGTTCTGAGCGCGCCGCACCAGACCTGGGACGGTGAGCCGACTCACCGCCGCCCGCCACCAGGTTCGGCTCCACGTAGACTCAGCCGCCACGACACCGACCGTCAGGAGCACTCGTGCCCCCCGCTGTGGACCCCGAGATCGCGCTCCGCGATCTGCTCGGCCGCATCGCCCCGGGGACCGCACTGCGTGACGGTCTGGAACGCATCCTGGCCGGGCGGACCGGCGCCCTCATCGTGCTCGGCTACGACCGGGTGGTCGAGTCCATCTGCACCGGCGGCTTCGCCCTCGACGTCGCCCTCTCGGCGACCCGGCTGCGCGAGCTGGCCAAGATGGACGGCGCCGTCATCGTCTCCTACGACGGGACGCGGATCGTCCGCGCGGGCGTCCACCTGATGCCCGACCCGACCGTGCCGACCGAGGAGTCGGGCACCCGGCACCGCACCGCCGAGCGCGTCGCGATCCAGAGCGGCTTCCCGGTCATCTCGGTCAGCCAGTCGATGCACATCATCAGCGTCTACGTCGCCGGCCGCCGGTACACCCTCGAGCACCCGACGACCATCCTCGCCCGGGCCAACCAGGCCCTGGCGGCGCTGGAGCGGTACAAGCTGCGGCTCGACGAGGTGGCCAGCACCCTCTCGGCGCTGGAGATCGAGGACCTCGTCACGATCCGCGACGCGATGAGCGTCAGCCAGCGGCTGGAGATGGTCCGCCGGATCGCGGACGAGATCGAGGGCTTCGTCGTCGAGCTGGGCACCGACGGACGGCTGCTGGCACTCCAGCTCGACGAGATGCTGGCCGGCGTCGAGGAGGACCGCGGCCTCCTGGTCCGCGACTACCTGCCCGGCGGTGCCCGGCGCCCCCGCACGATCGAGCAGGTCCTCACCGACCTGCGCGCGCTGTCGGCCACCGAGCTGCTCGACCTCTCCGCGGTGTCCCGCTGCTACGGCCTGCCCACCTCGGCCGACGCGCTGGACTCGCCCGTGAGCCCCCGTGGCTACCGGCTGCTGGCCCGCGTGCCGCGGCTGCCCGCCGGCATCATCGAGCGCCTGGTCGACCACTTCGGGGGCCTGCAGAAGCTGCTCGCCGCCACCATCGAGGACCTCCTGGCCGTCGAGGGCGTCGGCGAGGCCCGGGCCCGGGGCATCCGGGAGGGCCTGTCCCGCCTGGCCGAGACCTCGATCCTCGACCGCTACAGCTGATCGGCCTCCTCCAGGGGCCTGGCCGCTTGCAGGGGCCTGGCCCCCTGCAGGGGCCCACCGCGAGCCTGCGAGCGGTGGGGGCAGGGGTCCTTCGTCAGACGACGGCGAACGGGGCGTCCGGGCTGACCTTGGTGTCCAGCCGCCCCCGGACGACGTACTGCCCCGGGGCCAGCGGCTCGCGGTCGGCGGTGCAGGACGGCTCGCTGATGAGCCCGCCCCAGACCAGCGGGAAGGCGACCGACTCCCCCGGGGCGAGGGTGCGGGTGTCGCTGCTCGCCTCCGGGAAGCAGTCGTTGCTGCCCCACAGCCGGGTGCCGGCGCCGTCGAGCAGGAGGATCTCCTGCAGGCCCTTGTCCAGGGTCCGCACGCACGGCACCGCCGAGACGTTCGTGACCACCAGCTCGAAGGTCGGCTTGCCGCCCACCGGCGCACTGCCGGGCGTCCGCACCTCCAGGCCGATCAGGTCGTCGCCGCACGGACCGCCCGGGACAGGGCCGGCCGGCTCGGGGGCGGGAGCGGCCGGCTCCGGGGTGACGGGCAGCGTCGGCGTCTGGACGCTGGCCAGCGACGGGACCACCTGCTCGAGCGCCGGCGGCTCGGCCGGTTCGGTCGGCTCGGCCGACGCCGCGGCCGCCGTCGAGCCCGCGGTGCTCCCGGTCGACGCGGCCACCACCAGCCAGGTGCCACCGCCCAGGACGGCCACGACCAGGGCCAGCACCAGGACGCGCCGCCGCCAGTAGACGCCCGCGGGCAGGGGGCCGACCGGGTGCAACACGCCGAGAACGGTAGTGCGCCGCGGACGGCCGACCTGCGGCGGCACGCCGTCCCCGGTGGACGGCACACTGGGTCCCCGTGAACAGCTCCGCCCGCCCAGCCCCGGCCCCGAGGGACGACGTCGGCGAGGTCCTCGTCGACTGGTTCACCACCGCCGCCCGCGACCTGCCGTGGCGCCGTCCGGAGGTGGACCCGTGGGCGGTGCTCGTCAGCGAGGTGATGCTGCAGCAGACCCCGGTGGCCCGCGTCGAGCCGGTGTGGCGGGCCTGGATGGACCGCTGGCCCACGCCGGCCGCGCTGGCGGCGGCCTCACCCGCCGAGGTCATCCGGGCGTGGGGCAAGCTCGGCTACCCGCGGCGGGCACTGCGGCTGCGCGAGGCCGCCGTCGCGCTCACCGAGCGGCACGGCGGTGCGGTGCCGGCCGACGTCGCGACCCTGGAGGCGCTGCCCGGCATCGGCACGTACACCGCCCGGGCCGTCGCGTGCTTCGGCCACGGGCAGCCGCAGCCGGTCGTCGACACCAACGTGCGGCGGGTGGTGGCGCGGCTGGTGCACGGCCGGGCCGAGGCGGGCACCGCGCGGGCCGCCGACCTGACCGACGTCGCCGCGCTGGCCCCGGCCGATCCGGCCCGGGCGGTGCGGTTCTCGGTGGCGGTCATGGAACTGGGCGCGCTGGTCTGCGTGGCCCGGACGCCGCGCTGCGCGGTCTGCCCGGTGCGGGAGGACTGCGCGTGGCGGCTGGCCGGCGCACCGGCGTCCGTCGGTGCGCCGCGCAGGGTGCAGAAGTTCGCCGGGACCGACCGGCAGGTGCGGGGGCGGCTGCTCGACGTCCTGCGGGCCGCTTCCGGCCCGGTGACGGCTCCCGAGCTGGACGACGCCTGGGACGACGCGGCCCAGCGGTCCCGGTGCCTGGACTCGCTGCTGGTCGACGGCCTGGTCGAGCAGACCCCCGACGGCCGGTTCCGCCTCCCCCACTGACCGCCTCGGCACGAGGCAGAGGAAGCAACACCCACGTCAGGGACCCCTCGACGCGGGTAGAGCTTCCTATGCCTCGTGAGCCTGTTCCTCGGGTGCCCCGGGCGGGTGCGGGCACGACGAAGGGGCCGCCCCCGCTCGCGATGAGCGGGGACGGCCCTTGTGCGGCCCCGTCCTCGGGACGGAGCCCTCGTTCAGTCGGCGGACGTCCCGGTCGCCGGCGGCTCCTCGTCGCCCACCGACAGCGCGACCGGCGGGGTGTCGGGGAGGTCGATCGGCTTGGTCTCGCCGCGGAAGGTGAACTTCTGCGCCGCGCCCTCCGCCTCGTCGACGTCCACCACGATGATCTGACCCGCGGTCAGCTCGCCGTAGAGGATCTTCTCCGACAGCGCGTCCTCGATCTCGCGCTGGATGGTGCGGCGCAGCGGCCGCGCACCCAGCACCGGGTCGAACCCGCGGGTGGCCAGCAGCTTCTTGGCCTCGGTGGTCACCTCGAGGGACATGTCCTTGTTCGCCAGCTGGCCCTCCACGCGGGCGAGCATGAGGTCGACGATCTGGATGATCTCGGCCTCGGTCAGCTGGTGGAACACCACGATGTCGTCGATGCGGTTGAGGAACTCAGGCCGGAAGTGCTGCTTGAGCTCGTCGTTCACCCGCGCCTTCATGCGCTCGTAGTTGGACTGGGTGTCGTTCCCGGCCTGGAAGCCGAGGCCGACCGCCTTGGAGATGTCCCGCGTCCCGAGGTTGGTCGTGAGGATCAGGATCGTGTTCTTGAAGTCCACGATCCGGCCCTGACCGTCGGTGAGCCGGCCGTCCTCGAGCACCTGCAGGAGCGTGTTGAACACGTCCGCGTGCGCCTTCTCGATCTCGTCGAAGAGGACCACCGAGAACGGCTTGCGCCGCACCTTCTCGGTCAGCTGGCCGCCCTCGTCGTAGCCGACGTAGCCGGGAGGGGCACCGACCAGCCGCGACACGGTGAACCGGTCGTGGAACTCGCCCATGTCGATCTGGATGAGCGCGTCGTCCTCACCGAAGAGGAAGCTCGCCAGCGCCTTCGCCAGCTCGGTCTTACCGACACCCGAGGGGCCGGCGAAGATGAACGAGCCACCGGGACGGCGCGGGTCCTTGAGACCCGCCCGCGTCCGCCGGATCGCCTGGCTGACGCTCTTGATGGCCTCTTCCTGGCCGATGATCCGCTTGTGGAGCTCGTCCTCCATGCGCAGGAGGCGGGTGGTCTCCTCCTCCGTCAGCTTGAAGACGGGGATGCCGGTCCAGTTGGCCAGCACCTCGGCGATCTGCTCGTCGTCGACCTCGGCGACGACGTCCATGTCGCCGGCCTTCCACTGCTTCTCGCGCTCGCTCTTCTCGGCGAGGAGGGTCTTCTCCTTGTCGCGCAGCGACGCGGCCTTCTCGAAGTCCTGCGCGTCGATCGCCGACTCCTTCTCGCGGCGGATGGCCGCGATCCGGTCGTCGAACTCGCGCAGGTCCGGCGGGGCGGTCATCCGCTTGATCCGCATGCGGGCGCCGGCCTCGTCGATCAGGTCGATCGCCTTGTCCGGCAGGAAGCGGTCGGAGATGTAGCGGTCGGCCAGCGTCGCGGCGGCCACGAGGGCGCCGTCGGTGATGCTGATCCGGTGGTGCGCCTCGTAGCGGTCGCGCAGGCCCTTGAGGATCTCGATCGTGTGGGTGAGCGTCGGCTCCCCCACCTGGATCGGCTGGAAGCGGCGCTCGAGCGCGGCGTCCTTCTCCAGGTGCTTGCGGTACTCGTCGAGCGTGGTGGCACCGATGGTCTGCAGCTCACCGCGGGCCAGCATCGGCTTGAGGATGCTGGCGGCGTCGATCGCGCCCTCGGCGGCACCCGCCCCGACGAGGGTGTGGATCTCGTCGATGAACAGGATGATGTCGCCGCGGGTGCGGATCTCCTTGAGGACCTTCTTCAGCCGCTCCTCGAAGTCACCGCGGTAGCGGGAACCGGCGACGAGCGCGCCGAGGTCCAGCGTGTAGAGCTGCTTGTCCTTCAGCGTCTCGGGGACCTCGCCCTTGACGATCGCCTGGGCCAGGCCCTCGACGACGGCGGTCTTGCCGACGCCGGGCTCGCCGATGAGGACGGGGTTGTTCTTGGTCCGCCGCGACAGGACCTGCATGACCCGCTCGATCTCCTTGGCCCGCCCGATGACCGGGTCGAGCTTGGAGTCGCGCGCGGCCTGGGTCAGGTTGCGGCCGAACTGGTCGAGCACCAGCGAGGTCGACGGCGTGCCCTCGGCGGGGCCACCGGCGGCGGCCGGCTCCTTGCCCTGGTAGCCGGACAGCAGCTGGATGACCTGCTGGCGGACCCGGTTGAGGTCGGCGCCCAGCTTCACGAGGACCTGGGCGGCGACGCCCTCACCCTCGCGGATCAGGCCGAGCAGGATGTGCTCGGTGCCGATGTAGTTGTGGCCGAGCTGCAGCGCCTCGCGCAGCGACAGCTCGAGCACCTTCTTGGCCCGCGGGGTGAAGGGGATGTGCCCGGACGGGGCCTGCTGGCCCTGGCCGATGATCTCCTCCACCTGCTGCCGGACACCCTCCAGCGAGATGCCCAGGGACTCGAGAGCCTTGGCGGCGACACCCTCACCCTCGTGGATCAGGCCCAGGAGGATGTGCTCGGTGCCGATGTAGTTGTGGTTGAGCATCCGGGCCTCTTCCTGGGCCAGGACGACCACGCGGCGGGCTCGGTCGGTGAACCGTTCGAACATCTGCTGCTTCTCCTCTGACCGGCTGGTCCGGCACTGCCCTCCCCGTGGTGGAGAGGAGCACCCGACGTCCGTCGGCGCACGGGGCACCGGTCTTTCCACTGTAGTCGCGGACTCCGACCCTCCGTCGGCGCGAGACCGTGCGGTGGAGCAGGAGCTGCCCGGTCCAACCGATCGTGACCGAACGGTGTTCCGGCGCGGTTACGCCGTGAGCGGACGGAGTGGCGAGTGACTCGTGTGACCGGAGGTGCGCCCGCGCCGCCCCGTGGGACGACGACGGCCCGGCACCTCAGTGAGGTACCGGGCCGCCAGGCCCCGTCCGGGCGCTCACCCTGAGCCAGCGAAGGGGTGAGCCCCCGGACGGGGTCCTTCTTCAGTGCGCGGCCTCGTAGGCCTCGACGACGCTGGCCGGGATGCGCCCGCGGTCGCTCACCGCGTGACCGTTCTTCCGGGCCCAGTCGCGGATCGCGCCGGCCTGCTCGCGGTCCATCCGGCCACCACCGGTGGCGCGGGAGCGCCCGCCGCCGGAGGCCCGCCCGCCGCCGGCGCGGCCGACCTTCCGAGCCGCCTGCACGTAACGAGAGAATGCGTTCCGCATCTCCTCGGCGTTGTTCTCCGAGAGGTCGATCTCGTAGTTCGTACCGTCGAGCGAGAAACTCACCGTCTCGTCGGCCGGAACGTTCTCGTCGAGGTCGTCACTGAGGATCACCTGGACCTTGCGAGCCATTCCTGTTCCCACTCCTCACCGCGCCCCGGATTCCGGGGCGGTTAGTCAGTCACCGCAGAAGGCGAGTTCCTCTGCCACTCGCGACCATAGTGCATTCGGCGCGATTTTCGGAACACCACACCTAATGGGGTGAAACGGGTCGGGTCGGTTCAGGAGGGAGAAAGCGGGCGGACGAGCGGGAAGAGGATGGTCTCGCGGATCCCCAATCCGGTGAGCGTCATCATGAGCCGGTCCATGCCCATGCCCATCCCGCCGGTCGGCGGCATTCCGTACTCGAGTGCCTCGAGGAAGTCCTCGTCGAAGGCCATGGCCTCGGGGTCACCGGCGGCGGCGAGCGCGGCCTGCGCGGTGAAGCGCTCCCGCTGCGCGACCGGGTCGACGAGTTCCGAGTAGGCCGTGGCGCGCTCGACGCCGGCGATGTACAGGTCCCACTTCTCGGCCAGCCCCGGCGTCGACCGGTGCGCCCGGGTCAGCGGCGAGGTGTCCAGCGGGTAGTCGATCACGAACGTGGGCGACTGGAGGGAGTCCTGGACCAGCGCCTCGAACAGCTCCTCGACCACCTTGCCGGCGATCCAGGCGGGGTCCACGCCGATCTCGTGCCGCCCGGCGATCTCCCGCAGCCGCTCGACGGGCGTCTCCGGCGTCACCGCCTCGCCGACGGCGTCCGACACCGCCGTGTAGAGCGGGATCTGCGGCCACTCCCCCGACAGGTCGATCTCGGTGCCGTCGTTGTGCCGGGCCACGTGGTCCCCGAACAGCGCCGCACAGCATTCCTGGGTGAGCTCGCGGGTGAGGGTCGCCATCACCTGGTAGTCGGCGTAGGCCTGATAGGTCTCCAGCATCGCGAACTCCGGCGAGTGGGTGCTGTCGGCGCCCTCGTTGCGGAAGTTGCGGTTGATCTCGAAGACCCGGTCCAGCCCGCCGACGATGCAGCGCTTGAGGAACAGCTCCGGGGCGATCCGCATGTACAGGTCGAGGTCGAAGGCGTTCATGTGCGTGCGGAACGGTCGCGCGGCGGCACCCCCGTGCACCGTCTGCAGCATCGGCGTCTCCACCTCGAGGAAGCCGCGGGAGGCCAGCCCGGTGCGCAGCGTCGACATGACGGCGGCCCGCTGGCGCACCGTGCGGCGGGCCTCGTCGCGGACGATGAGGTCGACGTACCGGCGGCGGACCCGGAGCTCCTCGCTCATCGGCTTGTGCGCGACCGGCAGCGGGCGCAGTGCCTTGGCGGTCAGCTGCCAGGAGTCGGCGAACACCGACAGCTCCCCGCGCCGCGACGTCCCGACCTCGCCGGTGACCAGCACGTGGTCGCCGAGGTCGACGTCGGACTTCCAGGCGGCGAGGGACTCCTCGCCCACCCGGTCGCGGGAGAGCATGACCTGCAGCTCGGCCTCCCCCTCGCGGAGGGTGGCGAAGCAGAGCTTGCCGGTGTTGCGGCTGAACAGCACCCGCCCGGTGACCCCCACCTGCACGCCGGTCATGGTGTCCGGGGGCAGGTCCGGGTGCTCGGCGCGGACGTCGGCCAGCGTGGCGGTGCGGGCGACGGTGACCGGGTAGGGGTCGACCCCCGCCGCGCGGAGCCGGTCGAGCTTGGCCCGCCGCACCCGGAGCTGTTCGGGGAGTTCGTCGACGTCGTCAGCCACGGGTGCCTCACTCACGGACACCGAGCCTACGGGGAGGCCGGACGGCGTCCCGCGGCCTGCTGCCGGTCGAAGGCCAGCCGCAGCCCGTGCACCGTGAGGTCCGGCTCGCGCTCCCCGATCGTCCGGCAGCTGTCGGCGACCAGCGGCGCCAGGCCCCCGGTGGCGACGACGACGGGCGCCGCCCCGAACTGGGCGACCAGCTCGGCGGCGATCCGCCCCACCAGCCCGTCGACCAGGCCGGCGAAGCCCAGCACCAGGCCGGACTGCAGCGCCGCGACGGTGTTCTTGCCGATCGCCTGCGTCGGCACGGTGAGCTCCACCGAGCGCAGCTGCGCCGCCCGGCTGGCCAGCGCCTCGAGGCTGACCTCCACGCCCGGGGCGAGCGCCCCGCCGAGGAACTGCCCGGCCGGGCCGACGGCGTCGACGTTGGTGGAGGTGCCGAAGTCCACGACCACGACCGGTCGCGCCCCACCGTCGGGCGCGCGGCCGAACAGCTCGTGCGCGGCCAGCGCGGTGACCACCCGGTCGGCGCCGACCTCGCGGGGGTTGTCCACGTGCAGCGGGACGCCGGTGCGCACGCCCGGTCCGATGAGCACGACCGGCACCTCGAGGGAGTCCAGCAGCTGGCGCAGCGCGGGCAGCAGCGCGGGGACCGTGGAGCAGGCACAGACCCCGGTGACGACGGTGTCCTGGAGCAGCCCGCGCCACAGCAGCCGCAGCTCGTCGGCGGTGGCCCGGGGGGAGGTGGTGACCCGCCAGCACCCCACGCGCCGGTCGCCGTCGAAGGTGGCGAGGACGGTCTGGCTGTTGCCGACGTCGACGGTGAGCAGCACGGTCAGGCCCGCAGGTCCAGCGCCAGGTCGAGGATGGGGGCGGAGTGGGTGAGCGCGCCGACCGACAGGTAGTCCACGCCGGTCTCGGCCACGGCGCGGGCGACCTCCAGCGTGAGCCCGCCGGTGGCCTCCAGCTCGGCGCGGCCGGCGACCAGCGCGACCACCTCGCGCAGCGCCGCCGGGGCCATGTTGTCGCAGAGCAGGAAGTCCGCGCCGGCCTCGACCGCCTCCACCGCCTGCTCCGGCACGTCCACCTCCACCTGTACCGCGACCCGCGGCGCCCGCTCGCGGACGGCTGCCACGGCGGCGGCCACCGAGCCGGCGGCGGCCACGTGGTTGTCCTTGACCATGGCCACGTCGTAGAGGCCCATCCGCTTGTTGGACCCACCGCCGCAGCGGACGGCGTACTTCTCCAGCGGCCGCAGCCCCGGCGTGGTCTTGCGGGTGTCCAGCACCACGGCTCGGGTCCCTGCGACCGCGTCGACCCACCGGCGGGTCAGCGTGGCGACGCCGCTGGCCCGGCTGGCGATGTTCAGGGCGCTGCGCTCGGCGGCGAGCAGGGCGCGCACCGGTCCCCGGACGGTCAGCAGCACGTCGCCGCGGGTGACCCGGTCGCCGTCGGAGGCGCCCGCGGTGAGCGTCGCGCCCGGGGCCAGCCGGGTGAACACCCGGGCGGCCACCGGCAGGCCGGCGACCACGCCGTCGGCGCGGGCGACCAGGTCCGCGGTGCCCAGCTGGCCGGGCGGCACCGTGGCGGCGCTGGTCACGTCGTGGGCCACGGCGAGGTCGGGGGCGCCGGGCAGCGGCGCGCCGCCGGTGAGGTCCTCCGCGAGGGTGCGCTCGACCAGCTCCTCGACCCACGCCTCGGTCAGCCCGGTGCCGGCGAGGTCCCGCGGGTCGGTCGCCGAGGTCACCACGGCTGCACCACCGGCGTGCTCACCGGGCGGCGGGTCGTCCGCAGCTGCCCGCCGTCGTCGAGCCGGACGTCGAGGTGCACGCGCCATGCCTCCTCGGTCTCCGGGTGGTCCTCCCGCCAGTGGCACCCGCGGGTCTCCTCGCGGGCAGTGGCCGCCACGGTGACCGCGCTGGCGACGGTGAGCAGGTCGGTGGCCTCCCAGCCGGCCACGCCCGGCGGGGCGTCGCCGAGCCCGGCCGCCAGCGCGGCCAGCGCCGCCGTCGCCTCGTCCAGCCCGGCGCCGCTGCGCAGCGCGCCGACGCGGGCGGACATCGTGTCGGTGACCTGCCGGCGACCGTCCGGGTCGAGCAGCCCCGACGCCGACGGCGGCACGGCTGCGCCCGCCAACGGCGGCGGCAGCGAGCCGGCCAGCTGCTCCCCGATGCGGGCGGCGAACACCAGGCCCTCCAGCAGCGAGTTCGACGCCAGCCGGTTGGCGCCGTGCACGCCGGTGCAGGCCGCCTCGCCGCAGGCGTACAGCCCGGGCACCGTCGTCCGGCCGGCGAGGTCGGTGACCAGACCGCCCGAGGCGTAGTGCGCGGCCGGGGTGACCGGGATGAGGTCGGTGACCGGGTCGATGCCCGCGGCTCGGCAGCTGGCGGTGATCGTCGGGAACCGCTCGACGAGGTGCGGGACCTCGCGGGCGTCGAGCCAGACGTGCCGGACGCCGTCGCGCAGCTGCACGCGGGTGATGGCCTTGGCCACGACGTCGCGCGGGGCCAGCTCGGCCAGCGGGTGCACGCCGAGCATGAACCGCTCCCCCGCGCCGTCGCGCAGCACCGCGCCCTCGCCCCGCAGCGCCTCGCTCACCAGCGGCTGCTGGCCGCGGACGTCGGGGCCCAGGTACAGCGAGGTGGGGTGGAACTGGACGAACTCGAGGTCGGTGGCGACCGCGCCGGCGCGCAGGCCCAGCGCCACGCCGTCCCCCGTGGAGACCTCGGGGTTGGTGGTGGCCGCGAAGACCTGGCCCATCCCGCCGGTGGCCAGGACGACGGCGCGGGCGCGCACCGCACCGACGCCGTCCGCGCTGCCCTCGCCGAGCACGTGCAGGGTGACGCCGGCGGCCCGGCCCGCGGCGTCGGTCAGCAGGTCCAGCACCATCGCGTGCTCGACGAGGGTCACCTCCGGGTCGGCCCGGACGGCGTCCTGCAGCGCCCGCTGCACCTCGAAGCCGGTGGCGTCGCCGCCGGCGTGCACGATCCGGTCGGCCGAGTGCCCGCCCTCGCGGGTGAGCAGCAGCCGGCCGGAGGGGTCGCGGTCGAAGGCGGCTCCCCAGTCCATCAGCTGGCGCAGCCGCCCGGGGCCCTCGTGGACCAGCACGGAGACCGCGTCCGGCTCGCACAGCCCGACCCCGGCGACCTCGGTGTCCCGGGCGTGCGCCTCGGGGGTGTCCGCGGGGTCGAGGACGGCGGCGATCCCGCCCTGCGCCCAGCGGGTCGACCCGGCGTCCACCCGGACCTTGGTGACGACGGCGACCGACAGCCCGGCCGCCCGGGCGTGCAGCGCGACGCACAGGCCGGCGACGCCGGAGCCGACGACGCAGACGTCGGCGGAGAGCTCCCAGCCGGGTGAGGGCGCCGCCAGGCGCAGTGGGAGCCCGGTCGTGCGGTCGGCCGCCAGCGTGGTCACCGGGCGATCGTGTCGCCCCGGACCTGGCCCTGGACACCCGGGGACGGCGCGGCCGGGTCGCCGCCGAGCTCGACGATCCGGTTGGCGCCGTCGACGTGCACGACCTTCGGGATGTAGCTCTTGGCCTCGGTCTCGTCCATGACCCCGTAGCTGATCATGATGACGAGGTCGCCGGGGTGCACCAGGTGCGCGGCGGCCCCGTTGATGCCGATCACGCCGGTGCCCCGCTCGCCGGGGATGACGTAGGTCTCCAGCCGGGCGCCGTTGGTGACGTCGACGATCGCGACCTGCTCACCGGGCAGCAGGTCGGCGGCGTCGAGGAGGTCCTCGTCGATGGTCACCGAGCCCACGTAGTGCAGATCGGCCTGGGTGACCGTCGCGCGGTGGATCTTGGACTTGAGCATCGTGCGCATCATCGGTCTGCTCCCAGCAGGACGGGGACGTTGTCCAGGAGTCGGGTGCTGCCGGCGCGGGCCGCGACCAGCAGGCGGGCCGGACCGGCGGCGGGCACCGGGCCGAGGTCGGGGTCGGTGAGCTCGAGGTAGTCGGGGACCAGCTCGGGGGCGGTGTCCAGCACGGCGCGGGCGGCCGCGAGGACGGCGTCGGCGCCCCGCGGCCCGGCCGCCGCACCCGCGCGCAGCGCTCGCGACAACGCGGCGGCGGTGGCCCGCTGTTCCGGGTCGAGGTAGCGGTTCCGCGAGGAGAGCGCCAGGCCGTCGTCCTCCCGGACGGTGGGCACGCCGACGACCTCGACCCCGAGGGCCAGCTCGCGGGCCATCGCCCGGATGAGGGTCAGCTGCTGGTAGTCCTTCTCGCCGAAGAGGGCCAGGTCGGGGCGGACCAGGCCGAACAGCTTGGCGACGACGGTCAGCACGCCGGCGAAGTGCCCGGGGCGGACGGCGCCCTCCAGCACGTCGCCCAGCGGGCCGGGTGCGACCGTCACGCCGGCCGCGCCGGGCGGGTACACCTCGTCGACCCCCGGGTGGAAGACGACGTCGGCGCCCTCCTCGGCGAGTGCGGCGAGATCGGCGTCCCAGGTGCGGGGGTAGCGGTCGAAGTCCTCGCCCGGTCCGAACTGGGTCGGGTTGACGAAGACCGAGACGACGACGCTGCCGGCCCGCTGCCGGGCGGCGCGGACCAGCGTGCGGTGGCCCTCGTGCAGCGCGCCCATGGTCGGCACGAGCGCCACGGGGCCGGGCAGCCCCGCCCGCAGCCGGGCCAGCTCGGCGGCGGACTCGGCGACGGTGGGGCTGCCCGGCAGCGTCCGGGTGGGGGATCCCACGGTCACCGCGATCCCGCCGGGTCGGCGTCGCGCGCGGCCTGCAGCAGCTCGACCAGGGGGGCGCCCTCGTGCCGCTTGAGCCGCCCCGACGCCAGCGCGCGCTCGGAGGTGCGCTGGGCCATCGCGACGTAGGCGCCCACCGACTGCGGCGCCCGCTCGGTGAGCACCTCCAGGTGGCTGCGCACGGTGCCGACGTCCCCGCGACTGACCGGGCCGGTGAGCCCGCGGTCGCCGCGGCGCAGCCCGTTGTCCAGGGCGGCGGTGAGCAGCGGTCCGAGGACCTGGGCGGGGTCGGAGACGCCGGCCGTCCGCAGCAGGTCGGCGGCCTCGGCGACCAGCGTGACCAGGTGGTTGGCGCCGGTCACCAGCGCCGCGTGGTACAGCCGCCGGTCGGACTCGGCCACGAAGAACGGCTCGCCGCCCATCTCCAGCACCAGCGTCTCGGCGACCGGCCGGTGCTCCGGGGCGCTGGTGACGCCGAACGGGGCGCCGGCCAGGCGGTCGACGTCCTCGGGGGCACCGGTGAAGGTCATCGCCGGGTGCAGGGCCAGGGGCAGCACGCCGGCCCGGGCGGCGGGCTCGAGGACGGCCAGGCCGTGCGCCCCGGAGGTGTGGAAGGCCAGCTGGCCGGCCCGCCAGCCGCCGGTCTCGGCGAGGCCGGCGACCAGGCCGGCGAGGGTGTCGTCGGGGACCGCGAGGACCACGAGGTCGGCGGCCGCGACCACCTCGTCGGTGTGGAGCAGCGGCACGCCGGGCAGCAGGCGGGCGGCACGCTCGGCGGAGGCGGCGGAGAGGCCGGCGGCGGCGACCACGTCGTGGCCGGCGGCGGTGAGGGCGGCGCCCAGGACGGCGCCGACACGTCCGGCGCCGACGACGCCGACGCGGAGACGGGCGGGAGCGGAGTCCGCCGGGCGGAGGCCGGCAGCGCGGGGCGTCCTGCGGACAGCAGGCATCGGTGCACCTCTCGTTCCAGTCCCTCGCGGGTACCGGACTGTCAGGTCCCGGCCCCTCCCTCGGAGGCCGGCGGGTCGTGCCGGTGGTGCGGGTCGTGCTGTGGCGCCGGCGCCGCTGCGACCAGTTGTGTCACGCGGGTGAAGCGCCGAAGGCGAGTGTGTGACCGGCCGGCGGCCGGTGCAACGGCTGGGACCTGTGGGGTGCGTCACCGCGGGCCGCCCTACGGTGTGCGGCGGCACCGGACGACAGCAGGAGGAGACGCGTGGGCAGCCTCGAGGGACGCACCGCACTGGTCACCGGCGCCAGCCGGGGCATCGGACTGGCGATCGCGAAGAGCCTGGTGGACCGCGGGGCGCGCGTCGTCGTGACCGCCCGCAAGGCCGAGGCGCTGGCCGAGGCGGTGACCGCACTGGGCGGCCCCGAGGTGGCCGTCGCGGTGGCGGGCAACGCCGGTGACGCCGAGCACCGGGCCGAGGCGGTGCGCACCGCCGTCGACACGTTCGGCAGCCTGGACGTGCTGGTCGGCAACGTCGGGATCAACCCGCTCTACGGTCCGATGGTGGAGCTGCCGCTGGACGGGTTCCGCAAGATCCTCGACACCAACGTGGTCTCCACCCTCGGGCTGGTCCAGGAGGCCTGGCGGGCGTGGATGGCCGAGCACGGGGGCTCGGTGCTCGTCGTGGCGTCGGTGGCCGGGCTCAAGGCCTCGCCGATGATCGGCGCCTACGGGGTGAGCAAGGCCGCCCTGATCAACCTGGTCACCCAGCTCGCCGTGGAGCTCGGCCCGAAGGTGCGGGTCAACGCCGTCGCCCCGGCGGTGGTCAAGACCCGCTTCGCCACGGCGCTGTACGAGGGCCGCGAGGCGGAGGTGTCCGCGCAGTACCCGGTGGGCCGGCTCGGGGTGCCCGAGGACGTCGGCGAGGCGGCGGCCTACCTGCTGGGGGACACCGCCGGCTGGGTGACCGGCCAGACGCTCGTGCTCGACGGCGGCTCGCTGTCCCGCGGCCCGGCCTGAAGCAGGTCAGCCGTTCCGGCCGAGGACCCGCGACAGGACGTCGTCGGACTCGTCGTCGTCCCGGTAGCGGCGCCGCCGCCGGCCTCCGGACGACGGGCTGACCCCGCCCTCGGCGAGGATCTCCGCCAGTCGCGAGGAGCCCTCCCCGGGCTCGGCCGCGGGCGGCGGGGCCGGCTCCGCGAGCGCCGACCACGAGGGCACGGGCGGGCGCTCGCGCTGGGCGACCGGGCGCTGCTCGGTGGGCTGCTCCACCGGGGCCGGCCGGAAGGGGTCGTCGGTGTGGCGACGGCGCGGCTCCAGCGTCACCTCCGGGGCCGCGGGCGCCTCCGGCTCCACCAGGGAGCGCTGGGCCAGCCAGTCCCGCGGCGGCGGCGGCGGCGTCGCGGCGTAGGCGGGCTCGGGCCGGGGCTCCTCGGCGGGGAGCGCCGTGAACTGCCGCGTCCCCCCGGTGAGGTCGTCGAGGGACACGGCCGGCGCGGCGGCGGTCAGCTCGGCCGACGGCTCGCCCCAGCTGACCGCCTCGATGGTGCGGGTGGCCGGGGACTCCGCCGTCGACGGGCCGGTGCGGGTCGACTGGGTGCGCAGCATGATCCGCTCGATCAGCATCTCGCCGGAGAGCTGCTCGGTCAGCTCGGCGCGCAGCCGGCCGACGTCGGCGCGCAGCTCGGCCAGCTGGGCGAGGTCGCCGCGCAGTTCCTGGAGCTGGGCCAGGCCGGCCCGCAGCTCGGCGAGCCCGGCGAGGTCGCGCCGGAGCGCGGGGACCTCCGCGAGCTCCCCGCGCAACTCGGCGACCTCGGCGAGCCGGCCGCGCAGTCCGGCGACGTCGGCGACGTCGCGGCGCAGGTCGGCGACCTGCCCGAGCTCGCCGCGGAGGGCCGCCAACTCGGCCCGCATCGCCCGCTCGGCCTCCCGGCGCGCGTCGTTCTCCCGCCGCTGCTCGGTCTCCCGGCGGGCCGCGGCCTCGCGCTCGCGCTCGGCGGCGGCCCGCTCGCGCTCGGCGGCTCGCTCGGCGGCGGCCGTCCGGGTGGCCGCCCGGTCGTCGGCGACCCGGCCGACGTCGTCCCGGTCGGCGCCGTTCCCCGGCCCGCGGCGGCTCGCGGCCAGCGCGGCCAGCACGAACGCCCAGGCCGCGCCCACCACGGCCAGCCGAAGGACCTGCGGGTCGTCGGTGACGAACACGACCACCGTGGCACCGACGGCCAGCAGGAACCCGACGACCAGCCCGACGGTGCGCAGGACCGACGAGCCGGCGGACCCGTGGCCGGCCATCGCGTCGTCCCGGTCCCTCGGCATGGAGTCCAGGGTAACGGTGGGAGACCTCCCGATCACGTCGTGAAACGGGAGTCGCCCGGCACGTCGCGACTTGGGACGGCCCCCTGCAGGGTCCCGCCGCGAGCTTGCGAGCGGTGGGGGGCAGGGGGTCCTCCTACTGTGCCAGGGCCCCGTCGGAGCTGAAGACCAGTCCGATGGAGACCTCGCCCTGCTGCAGCGCCGCCTTGGTCAGCGGGCCACCGGCGTCCAGCGCGCTGAACTCGGCGAACTGCAGGCCGTAGGTCTCCTCGAGGCCCGGCTGGCAGAACGGCCGGTCCGGGCACTCGGCGGGGCCGCCGAGGACCAGCGAGCCGTCGCCGCAGGCGTCGGCCAGCTCCGACAGCGTGCTGACCCCCAGCTCGTCGGCGAGGGCCTGGGTGACGGCGAAGGCGTTCTGGTCGGCGGCCTCCGACGGCTGCCCGAACACCAGCCCGACCTGCTCGGCCAGCGGCTGCAGCGCGCTCACCGTCGCCTGCACGTCGCCGCTGGCCACGGGCTCGGCGTCGGGGCCGTTGACCTGGCGGTTGAGGAACTCCGTCGCCGTCGACAGGTACTCGGGGAAGACCTGGATGTCCGAGCCGGAGATGAGCGCGGGGAGGTAGAGCTCCCGGTTGCCGACCTCGCGCACGGAGGCGTCGAAGCCCGCGGCCGTGAGGACGCCGGCGTAGACGTTGGCCAGGACCGTCGACTCGGTGAAGTTGGCCCCGCCGACGGCGACGGTGCCGCTGCCCTGCTCGAGCCCCTCGGTCACGCCGCTCTCCTCGACCCAGCCGGCGGCGACGTCCTCGGCGGTCTGCCGGTCCACGTCGACGGCGGCGTTGAGCTCGATGAGGTCCTCGGTCGTGAGCGCCGCCGAGACCGCGTCGAGGGCCGCCACGAGCGCCGGGTTGGCCTGCGCGGTCGCGACGTTCACCGCGGGGACGACGTTGTCGGCGTTCTGCAGCTGCTGGTCGTCCTCGAGGACGACCAGCTGGTCGCCGGCGACCGGGGCGCAGGCGTCGCCGGAGGCGCTGGCGGCCCCCTCGCCGCTGCCGCCCCCGCCGTTGCCCGAGGAGCCGGACTCGCCGCAGGCGGTCGCGGTGAGCAGCACCGCCGCCAGGGCGAGGGGAGGGAGGATCCGGATACGGCTGCGCATGTCGCCCGCCTTCTGTGTCCCGTGCGGCCGGCCGGCCGCGACGCGTGTCTGGCGGGAGGGACCCCGCGCGGGACATGCAACCCCGCGGCCGCGCCCGGGGCCACGCCCGGGGCACAGCTGTTGCCCGGTTGTTACGGACGGCCCCCTGCGGGGTCCCGCCGCGAGCCTGCGAGTCCTTCCTCAGAGCGGGACGCCGGACGCGGTCGGCTCCGGCTGCCCGGCCGGCCCCCGGCGGACGGCGAGCAGCGGGAGCCGGCGCGGGCCCGGCGTCACCGCCCAGGACACGACCACCAGCACCAGCTCGGTGAGCAGCGCGAGCAGGGCCACGAGCAGCGCGCCGGCGAGGATCTGGCCGAGGTCCTGCTGGCCGTACCCGAGGTTGATGATCTGGCCCAGGCCGCCGCCGCCGACCAGCGCCGCGAGGGTCGCCGTCGCGACCACCTGCACCGCCGACGTCCGGACGCCGGTCATGACCAGCGGCAGGGCCAGCGGGAACTCGACCCGGCCGAGCATCTGGCGGCCGCTCATGCCCATCGCGCGGGCGGCCTCACGCACGTCGCGGTCGACCTCGCGGAAGCCGACGAAGGTGTTGGTGAGCATCGGCGGGACGGCGAAGACGGCGAGGGCGACGGCGGTCGCGGTGTCGCCGAAGCCGATCGGCGTCACGGCGAAGACGGTGAGCAGCGCCAGGGTCGGCACCGCGCGGCTGACGTTGGAGAGGACGACGATCGCGCCGGCGCCGCGGCCGGTGCGGCCCAGGAGCACCCCGGCCGGGATGGCGACGACGGCGGCGGCCAGCACCGCGGCGGCCGAGACGGCGAGGTGCGCGGCCAGCAGGTCGAGGATGCCGCCCCGCCGGGTCCAGTTCAGCGGGTCGTTGAGGTAGACGAGGGCGTCGCCGAACGCGCTCACGCCCGCGCCGCCCTCGTCCACGGCGTCAGCAGCCGCTCGACCCCGGCGAGCAGCACGTCGGCGATCAGCGCCAGCAGCACGCACCCGACGGCGCCGGTGACGATCTCGGCGCGGTAGAAGTTCGCGTTGAACCCGCCCACGATCAGTTGCCCCAGCCCCCCGTTGCCGGTGATCACCCCCACGGTGACCAGGGCGACGGTGGAGACGGTGGCGATCCGCAGCCCGGCCATGAAGGCCGGCAGGGCCAGCGGCAGGTCCACCCGCAGGAACAGCCGCGCGGACCCGTACCCCATGCCGCGGGCCGCCTCGCGGACGTCGGCGGGTACCGACGCCAGCCCGGCGAGGAAGTTCCGCACCAGGATGACCAGCGTGTAGAGCGTCAGCCCGAGGAGCACCGTGGTGGCCGACAGCGGCCCGGTGACCGGCGCGAGGAACGAGAACATCGCCAGCGACGGGATCGTGTAGACCACCGACGACAGGCCCAGCACCGGCCCCGACAGCAGCCGCGTGCGCCGGGCGAGCAGCGCCAGCGGCAGCGCGATCAGCGCCCCGAGCAGCACCGCGCCCACGGTGAGCCTGACGTGCTGGCCCAGGTGGCCCACAATGGTGTCCCAGTTGTCGGTCACGTACGACGGGTCGAACCAGGGGTTCGGCGCCTCGTCCGCCGCGAGCACGTCGCGGTCGCTCGCCGCGCTCAGCGCACCCAGGGAGGCCACGTCGTGGACGCTACTGCCGCTCGCCCCGCACCGATCACGAGGCACCCGGCGGGGGCGGACGGGGAGGGCGCCGCCCGGGAGATCCGCCTGGAGGGGGTCAGCAAGGTCTACCCGGACGGGACGGTCGGGGTCGCCGAGCTGGACCTCACCTTCGCGGCCGGCGAGCTGACGGTGCTGGTCGGGCCCTCCGGCTGCGGCAAGACAACGACGATGAAGATGATCAACCGGATCATCGAGCCCTCGACCGGACGCATCCTGATCGGCGGGGAGGACGTCACCCGCGTCGACGCCGACCAGCTGCGCCGCCGGATCGGCTACGTCATCCAGAGCGTGGGGCTGTTCCCCCACCAGACGGTGCGCACCAACGTCGGCACCGTGCCCCGCCTGCTCGGCTGGGACAAGCGGCGCACCCGCGACCGCGTCGACGAGCTGCTGTCGACGGTCGGCCTCGATCCCGCCGTCCACGGGGACCGGTACCCCGCCCAGCTCTCCGGCGGGCAGCGGCAGCGGGCCGGGGTGGCGCGGGCGCTGGCCGCCGACCCCGCCGTCCTCCTGATGGACGAGCCGTTCTCCGCCGTCGACCCGGTGGTGCGCGAGCGGCTGCAGGCGGAGTTCCTGCGGCTGCAGGAGACGGTGCGCAAGACGATCGTCTTCGTCACCCACGACATCGAGGAGGCGGTGCGGCTCGGCGACCGCATCGCGGTGATGAGCGCCGGTGGCCGGGTGGAGCAGTTCGCGCCTCCCGCCGAGCTGCTGGGCCGGCCGGCCAACGACGTGGTGGCCGACTTCGTCGGCGCCGACCGCGGGCTCAAGCGGCTGGCGGTGACCGCCGTCGAGCCGGCCGACCTCGAGCAGCCGCCGGTGCTGGGCGTCTCCGACCGGCTGGCCGACGCCGGAGCCCTGCTGGACCGCTGCGGTGCCGACTGGGGAGTCGTGCTCGACGGGTCCGGCCGGCCGGCCGGGTGGCTGCCGGCCGCGCGGGCCGCGGGCGGCGGGACGGTGGCCTCGGCGGCCACCGCCGGCGGGGACACGGTGCCGGTGGGCGCGACGCTGAAGACGGCCCTCGCGACGATGCTGCGCTCCGACGCCGGCTGGGTCGCGGTGGTGGACGGCGAGCGCTACCTCGGCGTCCTCACCCCCGACGGCGTGCACGCCGCGCTGCGCCGCTCGATCGGCCGCTGACGAGGGCCGACGTGGCCACGTCGGCCCTGCTCAGCCGCGGGCGGCAGCGGGCGGTTCGTCGTCCGGGCCGGCCGGCGGGACCCGGCAGACCGACTCCAGCCACAGGGCGGCCACCACCAGCGCGGCCGCGCAGCCGACGCCGACGACGGCGGTGACCGTGTCGCCACCGGCTGCCTGCAGCCGCCCGACCGACGGCGCGACGTACGCCAGGACACCGAGCCAGATGCCCACGAAGACCGCCCCGACGTAGGCGCTGGCCTGGGCCAGCACGGCCAGCCGGGCGACCAGCATCGGCTCGACCGGGCGCACCGGGGCCGTGCCGCGCTCGGCCGGCGGACGGCGGTCCCGCTGGGCGGCCAGCCGGGCGCGCAGCGTGCGGGCACCCAGCAGCTCGGCGACGGCCAGCACGCCCAGCGGCACCGGCAGCCACCAGCGCAGCGCGGGGAGGGAGCCGTAGGTCGCGCGCACCACCAGCCAGGCCGCCACCGCCACCCCGGCGGCCAGGACGGCGAGGTCGCGCCTGCTCACCGGTCTCACTGCAGGTGCTCCCAGCGGACGACGGCGTCGACGTCCCCGGGCGGAAGCGCGGCGACCAGGTCGGCGACCCGGCCCCGTCCGGGCAGCGCCGCGGTCGGGTCGAGACTCAGCCACGGCACGAGGACGAACGCCCGCTCGTGGGCCCGCGGGTGCGGCAGCGTCAGGACCGGGTCGTCGGAGAGCACCGGCTGCCCGTCCTCCCCCGTGACCGCGACGACGTCGACGTCCAGCGTGCGCGCCCCCCACCGGACCTCGCGGGTCCGCCCGGCGGCCTGCTCCAGCTCGTGCGCGCGGGCCAGCCACCCCGCGGCGTCGACCGGGCCGCGCACGATGACGACGGCGTTGAGGTACGGCCTCTGCTCGACCGGGCCCCACGGCGGGGTCTCGTAGAGCGTCGAGCGGGCCACGAGCACGCCGTCGTCCCCCAGCGCGGTGATCGCCCCGCGGAGGGCGCCGGCGCGGTCGCCCAGGTTGGCGCCCAGCGAGAGGACCGCACGCGTCATGTGCGCTGCCGCCGGATGGCCACGGTGACGTCGTCGAAGGGCACCCCGAGGTCGGCCTCGGGCTTGTGCACGGTGATCTCGACGGCGTCGACCAGCGGGTCGGCCAGACAGGTGTCGGCCAGCCGCTGGGCGAGGGTCTCCAGCAGGTCGACCGGCTCGCCGGTCAGGACGGCGTGCAGCCGCTTCGCCAGCTCGGCGTAGTTCACCGTCTTCGCCAGGTCGTCGCCGACGGCAGCAGGTGCGGTGTCCAGCTCCAGGACCGCGTCGACGCGGAAGGTCTGGCCCTTCTCCCGCTCGACGGCGTAGACGCCGTGGTGGGCGTGCGCGGTGAGCCCGCGGACGGCGATGCGGTCGGGACGGGAACTAGGCACGGCGGTTCCTCTCCCGCCGCGCGGCCTGGACGGCGGCGACGGTGCGGACGGCGTCGACCGAGGCGGCCGCATCGTGCACCCGCACGCCCCAGGCTCCGGTCTCGGCGGCGAGCACGGTCGTGGCCAGGGTGGCGGCGTCGCGCTGCTCGGCGGGGCGCACCGCGCCGTCGGCGTCGGCCAGCAGCCGGCCGAGGAAGGTCTTGCGGGAGGCGCCGACGAGCACCGGCAGGCCGAGGTCGACCAGCCGGTCCAGCCCGGCCAGCAGCGCCCAGTTGTGCTCGGCGCGCTTGGCGAACCCGAGGCCGGGGTCCAGGACGAGCTGCTCGGGGGCCACCCCGGCGGCGACGACGTCCTCCACCCGGGCGGTCAGCTCGGCGCGGACCTCGGTGACCACGTCGCCGTAGCGGGCGGCGGCGTACATCTCGCGGCTGTGGCCGCGCCAGTGCATCAGCACCCACGGCACGCCGGCGTCGGCGACCAGCTTGGCCATGCCGTCGTCGGCCAGCCCGCCGCTGACGTCGTTGACCAGCACCGCACCGGCGGCGATCGCGGCCTCGGCGACCTCGGCGCGGGTGGTGTCGACGCTGACCCGGACGCCCGCCGCGGCCAGCTCGGCGACCACCGGCACCACGCGGCGGCACTCCTCGTCGGCGTCGACGCGGTCCGCGCCCGGCCGGGTGGACTCGCCGCCGACGTCCACGTAGTCGGCACCGGCGGCGCGCATCGCCAGGCCGTGCGCCACCGCCGAGGCCGCGTCGGCGAAGCAGCCGCCGTCGGAGAAGGAGTCGGGCGTGACGTTGAGGACGCCCATCACGACGCAGCGTCCGGGGGTGGGCAGGCGGGTGGTCACCGGCCCAGCACGAGGCTCATCGCCTCGCTGCGCGTCGCCGGGTTGTCCCGGAAGATGCCCCGCACCGCGGAGGTCACGGTCGTCGAGCCCGGCTTGCGGATGCCCCGCATGGCCATGCACAGGTGCTCGGCCTCGATGACCACCAGCGCGCCGCGCGGCTTCAGGACGTCGGCCAGCGCGTCGGCGATCTGACTGGTCATCCGCTCCTGCACCTGCGGACGGCGGGCGTAGACCTCTACCAGCCGGGCCAGCTTCGACAGCCCGGTCACCTTGCCGTCGTCGCCGGGGATGTAGCCGATGTGCGCGACCCCGTGGAAGGGCACCAGGTGGTGCTCGCAGGTGGAGTACATCGGGATGTCCTTGACCAGGACCATCTCGTCGTGGTCCTCGTCGAAGGTCGTGGCGAGGATGTCCGCCGGGTCCTGCCAGAGGCCGGCGAAGGTCTCGGCGTAGGCGCGGGCCACCCGGCGCGGGGTGTCCTGGAGGCCGGGGCGGTCCGGGTCCTCGCCCACCGCGATGAGCAGCTCCCGGACCGCTGCGGCGGCCCGCTCCTGGTCGACCCCGGCGTGCCGGGCCGACAGCAGCACGTCGTCCGGCTCGGCCGGCACCTCGCTCACCGCTGCACCGGCGCGCCGACGTCCCCCACCGCGGTGGAACCGCCCTTGAGCAGGCCGTTGCCGTTCTGCGCCGCGCGCTCGGCGGGCGTGAGCACCGGCGGCTGGTCGGACGGCGTCCGCTTGCCGAAGCCGTTGTAGGGCGCCAGGGAGGGCCGCTTGGTGACCGGCTCGCAGATGCGGGCCATGTCCTCCTTGGAGAGGGTCTCCTTCTCCATCAGCTCGAGCACCAGCTGGTCCAGCACGGCGCGGTACTCGACCAGGATCTCCCACGCCTCGTCGTGCGCGGCCTCGATGAGCGCCCGGATCTCGGCGTCGATGTCGGCGGCGACGGCGTCGGAGTAGTCCGGCCTGGTGTGCATGTCCCGGCCCAGGAAGGGCTCGGCGTCGTTGCTGCCGTACTTCACCGCGCCGAGCTTGGCGCTCATGCCGTACTGGGTGACCATCGCCCGGGCCAGCGTGGTGGCCTTCTCGATGTCGTTGCCGGCACCGGTGGTCGGCTCGTGGAAGACCAGCTCCTCGGCGGCCCGCCCGCCCAGGGCGTAGGCGAGGGTGTCGATCATCTCCGACCGGGTCTGGGTGTACTTGTCCTCGGTCGGCAGCACCAGCGTGTGCCCGAGCGAGCGGCCGCGCGGCAGGATCGTCACCTTGTGGACCGGGTCCAGGTTGGGCAGCGCGTGCGCCACGAGCGCGTGGCCGCCCTCGTGGTAGGCGGTGACCTTCTTCTCCTTCTCGCTCATCGCCCGGGTCTTGCGCTCGGGACCGGCGATGACGCGGTCGATCGCCTCCTCCAGGGTGGCGTCGGTGATCATCGTGCCGTTGTTGCGGGCGGTGAGCAGCGCGCCCTCGTTGAGCACGTTGGCGAGGTCGGCGCCGGTGAAGCCCGGCGTCCGGCGGGCGAGGGTCTCGAGGTCGACGTCGGGCGCGAGCGGCTTGCCCTTGGCGTGGACGGCGAGGATCGCCTTGCGCCCGAGGAGGTCGGGCCGGTCGACGGCGATCTGCCGGTCGAAGCGGCCCGGGCGCAGCAGCGCGGGGTCGAGGATGTCCGGCCGGTTGGTGGCGGCGATCATGATGACGCCGCCCTTGACGTCGAAGCCGTCCATCTCGACGAGCATCTGGTTGAGGGTCTGCTCGCGCTCGTCGTGCCCGCCGCCCATGCCGGCGCCGCGGTGCCGCCCGACGGCGTCGATCTCGTCGACGAAGATGATCGCCGGGGCGTTCTGCTTGGCCTGCTCGAACAGGTCGCGGACCCGGCTGGCGCCGACACCGACGAACATCTCGACGAAGTCCGAGCCGGAGATCGAGAAGAACGGCACCCCGGCCTCGCCGGCGACCGCGCGGGCCAGCAGGGTCTTGCCGGTGCCGGGCGGGCCGAACAGCAGCACGCCCTTGGGGATCTTGGCGCCGACGGCCTGGAACTTGACCGGATTGGCCAGGAAGTCCTTGATCTCGTGCAGTTCCTCGATCGCCTCGTCGGCGCCGGCGACGTCGGCGAACGTCGTCTTCGGGGTGTCCTTGCTGACCACCTTGGCCTTGGACTTGCCGAAGGCCATGACGCCGCGGCCGCCGCCCTGCATGGAGTTGAACAGCCAGAACAGCAGCAGCAGCAGGATCACGAACGGCAGGAAGCTGATCAGGATGCTGACCAGGACGCTGTCCTGCGTGACGTTGGTGTCGAAGTCGACGCCGTCACCGCTGTCGAGACCCGACACGAGGTCGAAGACGTCGTCGGAGGCGCCGAGCGGGTAGGACGCGGTGACCTTGTCGCTGCCCGCGACCGGGTTGCGCAGGTCGAGGTCGAGCGTCTGTTCCTTGTCGTTGATCGTGACCTGGTCGACGTTGCCGCTGGTGATCTGCTCCAGGGCCGTCGCGGTGCTGACCTCCTGGTAGCCACCGTTGCCACGGAACAGCGAGGAGAACGCCAACGCCAGGAGGACGACGAGGACGACCCAGAACCACACGGAGCGGAAGATCTTCTTGCGTTCCATACACCGATGCCGGGCGGCCGGAGTTCCGGCCTGGCCCGTCGACCCTCCTGATCGTCCGGGGGACGCGCCGCGCGACCCGGGCGGGCACCCCGGCGCTCGGGCAGCGTCGTTGCGATCGACGGTACACCGGGCAGCCTGCACGACAGCTGTGCAACGACCGGGTCTCACCTGACAACACCCGGGCGGGTGGACCGCCCCCGCCCGGGTCAGCCGGCGTCAGGCATAGACCTCCCGGCGCAGCGTCGCGATGTAGGGCAGGTCGCGATAGCGCTCGGCGTAGTCCAGGCCGTAACCGACGACGAACTCGTTGGGGATGTCGAAGCCGATGTAGCGGACCGGCACGTCGACCTTCACCGCGTCGGGCTTGCGCAGCAGCGCGCACACCTCGAGGGACGCCGGGCGCCGGCTGCCGAGGTTCTTGAGCAGCCAGGACAGCGTCAGCCCCGAGTCGATGATGTCCTCGAGCACGAGCACGTGCAGGTCGCTGATGTCGCGGTCGAGGTCCTTGAGGATGCGGACGACGCCGGAGGAGCTGGTCGACGACCCGTACGAGGAGACCGCCATGAACTCCATCTGGGTGGGAAGCCGCAGCGCCCGGGCGAAGTCGCTCATGAACAGCACCGCGCCCTTGAGGACGCCGACCAGGAGCACCTCGCGGCCCTCGTAGTCCGCCTCGACCTGGCGGGCCAGCTCGGCGATCTTGGCCTCGATCTGCTCCTCGCCGATCAGCACGTGGTCGATGTCGGGGCCGTAGCCGTGGTGGTTGTCGGAGTCTCCGGCAGCGCTCGCGGGCTCACTCACGCGTCCTCCTCGCGGGTTGCTGGTGCGTCCCCGGGTCGGGGGCCCCGCGCGTCAGGGGGCACGAACCCCAGCCTGCCAGACGCCCGGACCACGCCCGCGCCACCGGGGAGGTCCACCCGGCCCTGTCCCCGCCAGCGGGTCAGGAGCGCGTCGACGGCGGCCAGGTGCACCGCCTGCAGGTCGGCCACGCCCTCCCGCCGCAGCCAGCCCCGGAGCACCCGCCGCCGCAGCGCCGCGGGCAGCCCGGCCAGCGGGTCCGCCGGGAGGCTGTCGGCGCCGGCCAGCCGGGACAGCTCGGCCGCGGCCAGGGCGTCGAGGGCGTCGAGGTCCTCCCGGAGCATCGCGGCGGTGCGGGCCAGGGCCGGCGCCACCCCGCCGCCCAGCACCTCCTCCATCAGCGGCAGCACCTCCGACCGCAGCCGCACCCGGGTGTAAGCCGGGTCGGCGTTCCACGGGTCGTCCCACACCGGCAGGGCCTGGGCGGCGCAGGCGGCGCGGGTGGTCTCCCGGCGGACGCCGAGCAGCGGCCGCCACCAGGTCACGGGCCCGTCCACCCGGAGCTCGACCATGCCGGCCACGCTGCGCGGACCGGACCCCCGCCCCAGACCGAGCAGCACCGACTCGGCCTGGTCGTCGAGGGTGTGACCCAGGGCGACGCGGGCGCCGTGCTCGGCGGCCGCCGCGCCGAGCGCCGCGTACCGGGCGGTGCGGGCGGCCGCCTCGGGACCGCCGGTCCGCTCGACCCGCACGGTGCGCACGGTGACCGGGTCGAGGCCGAGGCCGGTCAGCAGCGCGGCGGTGGCGGCGGCACGCTCGGCCGAGCCGGGCTGCAGGCCGTGGTCGACGGTCACCGCCCCGGCGGGGACGCCGGCCCGCGGCGCCTCGAAGGCGACCGCGGCGGCCAGGGCGAGGGAGTCCGCTCCCCCGCTGACCGCCACCAGCACCGGCCCGGACCCCGCGGTCAGGTCGGGGCGCACCGCGCTGCGGACGCGGGCGACGGCGCGGTGCGGGCCGGGCACGGTCCCGGCGTCAGGCGGGGATGGCCGGGCGCCCGTGCACCCGCTCGACCCACCGGACGGGGTCGGTGAGCTCCTCGATGCGCGGCAGCGTCTCCGGTCCCGACCACACCCGGTTGAAGCCCTCCATGCCGACGAGGTCGACGACCCCGCCGACGAAGTGCCGGCCGTCGGCGTACTGCTTCATCTTCTGCTCCAGGCCCAGCAGCCGGCGCAGCACGCGGTCGAGCGGGCCCCGGCCCTTGCGCCGCTGGGCGAACCGCTTGCGCAGCGTCTTCACCGACGGGACGACGTCCGGCCCGACGCCGTCCATGACGAACTCCGCGTGGCCCTCCACCAGGCTCATCACCGCGGTGACGCGGTCGAGGACGGCGCGCTGGGCGGGGTCCTGGATGAGCGCCATCAGGCCGCTGTCGTCGCCGCCGTCGGTGCCGCGGACGGCGTCGCCGACGCTGCGCAGCACGTCGCGCAGCCGGTCGCGCAGCACGTCGGGGGTCAGGTCGGTGGCCTCGACGAACTCGGCGACCTGCCCCTCCAGGTGGTCGCGCAGCCACGGCACGGCGGTGAACTGCAACTGGTGGGTGACCTCGTGCAGGCAGACCCACAGCCGGAAGTCGGTGGGGTCGACGCCCAGCCGGCGCTCGGCGTCGACGATGTTCGGGGCGACCAGCAGCAGCCGGCCGCCGGTGCCGAAGACCTCGTACTGGCCCAGCACCCGGGAGGAGAGGAAGGCCAGGATGCCGCCGGCCTGCACGCCGGTGGCACGCGAGCCGATCGCGGTGGCCAGCGGGCCGGGCCGGGAGTCCTGCTTGGCGGCCAGCGCCTCGACCAGCGGGTCCAGGAGGGCCGCCATGCCGGCGGTGTTGGCGTCCACCCAACCGGGCCGGTCGACGACGGCGACCTCCGGTGCCGGGCCGCCGGGGACCGCGCGCAGGCCGGTCAGCCCCTCGACGTGGGAGACGGCGGCGGCGGCCGCCTCGTGCAGTTCGCGGACGACGGCGGCGGCATCCTCCCGCGTCGTCTCCGGGCCGGGGCCGACCAGACGGCGGGCCGTGCGTCCGGCGAGGTCCCAGTCGACCATCGAGGAGGCGCTGCTCATCGCCTCACCGTACGCGGAAGCGGCCTACCCGCGCCGTGGGTTCAGCGGCAGCCGCACCCGGCCAGCGCAGCGGCGACGTCGTCCAGCGCCGCCTCGGCGGCCGCGCCGTTGGCCGGGGCGCCGTCGGCGAGCACCGCGAAGACCAGGAGCCGGCCGTCGAGGGTGACCACGGTGCCGGCCAGGCCGTGCACGCCGAGCAGGGTGCCGGTCTTCGCCCGGACGACGCCCGGCGCGGTGGCCGGGTCGTCGTCACCGCGCTCGGCCAGGGTGCCGTCGTAGCCGGCGACCGCCAGCCCGGACAGGACCGCGGACGCCTCGGGCAGCGAGCCGTCGGCGGCACCGGTCAGCAGGTCGGCGAGCAGCGCGACGGGGAGGCGGTCCTCCATCGACAGGCCGCTGCCGTCGGACAGCTGCACCCCGGTGACGTCGAGGCCGGCGTCGGCCAGCGCGTCGGTGACCGCCTGCGCCGCGCCCTCGAAGGTGGCGGGCTGGTCGCGGGCGATCGCGACGTGCCGGGCCAGCGCCTCGGCCAGGACGTTGTCCGACTGCGACAGCGTCTGCTCCACCAGCCGGGCGACCGGCGCCGACGACACGGTGCCGAGCACCTGGGCCCCCTCCGGGGCTGTCGCGAGGGCCACCGGGACCCCGGGGACGCCGAGGGCGGTGGCCAGCGCGGCGCCGGCGTCGGTGCCCGGCTGGCCGCTGCGCGCGGGGTCACCCGAGCGCACGCGGGCGCCGTCGACGGCGGTGGCGGTGATCGGCGCGGCGTAGCTGGAGGGCGCGTCGCCGGCGCCCCACCCGGAAGCGGTGAGCGGGCCCTCGAACAGCGAGTTGTCGACGACGACCCGGGTGACCGGGGTGCCGGCCGGCAGCGCCGACTCCACCTGGGCCGCGAGGTCGGCGAGGGTGGGCGCGCCCGGGTAGGTCAGCGACGGCACGGTCCGCGAGAGGGTGGGGTCGCCACCGCCGACGAGGACCACCTCGCCGGGCGTGGTGCCCTCGACGACCGTCGTCTCGAGGGTGGCCTCCGGCCCGAGGGTGGTCAGCGCCGCGACGGAGGTGAGCAGTTTCGCGGTGGAGGCGGGGACCGCCGGCGTCGCGGCGTCCTGCGCGAGCAGCACCTCGCCGCCGGCGACGTCGACGACGCCGGCGGAGACGCCGGTGCCGAGGGCGGGTGAGGAGAGCAGCGGCGCCAGCTCGGCGGCGAGGGCGTCGGCGTCGGGGGCGGGGGCCTGCGACGTCAGGCCGACGAGCACGGGCGGGGCGACGTCCACCTCCGGCAGCTCGGCGGCGGCGACGGCCTGCTCGGTGGCGTCTCCGTCGTCCCCGGAGCCGCCGGGGCCGACGAGGAACCAGGCCCCGGCGGCGACGACGAGCAGCACCGCGAGGGCGCTCAGGACGAGGCGCCGACGGAGCCGCGAGTACTTCGGCGTGACGGTCGTCGACCCGTGCGACGCGATGGTGCCCACCCCCCGGAACGACCTCCGGCGGTCGGCCGGGGTCCGGTGAGCCACACTACGACCCGTGCAGTTCGACGTGACGGTAGAGATCCCGAAGGGCCAGCGGAACAAGTACGAGCTGGACCATGCCACCGGACGCATCCGCTTGGACCGGATGCTCTTCACCTCCACCCGCTATCCGGCCGACTACGGCTACATCGAGAACACCCTGGGACAGGACGGCGACCCGCTCGACGCCCTAGTCCTCCTGGATGAGCCCACCTTCCCCGGGTGCCTCATCACCTGCCGCGCCATCGGCATGTTCCGGATGACCGACGAGAAGGGCGGGGACGACAAGGTCCTCACCGTTCCGGCGACGGACCCGCGGATGGCGCACCTCGTGGACATCAGCGACGTCTCGGAGTTCGACCGGCTGGAGATCCAGCACTTCTTCGAGACCTACAAGGACCTCGAGCCGGGCAAGTCCGTCGAGGGGGCCGAGTGGGTCGGCCGCGACGAGGCCGAGGCCGAGATCCTGGCCTCCCTGGAGCGCGCCAAGGACGAACCACACCACTGAGAGAGGACCCCGTCCCACCCACCCTTCGCAGGCTCGGGGCGGGACCCGGGACGGGGCCGGATGAGGCCTCGTCCCGGGTGCACCGCCTTCGGTGTCCTCAGCGCCGGAGGTCGTGCAGGACGACGGTGGCGAAGCCCAGCTGGCCGCGGTACCCGGCCAGCCACTCCCGGCGGTGCGTGCGGGCCATCTCCAGGGCGGCCTCCCGGTCGGCGCCGGCGGCCTCGTCCAGGGCCCAGCCGGTCAGCGCACCGGTCCAGCACCACTCGTACTCGTCCCACTCGGCCGTCGTGCTCAGGTGCCCGTAGCCGGGCTCGTACCCCTGGCGGGCGATCTCCGCGGACAGCCCGGCGAGGTCGGGCAGCTCGCCGGGCTCGGCGCCGATGCCGGCCAGCGCCTCCGGCGTGGGGCCGGCCTCCCAGAAGCCGTCGCCGAGCAGCACCCGGCCGCCGGGGCGCAGGTGGTCGCGCAGCGCGGTCAGCGCGCCGGGCAGGCCGCCGAACACGTGGGCGGCCCCGACGCAGAGGACGACGTCGAACGCGCCGCCGGTCCAGGTGGCGGCGTCGGCCTCGGCGAACTCCACCCGGTCGGCGAGCCCGCGGGCGGCAGCCCGCTCCCGGGCCTCGGCCAGCGCCGGTGCCGACAGGTCGACGCCGACCCCGCGCACCCCGGGGTGCGCCTCGAGCAGCCGCAGCAGCCACTCCCCGAAGCCGCAGCCGAGGTCGAGCACGCGGGCGCCGTCGGGCGGTGCGAGCCGCTCGAGCAGCAGGCGGACGGCGTCATCGGCGATCGGGGCAGCGACGGGGTGCCAGCGGTGCGCGATCGCGCTGGCCAGGGCTCGGTCCACCGCGGCATCCTGCTGTGCCGCGGGCGTCGGCGTCACGTGCACTGCGCCGCAGCGGATCGCGCCCGGGACGACGGCGGGCCCGTCCTGGTGGACGGGCCCGGTGTCGGTGTGAGCCGCCTGTCGGAATCGAACCGACGACCTTCTCATTACGAGTGAGATGCTCTACCGACTGAGCTAAGGCGGCGGACGTGCGGCACACAGCCTACGACACCGCCGTCGGCCGGCCGTCCCGGCCCCGTCCAGGGCACCGACCCGAGCCTGGACGGTGTCCTCGATCAGCCCGGGAGCCGCAGGGCCACGGTCAGCGCCTCGACGGCGATCTGCGGCTTCACGTTCTGCTCCAGCGCCACCCGGCAGGCCAGGACGGCGTCGATGCGCCGCAGCGCCCCCTCGGCCCCGATCCGCCGCCCCAGCTCCTCGGCGTCGGCCCGCCGGTCGGGGTGCGCCAGCGTGGGCTGCTCGCCGACGCCCGCCTCCCGGTACGCGGCCAGCACGAGCGCGTCACGGTACAGCGCGGCGAGGTCGACCAGGGCGCGGTCGAGGGAGTCCCGGCCCAGCCGCGTGGCCCGGGACTTCTGCCGCTTCTCCAGTTCCTTGAGCTGGCCGGCGCCGCGGCTGGCCGCGGCCACCCCGGGCCCGCGGGCCCCGACGCCGAGGCTCTGCTTGACCGCCTCGGTCTCCACGCCGTCGAGCTCGGCGCTGGTCCGGTCGGACTCCTCCTTGGCCGCACCCACGAGGTCGTCGGCGGCGTTGAGGCAGGCGGCCAGCGAGACCAGCGCGAGCGGGACGTCGAGCACCGCCTTGCGCGCCAGCCGGGCGTCCTCGTCGCGGGCGAGGTGCCGGGCCCGGCCGACGTGCCCGCCCGCCGCCGCGGCCGACCAGGCGGCCAGGGCCGGGTCGATCCCGTCGCGCTGGACCAGGACGTCGGCGACGGCGTCCACCGGCGGCGTCCGCAGGTTCACCACGCGGCAGCGCGAACGGACGGTCACCGGCACGTCGTCGGGGTGCAGGCTGGGGGCGCACAGCAGGAAGACGGTGCGGGCCGGCGGCTCCTCCAGCATCTTGAGCACGGTGTTGGACGCCTGCTCGGTCATCCGGTCGGCGTCCTCGACCAGCACCACCTGCCACCGCCCCTGGGACGGCGCCCGCCCCGCCATGCGGACCATCTCGCGCACGTCGGCCACGCCGAGGGACAGCCCCTCGGGCACGACCGTCTGCACGTCGGCGTGGGTGCCGGCGAGCACCGTGCGGCAGGCGTGGCAGGTGCCGTCGCCGCCGTCGGGGCACTGCAGGGCGGCGGCGAACGCCCGTGCGGCCACCGAGCGGCCCGAGCCCGGCGGGCCGGTGAACAGCCAGGCGTGGGTCATCGCGGCGGGCTCGGCCACCGCGGCGCGCAGCTCGGCGACGACCGCCGGCTGGCCGATCACCTGCGCCCAGACGCCGTCCCCGCTCACAAGTCCCTCTCCAGCAGCGCGCTCACCCGGGCGCGGACGTCGGCGGCGAGCTCCTCGACGCCGCGGGTCGCGTCGAGCACCAGGTAGTGCTCGGGATCGCCGCCGGCGAGGGTGCGGAACGTCGCGCGCACCCGCTGGTGGAACTCCAGCGACTCGGACTCCAGCCGGTCGGCGACCGCCCGGCCGCGGGCGCGGGCCAGACCGGTCTCCGGCGGGAGGTCCAGCAGGACGGTGAGGTCGGGCCGCAGCCCCTCGGTGGCCCACCGCGAGATCGCCGCGACGTCGTCGAGCGGGATGGTGCGGCCGGCGCCCTGGTAGGCCAGGGAGCTGTCGATGTACCGGTCGGTGACGACGACCTCGCCGGCGGCGAGCGCCGGGCGGAGGACGGCGGCGGCGTGCTGGGCACGGTCGGCGGCGTAGAGCAGTGCCTCGGCGCGGGCCGCCAGGCCGGTGTGCGCCCGGTCGAGGACGATCGACCGGACGGCGGCCCCCGCGGGCGTCCCGCCCGGCTCGAAGGTGGCCCGCGCGGCCCGCCCCTCCGCGGTGAGCCACTGGCAGAGCCGCCGCACCTGGGTGGACTTGCCGGCACCCTCGCCACCCTCGAAGGCGATGAACAGGCCGGGCCGGACGGCCGCTCCCCCGGTCGGGACGGGCAGGTCGAGCGGGCCGTCGTCGGACACGGGGATCGGAGGCTCCCAGGCGTTCGGTGGGTGGCGGTGCGGGCGCCACGGTACCGGGCTCGACGGACGATCCCGGGCGCCCGCGGGCTCGACGTGGCAACTACTTGACGATTGGGAAAGTACTTGCCAGTTTCCCGCCACCGCCGCTCCGGAGAGGGAAGCCGATGACCGTCCCCACGCCCCAGACCGCCGCCGCTCTGCTCGCCGAGGCCGCGGCCGCCGACGCCCGCGTCCGCCGGGAGGCCAGCCCCGCGTCGTCCGGTTTCCTCGCCACCCTCGGCTGCGCCAGCGCCGGCTTCTTCCTCGCCCCGCCGGTGGCCGACGGCGACCGCGGCGTGCTGGCCGCCGCCGCGGTCTTCGCGCTCGCCGTGCTGGGTGCCGCCGTCGCGCTGGTCTCCGGGCTGCGCTCCACCCGGCACGGTTTCGGCCGCCGCTTCGGGCTCACCATGGGCGCCTGGTCGGCGGTGTTCGCGGTGGGGCTCACGGTCGGGACGACGACGGACCTCGCGCGCAGCTGGGCCTTCCGGGCGCCGGCCGCGCTGCTGGTCGTGCTGCCCTGCCTCGTCGGGGCGTGGCGGGAACTGCCCCGGTGAGCGACGCGCCGGGCGGCCACCCGCGGCACGCGCTGGACGAGGTGATCCACGCGCCGGTGCGCTTCTCGGTGATGGCCACGCTGGCCTCGGCCGAGGAGGCGGAGTTCGGCTTCGTGCGGGACGGCGTCCAGGTGAGCGACTCGCTGCTGTCCAAGACCGTCAGCGCGCTGGAGAGAGCCGGCTACGTCGAGGTGCGCAAGGGCTACGTGGGCAAGCGGCCGCGCACCTGGCTGCGGCTCAGCCGCAGGGGCCGCGAGGCGTTCGCGGCGCACGTGGCGGCCCTGCGCGCGATCGCCGACGGTCAGCCGGGAGTGAGGCGGTAGGCGTCCGTGCGGTAGGGCAGGTCGACCAGGTCCCGGCCGCGGGTGTCGGGGTGGGTGGCCAGCACCTCGCGCACCCGGTCCAGGAACTCCGTCCGGTGGGCGTCGTCCATCGTGGCCACGTAGCTGCGGGTGGCGATGCCGGCCACCACCTGCTCCGAGGTGAGCCGCTGGACGACGGCGGACCGGAACCGCTCCACGCGAGCGTCCAGGGACGCGGCCAGGTCGTGGACGACCGCCTGGTCCGCCTCGTGGTCGCGGGACTCGGCCACCAGGACCGCCCCGAGCGCCCCCACCCAGGGCACCTGCTCGTCGCGGGTGTTCCAGACCAGCCCGACGACGCCGCCCGGCCGCAGCACGCGGCGCATCTCCGCCGCGGCCGGCTGCGGCTGGAACCAGTGCGCGGCCTGACCCGCCACCACCGCGTCGACGCTCCCGTCGGGCAGGGGGATCTCCTCAGCGCCGCCGGCCAGCGCCTCGACGTCCGCGTGCCGCGCCTGCAGCTCGGCCAGCATCTCCTCGGCCGGGTCCACCGCCACGACCTCGTGGCCCGCCGCCAGTACGACGCCGGTCAGCAGGCCGGTGCCGGCACCGAGGTCGAGGACCCGCAGCGGCCGGTCGCCGAGCAGGAACCCGACGGCGTCGGCCGGGTAGCCCGGCCGCAGTGCCGCGTAGCCCGCCGCGACCGAGCCGAACGAGCGTCGCCGCTCCTGCCAGGTCCCCGGGTCGAGGTCGCCGGTCGGCACGGGGACCTCAGCCGGCGGGGACCGCGTCGGTGCCGGCGGCCGTCTTCTTGGCGGTCTTCTTCGCGGCGGTGGCCTTGGTGGCCGTCGTCTTCTTGGCGGCGGTCTTCTTCGCCCCCGTCGCCTTTGCGGCGGTGGTCGTCTTCTTCGCCGCCGCCTTCTTCGTGGTGGCCTTCTTCGTCGTCGGGTTGGCGCGCCGGTCCGCGAGCAGCTCGGCCGCCCGCTCGAGCGTGATGCTCTCGACGTCGTCGCCCTTGCGCAGGCTCGCGTTGGTCTCGCCGTCGGTGACGTAGGGACCGAAGCGTCCCTCCCGCACGGTGATCGCGCCCTCACTGACCGGGTCGGGGCCCAGTTCCTTGAGCGGGGCCGCGGCGGCCCGGCGGCCCCGCTGCTTGGGCTGGGCGAAGATGGCCAGCGCCTCGTCGAGGGTGACGGTGAAGAGCCGGTCCTCGCTCTCCAGGGAGCGGGAGTCGGTGCCCTTCTTCAGGTACGGCCCGTAGCGGCCGTTGAGCGCCTGGATCTCCTCGCCGTCCGGCGCCGCGCCGACCGTGCGCGGCAGCGTGAGCAGCTTGACCGCGTCGTCGAGGGTGACCGTCTCCGGCGACATCGACGAGAACAGGCTCGCCGTGCTCGGCGCCTCCTTGCTCCCCTCCGGCACGACCGTGGTGACGTACGGGCCGTAGCGGCCGGCCTTCACCACGACCGGCAGCCCGGACTCCGGGTGGGTGCCGAGCTCGCGGTCGCTCGACGGCGCGGCGAGCAGCTCCTCGACCTTGTCCTGGACCAGCTCGTCGGGGGCGAGGTCCTCGGGCAGGCTGACCCGGGGGCCGTCCTCGCCCCCGACCTGCAGGTAGGGGCCGTAGCGGCCGACCCGCACGAGGACCGGCTCCCCGCCGGGACCGGTGGCGCGCAGCGGGATGGAGTTGACCCCGCGGGCGTCGATCTCCTCCAGCCGCTGGCCGATGACCTGCTTGAGGCCGCCGGACTTGGCGATCCCGCCGGCGTGCCGGCCCTCGCCACCGAAGTAGAACTCGGTGAGCCAGTCGACCCGCTGCAGGGTGCCGCCGGCGATCTCGTCCAGCTCCTCCTCCAGCGAGGCGGTGAAGTCGTAGTCGACGAGCTGGGCGAAGTGCTGCTCCAGGAGGTTCACCACGGCGAACGCGATGAACGTGGGGACGAGCGCGTTGCCCTTCTTCCACACGTACCCGCGGTCCTGGATGGTCTGCATGATGGAGGCGTAGGTCGACGGCCGGCCGATGCCGAGCTCCTCGAGCCGGGCGACCAGGCTCGGCTCGGTGTACCGGGACGGCGGCGTCGTCGAGTGGCCCTTGGCCTCGAGCGCCTGGGTGGCCAGCTGCTGGCCCCGCTCGACCCGGGGCAGCCGGCGCTCCGCGTCGTCGGTGCCGGGGTCGTCGTCGCCGGCCGCACCCTCGTCGCGGGACTCGACGTAGGCCCGCAGGAAGCCGGGGAAGGTGATCGTGCGCCCGCTGGCGGTGAACTCGACGGCCTCGTCGGTGCTGCTGCGCCCGGCCAGCCGGATGCTCACGGTCTGACCCACGGCGTCGGCCATCTGCGAGGCGACCGTGCGCTGCCAGATCAGCTCGTAGAGCCGGAACTCGTCGCGAGCGAGCTGACCGGCGAGCTGACCGGGCGTGCGGAAGCTGTCCCCGGCGGGGCGGATGGCCTCGTGCGCCTCCTGCGCGCCCTTGGCCTTGCTCTTGTAGCGCCGGGCCTCCGCGGGCACGAACGCGTCGCCGTAGAGCTGGCGGGCTTGGGTCCGTGCGGCGTTGATCGCCTCGTCGGAGAGGTTGGTCGAGTCGGTCCGCATGTAGGTGATGTGGCCGTTCTCGTACAGCCGCTGGGCCACCCGCATGACCTGCGCCGAGGACCAGCCGAGCTTCCGGCCGGCCTCCATCTGCAACGTCGAGGTGGTGAACGGCGCGTACGGACGACGCCGGTAGGGCTTCTCGTCGACCCGGCTGACGGTGACCTGACCGCCCTCGAGCCGAGCGGCCAGCCCGCGGGCCCCGGCCTCGTCGAGGTGGACGACGTCGCCGGAGACCCGGCCGGTGGCGGGGTCGAAGTCGCGGCCGGTGGCGACCCGGCTGTCGTCGACGCTGACCAGCCGGGCGCGCAGGGTCGTGGGCTCACCCTCGTCCGCGCCGCGCTGTTCGGTGACGGCGAAGGTGCCCTCCAACGACCAGTAGTCGGCCGATCGGAAGGCCATCCGCTCGCGCTCGCGCTCCACGACGATGCGGGTCGCGACCGACTGCACGCGGCCGGCCGACAGCTTGGGCAGGACCTTCTTCCACAGCACGGGGCTGACCTCGTAGCCGTAGAGCCGGTCGAGGATGCGGCGGGTCTCCTGCGCGTCGACCAGGGCGGTGTCGAGCTCGCGCGGGTTGGCGACCGCCCGGGCGATCGCCTCGGGCGTGATCTCGTGGAAGACCATGCGGCGCACCGGCACCCGGGGCTTCAGGGTGTCCACGAGGTGCCACGCGATGGCCTCGCCCTCGCGGTCCTCATCGGTGGCGAGGTAGACCTCGCTGGCCTCCTTCACCAGCTGCTTGAGCCGGCTGACCTGCTGCCTGCGGTCGGGGCTGACGACGTAGAGCGGCTCGAACGCGTTGTCGACGTCCACCCCGAGCCGGGCCCAGGAGGCGCCCTTGTGCTCGGCCGGCACGTCGGCGGCGTTGCGCGGGAGGTCCCGGATGTGCCCGACGCTGGCCTCGACGACGTAGCCGCTGCCCAGGTAACCGGCGATCTTCCCGGCCTTGGTCGGGGACTCCACGATGACCAGTGGCCGCCCGCCCCCGGTCGCGGCGGGGCGACGGCGGGCAGGGGTGCTCGTGCCACCGGCCGTTCGGGCGGCGGTCGGGCTGCCGTTCTTCACGGTCTTCGTGGGGGCCACGGTGCTCCTGTCGGTGCTGCTCGGTGCGGGCGCCGGGAGGCCGGCGCCGGATGGCGCGGTCGCGGCGCGTACGCCCTCGGCGACGCCACGGTAGGCCACGACTCCGACGAGGAGGCGTTCGGCGACCCACCGTGGGCGTGCCGTCACCCGCTCCAATGGCCCGGCGAGGCCCCGTGTTCCCAGGGCCCGGCGTCGTCAGTCCGGTGGCCGGGGACCGGCGACCACCTCCCCGATCGCCGCCAGGGTCGGGAAGTGCTCGGCGTAGTACTCACTGTGCGTCATCACCCACTCGGTCGGCAGCTCGATGGCCCCGAACCCGTCGTCCCACGTCGGATACCTGCCGTGCCAGTCCACCCAGCCGATCGGGTCCAACCCGGCTGACGCCTCGTACACCTCGGCGGCCTCCAGGCTCCCGGCGTCCCCGTTCATGCCCGGGCTCCCGTTGAGGACCACCGCATCGGCGGCCAGCTCCCCGGGCGCCGCGGCGGCCTGCTCCACCACCGTCGTCCCGTAGCTGTGCGCGCTGACGACGACGCGCGCCGGATCGGTGGCGCGGGCGGTGGCGAGACCGTCCAGGGCACGGTCGAGTGCGCGACCGCCCTCCCGGCTCGCTGACGTGCCGACCGCACCGAGAACTCCCGGCGGCCGGTAACCGAACCAGGCCACGCCGGCCACGGTGAGCCCTGGCTCGGCAGCGCGGGCGGCGTCGGCCACCGCGTCGGCGTTCTCCACCAGGTCGTCGAGGTCGTCCTGCGGCTCGTTCAGGATGCCCGGGACCAGGAGCGCGACCGAGTCGGCGGTGTCGACGTCCCCCAGTGCGAGCCCGACCAGCCCCTCCGACGGCCGGAGCTCGTACAGCTGGACGGACTCGCCCTGCTCCTCCCGCTCGGTGAGCTCCGCCGCGACCGAGACGGCGACGGGGTGCCCCGCCGCCGAGGAGTCGGCGAGGACCTCCTCGAGGCGCAGCCGGTTCGCCCGGTCGCGGGCCCAGGCGGGCAGTCCCTCCAGACCGCCCGCGAGCACCGGGGTGCGCTCGATGACGGTCTCCCGTTCGGCCGTGGACAGGCCGGCCCACCAGGCGGCCACCTCGCCGGGCGGGCGGTTCAGCACCAGCGTCGCCGGCGGTGCGGACGGCGGGGGAACGAGGTCGGCGAGGGCGGCGAAGGTCGCGGGGCCGGAGGGCCCGCCGATCCCCGGCCCGGTCAGCGCGTCGGCCGCGGCGGTCGCGGCCAGGCCGGCCCGCGCCGCGGCGTCCAGGGCCTCGGCCGCCAGCTCCTGGGCGCGCCAGACCGCTGCGGTCTGGTCGGCGTCGAGACCGGCCGCTGCCGCGCCCAGCGGCGGGATCGCGACGAGCCGCCCGGTCCCGTCGAGGACCACCGGTACCGCCGCGGCTGCCGCCAGTGCCCGCTCCGCGGAGTCCTGCGCCGCGTCGGCCTCGGTGAGCAGCCGGTGGGCCTGCTCGAGCGACTCCGTCAGCGCCGTGGTGACCGCGGTGGCCACCGTGGACACCTCGACGAGGGCGGTCCCCGCGGCCTGCGCGGCCGGGCCGTACCAGCACTCCGCGTCGGTGAGCGACCGGCCGACGGACTCCATTCGGGCCCGCCAGGAGGGCAGCCGGTCGGCGACGGTGACGAGGGTCGAGACGGCGCCGCGCAACCGCGGGACGTCCCAGCCGGCGACCTCGGTCAGCGGCGGAGCGCTCATCGCGGCGCCGTCCCGCGCCGGCTCTCGAGCACGCGGTCGGCGAGGACCGCGTCGGTCATCCGGTAGGAGGCGACCGCCTCGTGCAGCGTCGTGGCCAGCCGGCCGGTGTGCCCGGCCACGAGGTCGAGCACACCGCCCCAGCCGGAGCCCGCGGCGCCCGCCTGCTCCCCCGTCTCGCCGGTGACCGCCGTCCCCAGGGAGACGGCGGTCGACCGGCAGAGCTGGGCGTCCTCGCCCAGCTCCGCCGCGAGCAGCGTCAGCTCGACGGCCAGCGTGTCGATGGCGTCGAGCTGCGCGGTGATGGTCACGGACACGGAGACCTCCCGGCGTCGTGCCGGGCCACGGTGGACCGGCGCGGCCGGACGCTAGGCGGCCGGCCCGACGGCTCGCCGGTGCTCGTCCACAGCCGGCACCGCCGTCCACAGACCACCGCCGCCGTCCTCCGGCCGGCGGGGACCGGCCGGAGGATCGGGGCGTGCGCTCAGGGAACGCTGGTGGTCAGGGAGGTGCTGGGGTTGTCCGCCCCGGCCCCGCCCACGACGACCGACCGCCGCTTGGAGACGATGACGGCGCCCACGATGATCAGGGTCGCCACGACCGCGATGACGATCCGCAGGGTCGTGTTCTGGTCCTCCCCCACCGACATGCCGACGATGGCCGGCGCGATCAACAGGGCGACCAGGTTCATGACCTTGATCAGCGGGTTGATGGCCGGACCGGCGGTGTCCTTGAACGGGTCGCCGACGGTGTCGCCGATGACCGTGGCGGCGTGCGCCTCGCTGCCCTTCCCGCCGTAGGCGCCGTCCTCGACCATCTTCTTGGCGTTGTCCCAGGCACCGCCGGAGTTGGCGAGGAAAACGGCCATGAGGGTGCCTGCCGCGATGGCGCCGACGAGGTAGGCCGCCAGCGGCCCGAACCCGAGACCGAACCCGACGGCCACCGGTGCGAGCACCGCCAGGAGCCCGGGGGTGGCGAGCTCGCGCAGGGAGTCCTTCGTGCAGATGTCGACCACGGCGCTGTAGTCGGGCCGCTCGGTGTAGTCCATGATCCCGGGCCGGGTCCGGAACTGCTCCCGCACCTCGAAGACCACCCGGCCGGCGGCGCGGGAGACCGCGCTGATCGCCAGGCCGGAGAAGAAGAAGACGACGGCCGCACCGAGCAGGGCCCCCACGATGTTGTTCGGGTTCACCAGGCTGAAGGCGGAACCCAGGGTGTCCCCGGCCTCGTCGAGCGCGACGCCGATCTGGGCGTTGTAGGAGCCGAACAGCGCGGTGGCCGCGAGCACGGCCGTGGCGATCGCGATGCCCTTGGTGATGGCCTTGGTGGTGTTGCCGACCGCGTCGAGGTCGGTGAGCACCCGGGCGCCCTCCTCGTCGATGTCGCCCGACATCTCCGCGATGCCCTGCGCGTTGTCGCTGACCGGGCCGAAGGTGTCCATCGAGACGATGACGCCGGCCGTGGTCAGCAGGCCGCAGCCGGCCAGCGCGACCGCGTACAGCGCGGCGCCGCCGCCGACCAGGAACGCCGCGTACACCGCGCCGCCGATGAGCAGCGCCGCGTAGACCGCGGACTCCAGGCCGAGCGAGATCCCCGAGAGGATGACGGTGGCCGGGCCGGTCAGCGAGCTGCGCCCGACGTCCTGAACGGGCTTGCGCGCCGTCTCGGTGAAGTAGCCGGTGAGCAGCTGGATCGCCGCGGCGAGCACGATGCCGACGAGCACGGCGACGAAGCCGAGGACCTGCGGGCTGACGACCGTGTCGGGGACGTCGGCGACGCTGGGCAGCACGGTGAAGGCGGCGGCCGCGACCAGGACCAACGAGACGACGGCGGAGGTGAAGAAGCCGCGGTTGATCGGCGCCAGGCCGTTGGCGTCGTTCTTGCCGGGGTTGCTGGCGAGGATCCCGACGACCGAGGCGATCACGCCGATGGCGGCGACCACCAGCGGGAAGACCATCCCGACCGCTCCGAAGAAGACCTGGCCCAGGATCAGCGCCGCGACGAGCGTGACGGCGTAGGACTCGAAGAGGTCGGCGGCCATCCCCGCGCAGTCGCCCACGTTGTCGCCCACGTTGTCGGCGATGGTGGCCGCGTTGCGGGGATCGTCCTCCGGGATGCCGGCCTCGACCTTGCCGACCAGGTCGGCACCGACGTCGGCGGCCTTGGTGAAGATGCCGCCGCCGACACGCATGAACATGGCCAGCAGGGCCCCACCGAAGCCGAAGCCCTCCAGCACGACCGGCGCGGTCTCGTCGAACAGCAGCAGCGCGAGGGCGGCGCCGAACAGGCCGAGGCCGACGGTGATCATCCCGCAGACCCCGCCCGTGCGGTACGCGATGCGGAAGGCCGGCCGGTAGCCGCCGGTGCGGGCCGCCGCGGCCACCCGGACGTTGCCGCGGGTGGCCAGTGTCATCCCGATGAACCCGACCATCGCCGAGAAGAGCGCCCCGACCAGGAAGAACAGCGCGCGACCCACCCGGGTGCCCCACCCTCCCTCGTGGACCGGCAGCACGAGCAGCAGGACGAAGACGATGATGGCGAAGACGGCGAGCGTGCGGAACTGTCTGCGCAGATAGGCCGCCGCACCCTCCTGTACCGCCCGCGCGATGTCGCGCATCGTCGTGGTGCCTTGGTCGGCCGCCATGACGGCGCGGACCAGGTAGGCGGCGAAGGCGAGGGCGGCGATCGAGATGGCGAGGACGATCGTCACCAGTACGACGTCCCCGCCGGAGAGTGCACTGTCCGGCATGTGTTTCCTCCCAAGCGGTCGGCTGCCCCCGGCACGTGCTCCGGTCGGCGGAGGTCCTGTCCGGGCGCACGGATTCGTTCCGTGTGCCCGAGCGTCGCGTGAGTGTAAGGGGAATCACACGCCGCACAGGTAGCCCGACCGTCCGCTCTCGATCGGGCGCCCACGGGTTGCCCGGAGGTGTGACAGTGGAGGGGTGACCACGCTCCACCCGGTCCGGTCGGCTCCCCCTCCCGGCACGGACCCTGGTCCAGGGGGTGGCATCCTCCCCGGCGGCGACCTGCTCGCCGCCGTCCTCGCCGGCACGCCGGAGGAGGAGCAACCGGTCACCCACGTCCACCGGCTGGCGGTGCGGGAGAGCCGCACCCTGCCGTGGCCGGAGTGGGTGGGACCCGCGCTGCGGGCACGGCTGGAGGCCAACGGCGTCGCGTCTCCGTACCGGCACCAGGTGGAGGCCGCGCAGCTCGCGCACGACGGCCGGAACGTGGTCGTGGCGACCGGGACGGCGTCGGGCAAGTCCCTGGCCTACCAGCTGCCGGCGCTGACCCGGCTGAGCGAGGACCCCCGCGCCTGCGTGCTGTACCTCGCGCCGACCAAGGCCCTGGCCCGGGACCAGCTCGCCTCGGTGGCCGCGCTGGCCGACCCGACGGTGCGTCCCGCCGCGTACGACGGCGACACCCCGATGGAGGAGCGCGAGTGGGTCCGGCGGCACTCGCGCTGGATCGTCACCAACCCCGACATGCTGCACCGCGGTGTCCTGCCGGCTCACCAGAAGTGGTCGAGCACCCTGCGCCGGCTGGCCTACGTGGTGGTCGACGAGTGCCACTCGTACCGAGGGGTGTTCGGCTCGCACGTCGGTCACGTCCTGCGCCGGCTGCGACGGATCTGCCGCCGCTACGGCGCCGAGCCGGTGTTCCTGCTGGCCTCGGCCACCGTCGCGGAGCCGGCCGCCGCCGCCTCCCGGCTGGTGGGCGCCCCGGTGGTCGCCGTGACCGAGGACGGCTCGCCGCGGCCGGGCGCCACCTTCGCCCTCTGGGAACCTCCGTTGACCGAGCGCACCGGGGAGCACGGCGCGCCCCTGCGCCGCTCGGCGGCCGCGGACGCCGCGACGCTGCTGGCCGACCTGGTCGAGCGCAACGCGCGGACGCTGGCGTTCGTCCGGTCCCGCCGCAGCGCCGAGTCCGTCGCCGAGCAGGCCCGCCGGATCCTGCTCGACCGCGGCCGCGGCGACCTGGCCCGCCGGGTTGACTCCTACCGCGGCGGGTACCTGCCGGAGGAGCGCCGGGAGCTGGAACGGGCGCTGTCGGCCGGTGAGCTGCTCGGCGTCGCGACGACCAACGCCCTGGAACTGGGCATCGACATCGCGGGCCTGGACGCCGTCGTGCTCGCCGGCTATCCCGGGACGCTGGCCTCCCTGTGGCAGCAGGCCGGCCGCGCCGGGCGCGCGCAGCGGGAGTCGCTGGTCGTCTTCGTCGCCCGCGACGACCCGCTGGACCACTACCTGGCCCACCACCCGCGGGCGGTGTTCGGGCGGCCGGTGGAGGCCACGGTCACCGACCCCACCAACCCCTACGTGCTCGGGCCCCAGCTGTGCTGCGCCGCCGCGGAGCTGCCGCTGGTGCCCGACGACCTCGCCGACTTCGGCGGGCCCGCCGCCGAGGCACGGGTCGAGGAACTGGTCGCCGATGGGCTGCTGCGGCGGCGCCCGACGGGCTGGTACTGGGCCGGCCGGGGGCGCCCGGACGTCGACATCCGAGGCAGCGGCCTGGAGCCGGTGACGATCATCGAAGGCGCCACCGGGCGGCTGCTGGGCACCGTCGACGGCGACGCCGCCCACGCGACGGTGCACACCGGCGCCCTCTACGTGCACCGCGGCGAGACCTACGTCGTCGACGAGTTCAGCGTGGACGACGCGATCGCCGTGGTGCACCCGGAGAGCCCCGAGTGGACGACGGTCGCCCGGGACGTCACCGACCTGTCGATCGTCTCCACCGACAGCTCGCGGCGGCTGGGGACCCTCACCGCGCACACCGGCGTCGTCGACGTGACCAACCAGGTGGTGGCCTACCAGCGCCGGCGGCTGGGCACCGGCGAGGTGCTGGCGGAGTTCCCGCTCGACCTGCCGGCGCGACAGCTGCGCACCCGCGCGGTCTGGCTCGCGCTCGACGAGCAGGCGGTGGCCCGCGCGGAGGTGGACGAGGTCGGGCTGCCCGGCTCGTTGCACGCGGCCGAGCACGCCGCGATCGGCATCCTCCCGCTCCTGGCGACCTGCGACCGCTGGGACCTCGGCGGCGTCTCCACCGCCCTGCACCCCGACACCGGTGCGGCGACGATCGTCGTCTATGACGGCCACCCCGGGGGCGCCGGCTTCGCCGACCGGGGCTTCGCCGTGCTCCGGCGCTGGCTGCAGGCGACCCGGGCGACGGTCGCCAGCTGTGAGTGTGAGAGCGGCTGCCCCTCCTGCGTCCAGTCACCCAAGTGCGGCAACGGCAACGACCCGTTGGACAAGGCGGGGGCGGTGCGCGTGCTGGACGTCGTCCTCGACGAACTGGCCGCCGCCGAGGCGTCGACGGGGGCACAGCCCGTGGAGCTCGGCGAGCCCGAGCCCGAGCCCGCGAGCGGGCCAGGTGCGGCGGACGTCCCCGGCCCGGTCTCCCGGGACAGCCGTGCTGCGGCGGGCGGGCAACCGGCCCCCGTACCCCCACACACGGAGGACGACCTCGTCTTCTAGGGCCCACCGGAGCCTGCGAGAACCGACGGCGGGACCGGACCGGCCCGGGCCCGGGCGTCCGCCCGGTGCACGCCGAGGGGCCCGAGGGCGACCGGGACCTCGACGGCGACCGAGACGACGGCCCCCGCGTCGACGGAGCACGCGGTGAGGTGTGCACCGTTGGCCGTCGCGACCTGCGCCGCCACGCTGCACGCCGCGGAATCCCCCCGGACGGCCCGCTCGGCCGCTGCCAGTGCTGCCAGGTCGGCGGCGGACGTGGCCCGGTGCCGCGCGACGACGGCCCCTCCGACCAGGACGGCGGCGACCCCGATGGCCGCGAGGACCCCGGACAGGGCGACGACCCAGACGGTCGCCGAACCGCGCTCCGGGTCGGTCCCGGTCGCGTCGGTCATCCGTCGTCCCCGTTCGGGACCGCTGCCCGGCCGGCCGCAGCATCCACCTCCGTGCCCGGCTCCCGTTGGGCCGTCGCGGAGGCCGACACCCGCACCCGGAGCGGCACGGGCCCGAGCGGCGCGACGTCGGCGGCCACGGTGACGACGACCGTCGACCCGGCCGCCGCGGTGGTGACCGCCGCGCCGTCGGGTGCGGCCCGGCCGGCGACGGCGATCACGACCGCCGCCTCCTCGCCCCGGGCGGCGGCGCGGGCGCCCTCCCGAGCCGCGTCCACGCACCGGAGCTGGGCGCCGACGACGGTGACCGCGGCGACCGCGCCGGCGAGGACGAGCAGGAGCACGGGGAGCACGACCGCCGTCTCCGCCGTGACCATGCCCGCCTCGGGGCCACCCCGGGCCCGCCCCGGTCGCGCTCGGCGGGCCCGGCCGATCGGCGTCACGGTCAGGAGAGGGTGGCCAGCGCGGATGCGACCAGCTCGCTGAGCCCGTCCACGACCGAACCCCCGGTGACCACCCGGTAGAGCACGGCGGCGAACGCGCAGGCAGCGACGGTGCCCACCGCGTACTCGGCAGTGCTCATCCCGGCCTCACCGGTGGCGCGGACACGGGCCCAGCGGGCCCGCAACCAGCCGGCGTGCGGAGTCGCCCCCTCGGTGGCCGCGGAGCTGTCGGGCAGTGCCAGGGAGTCGGGCTGGGGCGCGGCGTTGCTGGTCACGGTGCCTCCTCGTTCTCGGCCCGCCGTCCGGGCCGTCGCCTCCGACCCTCGCGGTGGGCGCTCCGCACCTCCATGAGCCGGCGGCATCTGTGGATCCCGCGACCGCCTGTGGACCGCGGACCGGCTCAGCCGAAGACGTCGGCCGCGATGCCGAGGACGAGGGGCACCACACCGAGGCAGAGGAAGGCCGGCAGGAAGCAGGCCCCGAGCGGGGCCAGCACCCACACACCGGCCCGGCGCACGGCGGCGTCGGCGCGGCTGCGCGCCTCCGCGCGGAGGTCGGCGGCGAGCGCCTGCACCGCGGGCACCACCGCGGACCCGGACTCCCCCGCCCGCACCAGCACCCGGCCCAGCCCATCGAGGTCGGCAGGGACGTCGGACCACGCGCGCGACGGTGGCGCTCCCATCCGGTAGAGGGCGGCGACCGTCGCCAGGGCGGGTCCCGGAGCGCCGGGGAGCACCGAGGCCACGGCGGCGACGGCTCCGCCCACGGGCATCCCCGCCCTCAGGCAGACGGCGAGCAGGTCACAGGCCACCGGCAGGTCCGCGGATGACCCGACGCCGGCCGACCGTTCGTCCCCGCCTCGGCGCAGCAGGCGCTCGATGCCCGCGGCGACCACGGCCGCGGTCACCGCTCCCAGGAGCCCACCCACCAGGAGCCCGGTCGCGACCCCCGCCGTGCCGGCGAGCGCCCAGCGGCGGCGGGGGCCGACATCGGCGCCTCCCGCGGGAGGACCCGCCTCCGCCACCTGCGGCACGGAGAGGCGCCGCACGCGGCGGAGGACCAGCGTCCGCCGAGGCGGCCAGACCAGCACCGCCGCCGCCAGGAGCAGTGCGGCGGCGTGCCCGCTCACCGCACGGCCCGGCTGACGAGACGGTCCGACCAGGCCAGGCCCGCGACCTCCAACCCCACCCCGGCCACGAGCAGCACCTGACCGGTCCCCGTCGTCGTGAGCACGCGCCACGGGTCCGCGCCGACCCCACCGCCCATCGCCAGCGCGAGCAGGGGGAGTCCGGCCAGCAGCACCGTGCTCGCCCGGGACCCCGCCGTGGCCGCCCGGAGGTCCAGCCGGTACCGGCGGCGGGCCCGCAGGTCGTCCTCCACCGCTCCGACGACGGCCGCCAGGGAACAGCCGGAGCGCTGGCTGAGCAGGGTCGCCGCCGAGACACGCTCCAGGGCATCGCCCAGGAGCCCGGCGTCCGCCGGCGCCGGGGCCGTGGGTGCGCGGACGGCGCGGGCCAGGGCCCTCCCGCTGTCGGCGTCCGCGCAGGCGGTCACGGCCGCCGCCGTCGCACCCTCCAGCGACCGGCCGCTGCGCAGCTCGGCAGCGAGGGCACCGAGCGCCTCGGCCAGCGCCAGCACGCGCGCTTCCTCCCGGTTGCCGGCGCGGCGTCGTTCTCCGGCCCGCGCCGCCAGGGACGCGACCACCCCGGCGAGCCCGGCGACCAGCGGGGTGCTGAGGAGGGCGCCTCCGGCCGCCGCCGCGACCCCGCACAGCAGGGGCACCGACGCGGCAGGCACCGACCACGGCGTGCGCCACGGGGGGCGCACGCTCGCCACGCGCCGCGCACGGAGCAGCGCCCGGTTCCCCGGCCACGTCACCAGGGCGGCACCGAGCAGGAGCAGTGCGGCGGTCACCCCGACGCTCCGGACACATGGTCCAGCAGCGCGGCCAGCCGGTCCGCGCCGGGACACGCGCCACCGTCTGCGCGCCAGCCGGCCTCGACGACGACCAGCTCCCCGGATCGGCGGACCACACCGATCTCCTCGACCCGCCGTCCGGACGGCGTCCGGCGCAGGTGCACGACGACGGCCAGCGCCGCGGCCGCCTGGCTGTGCACGGCCAGGCGGTCGAGACCGGCGGCGACACCGAGCGCCTCCAGCCGGGCCGGCACCTCGGCCGGCCGGTTGGCGTGCAGGGTGCCGCAGCCGCCGTCGTGGCCGGTGTTCAGCGCGGCGAGCAGATCGGTGACCTCGGCACCGCGCACCTCGCCCACCACCAGCCGGTCCGGGCGCATGCGCAGGGCCTGCCGCACCAGGTCGCGCAGGGTCACCTCGCCCACCGACTCCACGTTCGGCGGCCGCGTCGAGAGCCGGACGACGTGCGGGTGCGCGGGGGCCAGTTCCGGCGCGTCCTCGCACAGCACCAACCGCTCGCCCGCAGGGACGACGCCGAGCAGCGCGGACAGCAGCGTCGTCTTGCCCGACCCGGTGCCTCCGGTGACGAGGAAGGCGTGCCGGCCGGCGATGAGGGCGTGCAGCAGGGTCGCGCTGCTGCCGGGGAGGGTGCCACGCTCGGCCAGGTCGCCCAGGGACAGCGAGGCCCGGCGCAGCACCCGCAGGGACAGGCAGGTCCCGCTCCCCGACACCGGCGGCAGCACCGCGTGCAGCCGGGTGCCGTCGGGCAGCCCGACGTCGACCCACGGAGCTGCGTCGTCGAGCCGCCGCCCGGCCGCGGCTGCCAGCCGGACGGCGAGCCGGCGCACGGCGTCCTCGTCGGCGAACCGGACATCGCTGCGCTCGAGGCCTCCGCCGCGGTCGACCCACACCTCCTCGGGCCCGTTGACCAGCACGTCGCTGACCCCGGGCGCACGCAGCAGTACTTCGAGCGGTCCGGCGCCGGCCAGCTCGTCGACGGTGTCCCGCACCGCCCGCAGCACGTCGTCGTCACCGAGCAGACCGCCGGACTCCTCGCGCACCAGTGCGGCGACCGAGGCTCGGGTCGGCACTCCCGGCTCGAGCGCGAGGCGGGCACGGACCCGGTCGACCAGGGGCGGTCCGCTCACGCCGCGACCCCGGCCGTCCGGGAGACCTGCGCCAGCACCCGGCGGGCCACCGCTCCCAGCGGGGAGCGCGCACCGACGCCGGGCGGCTCGCCACGCTCGCCGCGGGGAACCGCGCTCCGGTCGTGACCGAGCTCCGCGAGCACCGGCAGCCCCGCCACGTCGGCGACCTCGTCGACCGACAGCCCTCCGGTGACGCGACGGACGACGAGCTGCGCCCCCGCCCACGCCGCGGGGCGACCGTCCAGGCCGGGACCGCCCAGGAGGCGGGCCACCGACGCGGCCCGCAGCCGTCCCGGGACGACGAGCACCGCGAGGTCGGCCTCGGCCAGCACCGGATCGGCGAGCTCGGGACGGGCCGCGCGGGGCAGGTCCACGACGACCGGCCACCCGCCGGCTCGGCCGGCCTCGACCACCGACTGCAGCGCCTCCGCGGGGACGTCGTCCGGTACCGAGCGGGAGGCCGCCAGGACGGAGACGCCGCAGACCTCGGGCAGGGCGGCCATGAGGGCGTCGCCGGCGACGCGACCGCGCAGCCCGGCGAGCTCCGGCCAGCGCGGCCCCTCGGTGTGCTCCGCGCCGAGGAGCAGGTCCAGTCCACCGCCCCAGCCATCGGCGTCGACGAGCAGCGCTCCGTCGTCGGCGGCCGCGGCCAGCGCAACCGCCGCGGCCACGGTGCTGGCCCCCGCGCCGCCACAGCTGCCCCCGACGACGACCAGCGCCCCCCGGTCGACCGGGGAGCGCAGCGCCGCGGCGACCCGCGCCACCAGCCACCCCTCGTCGTCGGGCAGGACCGCCACCCGCTCGGCGCCCAGCTCCACCGCCGCCGCCCATGCACCGGGCGGCGGCTCGCCGGGAGCGACCACGACGACGCCCGGGCGCCGGGGCAGCGCCCGGACGGCGGCGGCCGCGAGGACGTCGGTACCGAGCAGGACCAGCGGCGCGTCGCGGTGGGCCCGGCGCAGTGCGGGCCCACCGGAGGGCACCTCGGGCTCGGCACCGGCGGCGGCCAGCAGCCGCAGGAGGTCGTCGAGGAGCTCCTCGTCGGCGGCGACGACGAGCGGGCGGTGCGGGAGGGGACGGAGAGCTGCCACGGCCCCAGCGCACAGTCATCGCCCCCGGTGGCGGGAGGGGCGCACGGGATCTGTGGACAACCCGAACGGGTGTGGACAGGAAGCGATCCCCGTCACCGTCGCCCTGTCCACTTACAGTCGTGAACCGTGACCCGCGCAGCGGCGTTCTTCGACCTGGACAAGACGGTCATCGCCAAGTCCAGCACCCTGGCCTTCGGCCGGCCGTTCTTCCAGGGCGGGCTGATCAACCGCCGCGCCGTGCTCAAGGGCGCCTACGCCCAGTTCGTCTTCTCCCTGTCCGGCGCCGACGCCCAGCAGATGGAGCGGATGCGCGCGCAGATCACGCAGATGTGCACCGGCTGGGACGTCACCACGGTGCACGAGATCGTCCGCGAGACGCTGCACGACATCGTCGACCCGCTGATCTACGCCGAGGCCGCCGACCTGATCGAGGAGCACCGGGCGGCGGGCCGGGAGATCGTGATCGTCTCCAGCAGCGGTGCGGAGATGGTGGAACCGATCGGCGAGCTGCTGGGGGCCGATCGGGTGGTCGCCACGCGCATGGTGACCGTCGAGGGACGCTACACCGGGGAGATCGACTTCTACGCGTACGGGGAGAACAAGGCGGTCGCGGTCCGCGAGGTGGCCGCCGAGAACGGCTACGACGTGGCCGACTGCTACGCGTACAGCGACTCGATCACCGACCTGCCGATGCTGTCGGAGGTCGGCCACCCGACGGCGGTGAACCCCGACCGAGGGCTGCGCAAGGCCGCCGTCGAGCGCGGCTGGCCGGTTCTGGAGTTCACCCGGCCGGTGTCCATGCGTTCGCGGTTCGCCGTGTCCTCGGCGCCGGTGGTGACCGGCGCGGCGATGGGCGTCGGTGCCGCGGTGGTCGGGCTGGCCTGGTACGCCCGGCGGCGCGCCCTCCGCGAGGGCGCTGCCGGTCCCTCCACCCCACTCCCCGGCCGGCGTCGGCGCCGCGGCGCCTGACGAGCCGACCGGCGCCGCGGCGCCTGACCAGCCGACGGCCGCCGCGATGCCTGACGCGGGCGCCGCTTCGCCCGGCCACCGCGGCTCACGGTCACCACCGGCCGGTCCCACCGCGGACCCGCGGACGAGGTCAGCCGCGGAGCAGGCTCTCGCAGATCGCCAGGCCCTCCACGGCGCCGTGCTCGGTGGCACGGCAGCAGTGCACCAGCCATCTCGCCACGCCCTCCGGCCGTCCGGAGGCGTACCCGGCCAGCGCCGCCGCGTACGCCTCCCGCCCCAGCTCGACGAAGCCCACCTCGGGCACCGACACCGCCTTGGGGTCCAGCCCGCGGGCGATGCCGGTCAGCCGGGCCGCCGCCCGCGCCACGATCCCGTCGGCGACGCCGAACGGCGCCAGCGCCGCCAGCTCGCCGTGGACGAGCGCGGCGAGGACCACTGCAGGCACCTCGGTCGTCCCGGTGACGAGGGAGAACAGCCCGCTCAACCGCGGGCCGGCGTGCTGGGCCGGCCGGCCGAGGGCGGCCCGGTCGGTGAGGTCCGCCGCGGCCAGTACGTGCAGCCGGGCCAGCACCTGCCCCGGTGCCCGTGACCAGGTGTCGACCATCGACCCCAGCGCCACCGAACTGCGCAGCGCGCCCTGCACGACCGGGTCGTCCACCTGCCCGGCGCGCAGGCCGGACAGGGGCACGTCGACCCCCTCCAGCGCGGCCGAGGCGCGCGCGCCTCGCAGCGCGGACTCCGCACTCACGCCCGCGGACTCGCGCCGCAGCACCCGGTGGCCGAGCAGCCGGTCGATGCCGCTGCGGGCGGCCAGGGCCGCGTCCCGGACGCCGGGCAGGTCCAGCAGCGGCATCAGCGGGTCGGGGGCGCCCGGACGGGCGGGCCGGGCGGCGCCGGGGCGGACGGGGATGGTCACGACCACGACGGTACGAGGGAGCCGGCGGTGACCCGCGGCAGGCTGGCTACCCTCGCTCCCACCATGGCCCGGCCGCTGACCCTTCTCCTCGTCCGCCACGGGCAGAGCGAGTGGAACGCCGCGGGCCTGATGCAGGGGCAGACGGCCCACGTGCCCCTGACCGACCTCGGGCACGCGCAGGCCTCGGCGGCGGCCCGGGAGCTGCGGGACCTGCGGCCGGGCGTCCTCGTCTCCAGCGACCTGCGGCGCGCCGTGCAGACCGCCGAGCACTGTGCCCGCGCGACCGGTCTGCCCTTCACCACGACCGCCGCGCTGCGCGAGCAGGCCTACGGGGTGCTCGAGGGCCGCCCGTCCCGCGACCTGTGGGACGTCGTCGACTGGGACGACCCGCACTGGGCGGCCGACGGCGGGGAGAGCCTCGCGGAGCTGCACGGCCGGGTCGCGGCGTACCTGGAACACCTGTGCGCCGAGCCGCCGGCGGACGTCGTCGCGCTGGTCACCCACGGCGACACGATCCGGGCCGTGCAGGCGGTCGCCACCGGGCTGGGCCCCGACGCACTGCCGGCGGTCACGCCGCACAACGGCAGCGTGACCCGGCTCGAGGTCCAGCTGTGAGGCCCACCGGATGACACGGGCCCGGGCCGACCGGGGAGCCGCCGGAGCCCGCGACGGAACGGCCGCCCGCCGGTGAGGTGGACGGGTCCGCTCGAGGCCGCCGCGATGCTGACGGTCCTGCCGGTCCCGGCTCGCGCGGCGGCGGGGACCCGGGGCGTGCTGCCGTGGGCTCCCCTCGTGGGCCTGCTGCTCGGCGGCGTCGCCACCGGGGTGGCCGTGGCGGGCGCACACCTGGTCGGCCCGCTGGTGGGCGCGGTGCTGGGGGTGGCGACCCTGGCGGCACTCACCCGCGGACTGCACCTGGACGGCCTCGCCGACACCGCAGACGGGCTGGGCCCGCTGTGCGGGCGGGAGCGGGCACTGCAGGTCATGCACCAGGGGGACGTCGGTCCGTTCGGCGTCGTGACCCTGGTCCTGGCCGTGCTGCTGCAGGTCTCGTGCGCGGCCGTGCTGCTGGCCGACGACCACGGGTGGCTCGGGCTCTGGACGTCGGTGCTCACCGCCCGGATCGCGATGGCGCGCACCGGCCTGCGGGGGGTCGCGCCGGCGGAGGGTTCCGCGCTGGGCCGCGCGGTCGCCGGCACCGTGTCCGGGCGGTGGTTCGGCGGCTGCCTCGTGGTCTGCGTCGTCCTCATCGGGGTCGCGGCCGCCGGCGACCCGGTGCTCGCCGGTCAGCTCCTCGGCGGCGCCGCAGCGGGCCTGGCCGCAGCCGAACTCCTCCTGCGCCGGGCGCGGACCCGCCTCGGCGGGGTCACCGGCGACGTCATGGGCGCGATGGGCGAGACGACGGCCACGGTCACCCTACTGGTGGCCGCGGCCGTCGTCCCCTGATCGTCAGCGGCGGCGGAGCAGCCCGCTCAGCATCCCGCTGATCCCGGAGGCGGCGGTGGTGGGTCGTCCGCGACCGGTCGACCGGGCCGTCGTGCGGCCGAAGCCGCGGCTGGTCGAGGCCCGCCCGGCGGCCGACCGGCCCGTCGTCGCGCGTCCGGCGGTGCGCCCCGTCTTCCGCCCGGCGGCGCCGCCGCCACGCGCGGCGCTGCGTGCAGTGTTCTCTGCCGTGCCCATCAGTCGTCCGAGGATGCTCATGCCGAGGGGTTACCCGGGCCCGGCTGGTCGATGCACGCGTTCGACGGCAGGTCAGCGCAGCAGCAGCCGCCGCACCGACCCGACGAGCCAGTCGACGTACTCCTCGAGGCTCCAGCCGCGGACGCCGATGAGCGCGTCGGACAGCTCGTGGGTGAACACCGCCCACCAGATGTCGGTGGCGCGGTCGACGTCCAGGTCGGGCCGCAGCCAGGCGGCGAGGGCCTCGACCAGCGCCCGGTTGTCCTGGTAGCGGCGGCGCCCGTACTCGGTCCACGCGGCGGCGATCTCCGGATCGGCGGCCGCGGCGGCGGCGAAGACCGCCAGCATGGGGGCGGTCAGCGGCACGTAGCGCAGCGCGATCTCCCGCAGCGCCGCGAGCTTCTCCTCGAGCTCGGGGGCGCCGAAGAACCGCTGGAACCGCTCGCGGGCCAGCAAGGGAGCGTCCTCGTCGTCCCCGGCGACGGAGCGGTCGACGCAGGCGAGGAGCAGCGCCGCCTTGCCGCCCTGCGCGAACACGGTCGGCACGGAGACGCCGGCGGCCGCCGCGACGTCCCGCATGGTCGTCCCGACGTACCCGCACTCGAGGAAACAGCGGCCCGCCGCGTCGAGCACCGCGATCCGCGTCTGCTCGGCCTGCTGGGCCCGCAGCGCTGAGCGGTAGACCCTCTTGCCCTCCGTCACAGGTTCACCATAGCATCGCTTTATTCGTTTTATTGTCACTCAGCTCAAAGGAGAGCACCCGTGACCGCCACCGCCTCCGTCGACCAGCTGCTGCTCCCCGGCCAGGCCGCCGCCCCCGACGGGCCGATCGACCTGGCCGCGATGTACCTGATGCACCGCGCCTTCCGGCGCGACCTGGACGCCTTCACGAGGGTCACCGCCGACGTCCCCGTGGCCGACCGGCGACGCTGGCGGCTCGTGGCCCGCCGCTTCGGGCTGTTCGCCAGCGTGCTGCACAAGCACCACACCGGTGAGGACGCCGGCCTGTGGCCGCTGCTGGCCGAGCGCGGTGCGGACCGGGCCGTGCTCGACGCCCTCGAGGAGGAGCACGCCGTCGTCGACCCGTTGCTCGCCGCGTGCCGCACCCACCTCACTGCGCTCGCCCGCGGGCAAGCCGGGGAGGACGCCCGCCGGGCGCTGACCGACCGGACCGCCGAGCTGCGCGACGCGCTCTGTGCACACCTCGCGCACGAGGAGCGCGACGGGATGGCGCTGGTGCAGGCCCACCTCACGCAGGAGGACTGGGACCGGCTCGACCGCGAGGTGTTCGCCAAGGAGTACCGGCCGCACGAGATCCCCGCCGTGCTCGGCTGGGTGGTCTCGGGCCTCACCGACGAGCAGGTCCGCCGGCTGCCCGGGGCCACGCCGCTGCTGATCCGCGCCGGCCGGCTCATGGCCCGCCGGCTGGAGCGCCGGGACGCACGCGTCTTCGGCGCCGCGCCCGGCCGCACCACCGCCTGAGCGGCCCGCGGATCACGCCCGCGGCGGCGGCCCGGACGAGCCGCGCACCACGAGCCCGGTCGGCAGCACCGTGACCGTCTCGGCCGCTGCCCGCGGAGCAGGTCCGGCAGCGCACCGGCGGCCACCTCGCCCTTGCGCCGGTGCGGCTGCGCCACCGTGGTCAGGCCCAGCCGGACGGCGGGCTCGGCGTCGTCGACGCCCACGACGGTGAGGTCGGACGGCACCCGCAGGCCCAGCCGGGACGCCGTCCGCAGCGCGCCCTCCGCCGGCCGGTCGCTGAGGCAGAGCAGGGCCGTCGGCCGGGGCATGTGCGCCAGGACGGCGGCCACGCCCGCCTCTCCATCCTCGACGGTGCTGCCGGTGCCCTCGGCGACCGGGACGCCGGACCGGTCGACCCCGGCCGCCTCGGCCGCCGCCCGGTAGCCGGCCAGCCGGTCCCGGGTCACCGCGTAGGTGGCCGCCTCCTGCGCGGGCAGGTCCACCAGCCGGCGCTCGGCCCGCCGGGTCAGCCCGAACGCGACCACGCCCAGGCCCCGGTGCCCCAGCCCGCCCTTACGACGGAGGAGAGCGGTCTGCTCCTCGCCGGCACGCCGCTGGGCTGGGCCACCGCGGCCGCGGGCGCGGCGGTCGCCGTCGTCCTCCGGCGTCACGAGCGGACGCGCTCGTGACGCCGAGAGGTGCCGGGGAGGCTCAGTCGGCGCCGAGGGCGTCGGCCATCCGGTGGTGCGGCACCGCCTCGTCGGCCCGGCTCTGCCGCTCCAGCGTCCGCGCGAGCGCCCGACGCGCCCACCCGTTGGCCGGGGCGAGCTCGACCAGCCGGCCCAGCGCCTCCTCGGCGCGGCCGAGCTGCGCGGAACCGAAGTAGGCGCGGGCCAGGAGCTCGAGCGCCGCCTGGTTCGCCGGCTCCGCCTCGACGACGGGCACCAGCACCTTGGCCGCCTCGATCGGCTGCCCCATGGAGAGGAACAGGTCGGCGCGGAGGAACTCGGAGTGCAGGTCCATATCGAACGGGCGGGTCATGCCCCGGTCAACGACGGCGGGCCCGGTGACCTTCCCGCATCCGGACGCCGCACCCAGGCCGAAGAGCAGGCACCAGCACCCCTCCCGCGAGGAGCGTCCCGATGGTCCTGCGTCCCCACTCCCGGCAGCGGACGACGAGCGCGACGCCCGACCCAGGTGCGCGCGTCCTGGTCGTGCACCGGATCGGTGCCGTCGTCGTCGGGCTGGTCATCGCCACCTTCGGCCTGCTCGGCTTCGCCGGCGGGCTGCCCTTCTTCTCCACCGAGGGGGAGCCGATCCTCGGGCTGTCGTCCAACGGCCTGCTGTCGGCGGTCTCCGTCGTCACCGCGCTGGTGCTGTTCGCCGCCGCCGCGCACGGGCCGCGGATCGCCTCGACGGTGATGATCGTCGTCGGGTCGCTGTTCCTCGTCTCGGCGCTGGCCAACCTGGCGGTGATGCGGACGAGCTACAACCTCCTGGCCTTCGAGTTCCCCAACGTGGTCTTCTCCGTCGTCGCGGGGCTCGTGCTGCTGCTGCTCGGGGCCTACGGCCGGGTCAGCGGCAACCTGCCGCCCGAGAGCCCCTACGCCCGCGCGCAGGAGCCCGTCGACGTCGCCGACGAGCGCCCCTCGACCGAGGCCGAGCACGCCGCCGAGCGGGCGATGCGGGACGCCGAGGTGGCCGTCGTCCAGCACACCGCCACCGGCGACCAGCGCCGCCGCGTCGAGGCGATGGCGCTCGTCTCCGGCCGGGCCGAGCGGCGCCGGATCTGGATGTCCTTCGACGCACCCGGCTGACGGCGAGGGGCGCGGCGGGGGGCGCGGCGGGTCCCGGGGCCCGCCGCCGGCGCCCCGTCGTCCCTTCCGCGGACGAGAAGCCGCGCGTGACACTCAGTGCCACCTCCTGGCACCATGTCGCGGGACGTGGCGGGCGTCACCGGCGCAGACCGGTCCCGCCGCCGGTGAGCAGCGAGTCGCGGAGGACGTCATGGCGAGCACGAAGGACTGGTTCGAGACCGTCGAGGAGGCCCAGCACCGCGCGAAGAAGCGGTTGCCGCGGTCGGTCTACCTGGCGCTGGTCGCCGGAACGGAGAAGGGCCTGACGGCGAACGACAACGTCGCCGCCTTCGACGAGATCACCTGGCGCCCGCACGTGGCCGACCTGGCCGCCAAGCGCGAGACGGCGACCACGGTCATGGGCCAGGAGGTCTCCATGCCGGTGCTCGTCTCGCCCACCGGCGTCCAGGCCGTGCACCCCGACGGCGAGGTCGCCGTCGCGCGGGCCGCGGCCGCCGAGGACGTCGCGATGGGCCTGTCCTCCTTCGCCAGCAAGCCGGTGGAGGAGGTCGGCGCCGCGCACGAGAAGATGCTGTTCCAGATGTACTGGGTCGGCTCGCGGGAGACGATCCTCGCCCGCGCCGAGCGGGCCCGCGCCGCGGGTGCCAAGGGACTGATCATGACGCTGGACTGGTCGTTCGCGTCCCGCCGCGACTGGGGCAGCCCGCCGATCCCGGAGAAGATCGACGTCAAGAACGCGCTGAAGTTCGCGCCCGAGGTGCTGCGCAAGCCGCGCTGGCTGGCCACCTACCTGCGCACCGGTGCGATCCCCGAGCTGAGCGTCCCGAACCTCGCCCTCGAGGGGCAGGAGCCGCCCAACTTCTTCGGCGCCTACGGCGAGTGGATGGGCACCGCCCTCCCGCGCTGGGAGGACGTCGCCTGGCTGCGGGAGCAGTGGGGCGGGCCGTTCATGCTCAAGGGCATCACCCGGGTGGACGACGCCCGCCGGGCGGTCGACGCCGGCGTGAGCGCGATCTCGGTCTCCACCCACGGCGGCAACAACCTCGACAGCACCCCCGGCGCGATCCGCTCGCTGCCGGCGATCGCCGAGGCCGTCGGTGACCAGGTCGAGGTGCTCATGGACGGCGGGGTGCGGCGCGGCGGCGACGTCGTCAAGGCGATGGCGCTGGGTGCCAAGGCCGTGATGATCGGCCGCGCCTACCTGTGGGGCATGGCCGCCAACGGGGAGCGCGGCGTGCAGAACGTGCTGTCGATCCTCCGGCAGGGCATCGACGAGGCGCTGCTCGGCCTGGGCAAGTCCTCGGTGCACGACCTCAGCCGCGAGGACGTCGTCCTGCCGGCGGGCTTCACGCGCAGCTGACCCGGGCGACCCGCCGGGCGGCGGGAATGACCCCGCGGCGGGAGGGCTTGCTCGTGGTCGTGCCCTCCCGCCGCCTGCGCCCGACCGCAGCCTTCTGGTCGGCGGCCACGCTGCTGGTCCTGGTCCTCGCCGCGTCGGGGGTGCCCTCGCCGCTGTACCGCGTCTACCAGGAGCGGTTCGGCTTCTCGGCCGGGGTGCTGACGACGGTCTTCGGCATCTACGCGATCGCGCTGCTGGCGGCCCTGCTGGTGGTCGGCCGGCTGTCCGACCACGTGGGGCGGCGCCCGGTGCTCGTCGTCGGCCTGCTCCTCCAGGTCGTCTCCGGCGTGCTGTTCCTGGCGGCCGACGGCGTGGGGTGGCTGCTGGTCGCCCGCGTGGTGCAGGGGCTGTCCGTCGGCACGCTGACCGGCACGCTGGGCGCGATGCTGCTCGACCTGCAGCGCCGCGACCGGCCGCTGGCCGCGATGCTCAACAGCGCCTCGCCGACGATCGGCCTGTCCATCGGGGCGGTCGGCGCCGGCGTCCTCGTCGAGTACACCGGCGAACCGACCCGCTGGGTGTTCGCCCCGCTCGTGCTGGCCTTCCTCGTCGCCACCGCCGCCGTCGCGGTCCTCCCGGAGACCTCACCGCGGATCCCGGGGTCGCTGGCGTCCCTGCGCCCGCAGGTGGGAGTACCGCGCGCGCACCGGGCTCCCTTCCTCGTCGCTCTCCCCTGCCTGGTCGCCACGTGGGCCCTGGGCGGGCTCTACCTCTCCCTCGGCCCGTCGCTGGCGGTCGGCGTGTTCGGCGTCGAGGGCCACCTCGTCGGCAGCCTGCTGATCCTGGCGATGCAGGGCAGCGGCGCGATCGGCTCGATCAGCATGTGGCAGGTGCTGCCGCACCGGTCGATGCTCACCGGGGCGCTGCTGTTCGCGGTCGGGGTCGGCATCACGATCACCGCGCTGGCCACCGGTTCCCTGACCCTGTTCTTCGTCGCCTCGGCGGTCTCCGGCTTCGGCTTCGGGGTGGGGTTCCTCGGCGCGCTCGGCACGATCACCGCCGGTGTCGCGCCCAGCGACCGGGCGGGGCTGCTCTCCAGCGTCTACGTCGCGGGGTACCTGGCGTTCAGCGTCCCGGCGGTCGTCGCGGGCATCGCCGTCGGGCACGTGGGACTGCGGCAGACCGCCGAGGTCTACGGCGCGGTGCTGATCGTCCTGACGCTGATCGCGGTGGCCGGGCTGCTGCGGCGGCGGCGCGTGGTGCGGCAGGAGACCGCCGTGGAGCAGGCCGAGCCGGTCGCCGCCTGACCCTCAGCCGTAGGGGTTGGCTTTGAGCAGCCGGGCCAGGTGCGCGGTGTTGGCCGCCAGCGTGGCGGTCGTGGACGCCACGGCCTCCGGCGTCTCCTCCAGGTCGATGTAGTCGGTGCCGCCCATGGCCTGGTCGTTCCAGTAGGTCCCGGCCTGCGACGGGATGGTGAAGCCGACGTCGTCCAGCGCCTGGAACAGGTCGGCGATGATCTTGTGCGCGCCGTCCTCGTTGCCCACGACGGCGGCCGCGGCGACCTTGCCCGCGACCAGCGGCCGGCCGGAGTCGTCGGTCTCCGACAGCTCGGCGTCGAGCCGTTCGAGGACGCGCTGGGCGACGCTGCTCATGTGCCCCATCCACGTCGGCGTGGCCACCACGAGGATGTCGGCCGCCATGATCTGCGCGCGGATCGCCGGCCACGCGTCGCCGTCGCCCATGTCCAGCTCGACACCCGGCTGCACGTCGTGGTCGACGACGCGGACGACCTCGCCGGTGACGCCGTGCCCGCCGAGCGCCTCCAGTACCTGGCGGGCCATGAGGTCACTGCTGGACGGCGCCGGGGACGGCTTGAGGCTGCACACCAGGGCGACGGCACGGAGGGGCGGGTCGTCGGTCACGACCGGCCCATGCCCGCCCCGCCTGCGGGTTCACACATGCACGAGGGCGGCGGGCACCTCTGCCGGGGTCGCGACGACGACCGCCGCGCCGGCCGCCGCCAGCTCGCCGTCCTCCGCCGGACCCCAGCCGGCCCCGATGCACGGCAGCCCGTGCGCGGCGGCGCCGAGCACGTCGTGCGCGCGGTCGCCGACGAGCACCGGCGCCCGGCCGTGCGGGTGGGCGGCCAGCGCGGCACCGACCACCTGGTCCTTGTGGCGCACCGCCCCGTCCAGCGTCGCCCCGTGGACGCTCGCGAACGCGGCCAGCAGGCCGGTGTGCTCCAGCACCCGGACGGCGAACGGCTCGGGCTTGCTCGTGGCCACCGCCAGCGTCGCGCCGCCGGCCCCCAGGACCGCCAGCAACTCGTCGACGCCGTCGTGGACGGTGACGTCGAGCAGGGCGCCGGCGGTGTAGTGCGCGCGGTACGCGGCGACCGCCCGCGGGACGTCGCCCGGCGGCACGCCGAGCACCAGCGCGAAGCCGTCCTGCAGCGGCGGCCCGACCATCCCGCGGAGCTGGCCGGGCGTGGGCGGGGGCAGCCCGAGCTCCGCGGCCGCGTGCCGCACGGAGGCCCAGATGCCGGGCGTGGAGTCGACCAGCGTGCCGTCGAGATCGAAGAGGACGAGGCGATTCACAGAGAACCCCCAGCTCCGGGGGCTGGCGCCACCCATACGCAGGTGCTGCAATCTTCAAGCACCAGCCGCCGAACCGCCCGAGCCCCGGAGGCCCCGATGACCCGGACCCGCGACGCAGCCGTCGCCAGCCAGACGTCGACCATCCGGCTCGCGCAGGCCGCGGCCGTGCTCTCCGTGCTCGTCGTGCTCTGGCAGTTCTTCTCCGCCGGCCGGCTCCTGGAGGGCGCGGACGCCCTCGGCGGGCACGGCGGCGGGGCGATCGTCCTGCACGTGGCCACCGGGCTCCTGCTGGTCGCCGCCGTCCTGTACGGGCGGCAGTCAGGGCTCTGGTGGCCCGCCGGCCTGGCCGCGGCCGTCTTCGTGCTGACCTTCGTGCAGGGCGCACTCGGCAGCTCCGGCAACATCGCCGCACACGTGCCGGTCGCCGTGGTCGTCACCATCGGCATCGTGTGGCTCACCGCCTGGGCGTTCTGGCCCACCTCGATCTGAGTTCCCCCGACCGGTCAGGCCGGCAGGTCCCCGCCGGGGCCGGCCGCCTCGGCCAGCAGCCGCTCGCGCTGCTCCTCGGGGAGCTTGTCGACGTAGACGGTGCCGTCGAGGTGGTCGACCTCGTGCTGCAGACAACGCGCAGCCATCCCCGTCGCCTCGATGGACACCGGGGAGCCCGCCGCGTCGACGCCGTCCACGCGTGCCCGGAAGGCCCGCGGCAACTCGGCGTAGGGCCCCGGCACCGACAGGCAGCCCTCCTCGGTGACCTCCTCCGCCGGCTCCCCCTCGTGCGGCTCGAGCACGGTCAGCCGCGGGTTCACCACGTAGCCGACGACGTCCTCCCCCGCCGCGTCGGGACAGTCGATCACGAAGACGCGCGCGTCGACACCGATCTGGTTGGCCGCCAGGCCGACCCCGTCCGCGGCCTCCATCGAGGCGAACATGTCGAGGACGAGGTGCCGCAACTCCTTGCCGAACTCGGTCACCGGCGCGCACGACCGGTGCAGCACCGGGTCGCTCCCGTAGGTCACGATCGGCCGGGCAGTGCCGGAGTACCGGCCGGGCAGGCGCATGACCGCCGATCCTAGGGACGACGGGCCGCGCCGTCCGGCTCGGGGACGGCGCGGCCCGCGCGGTCGGATGCCGGCCGGTCAGCGCGCGGGCGAGGTCCGCCGCACTCCCCGGACGAGCCGGACTCCCCGGGCGAGTCGTGCCGACGGGCGCGCGGTCCCGGGGCGGGCCCGGCGCGGCACCCGGTGCAGCGCGCCGCGCGGCGCGGACAGGACGGGGAAGCCGGACGGGTCGGTCCGGAGGTGACTGGCCGGGGGGTCGGCCGGGCCGCGGCCTCCACGGACGGCGGTCACCAGGGTGGCCACCGACAGGCCGGCCACCGCGAGCAGGACGAGCAGGACGAGCGCACCACCTGGAGTCATGCCGCAAGAGTGGCAGCACGAAGGCTGGCAGAAAGCAGTCCACTGCGGCATGGTGGACCGCATGCCACCGCGACCGGACCAGTCCACCTGGGCACGCGAACTGGCCACCCTGGTCGGGCCGGTCGAGGCGGTGCCGGGTCCGCGGTATGCCGGTCTGGCCCGGCGGATCCGCGAGCTGGTCACCACCGGCACCCTGCCCAGCGGCACGCGGCTGCCCGCCGAGCGGGAACTGGCCGCAGCGCTGGGGGCCAGCCGGGTCACCGTCGCCTCGGCCTACCGGCTGCTGCGCGCCGAGGGGTTCGCCGTCACCCGGCACGGCTCCGGCACCGTGACCGAGCTGCCGGCCGCGACCAGTGCCTGGGGGGCGCCGGTCACCGACCCGGAGCTGCTCGACCTCGCGCACGCGGCCCCGGAGGCGGTGCCCGACCTGCTCGACGCCTACCGGCAGGCCGTGGCCGCCCTGCCCGGGCAGGTCGCCGGTCACGGCTACGCGCCCAGCGGCCTGCCGGAGCTGCGGGCGGCGATCGCCGACCGGTTCACCGCCCGCGGCCTGCCCACCGACCCCGACCAGGTGGTCGTCACCGCGGGCACCGGCGACGCCACCTCGATCGTCTTCCAGACGCTGCTGCAGCCCGGCGACCGCGTCCTCGTCGAGCACCCGACCTATCCCGGCGCACTCGGCATGGTCGACGCCGCCGGGGGCCGCTGCGTCCCGGCACCGGTCGACCCGGACGACCCCGACGCCCTGGTCACCTCCGCCGCGCTGGTCACCCGCCAGAGCAGCTCCCGGATGGCCTTCCTCATGCCCGACTTCTCCAACCCGTCGGGCGCCCGGCTGTCGGCGGCGGGGCGGCGCCGGTTGTCGGCAACGCTCTGGCAGCACGGCGTCCTGGCCGTCGTCGACGAGGTGACCGCGGAGCTGCACCTGGACGGCGGCCCCCTCCCGCCGTTCGCCGCCGGGCTGCCCGACGCGGCCACGGTGACCGTCGGCGGGCTGTCCAAGGCCGTGTGGGGCGGTCTGCGGATCGGCTGGCTGCGCACCGACGCGGCGCTGGCCGCCCAGCTGGGTGCCTCGCTGGGCCGGCGGCAGCTGTCGGTGGGCGTCGTCGACCAGCTGGCGGCCGTCGTGCTGATGGCACGCCTGGACGCGATCCTCGAGGAGCGGCGCCGGGTGCTGCGGGAGCGTCGCGAGGCGCTGCTCGCCGAGCTGGCCGTCGCGCTCCCGGGGTGGACCGCCCGCCGGCCGGCCGGCGGGCTGTCGGTGTGGTGCGAGCTGCCGCCCGGGACCAGTTCGGCCGCCCTGACCGCGGCCGCCGCGCCGCACGGACTGGTGCTGGCGGAGGGGCGGGCGTTCGGGACGGGGCACGCGTTCGACGACCGCCTGCGGCTGCCGTTCACCCTGCCGCCGGACCGGCTGCGGACCGCGGTGCGGCTGCTGGCCGGGGTGGCCGCGGGGCTGCCCAGCCGCGGCTCGGGGCACCTGGCCCCCGCCCGCCCGGCCACCGTCGTCTGAGCGGTGCGTCCGACGCACCGGGGTGCCGCGCGCGGACAGCGGGTGGCGACGCGACGCGGCGTGCAATCGCGTCGTCGCTGGGCGTGCGCCCCCGCGACCGACGACGTACCGTCCCCTGAACGGAGCGGCCGGTGGTCCCGCCACCGCCGGCGTACCGCAGAGGTCGAGCACCCGGCCTGCGGCGCCCGAGCCGGGTCCGCCCGGAGGCACCCCGTGGAGTCGAGATGACGACGCCTTCCCCCACCCTCGCCCGGCCGGCTCCTCCCGCGAGCCACCCGTCGGTCGCCGCTCCCCGGCCGGCACCGGCCGGCCGCCGCCTGGCCGGGCGGTACCGGTACGACCGGCGCACCGGCACCTGGACCTGGTCGCCCGAGATGTCCGCGCTGCTCGGGCTCGGCCGGGGCGGCTCGCACCCCTGCACCGAACTGCTGGTGCGGTCGCTGCACACCGCCGACCGCGCCCGGACGCTCGAGTCGATCGCCACCGCGTGCACCAGCGGGCTCCCCTTCGCCCTGCGCGTGCGGCTGTGCAGCCGCGGTGGCATCGAGCGCACCGCCGTCCTCGTCGGTGAACCGGTGGTCGACGCCGTCGGGACCGTCGACGCCCTCGAGGGCCTGTTCGTCGAGGTGCCCCCCGACGTCCACCGTGGCGCGCCGACCGCGCCCCCGGGCCGGGACGACGGCGACCTCGTGCAGGCGCTGGAGACCGAGGTGTCCCAGCTGCGCACCGCGATGAGCAGCCGGGCGGCGATCGAGCAGGCGAAGGGCATCCTCATGCTGCTCACCGGCTGCGGCGACCAGGTGGCCTTCGAGACGCTGGCGCACATCTCCAGCAACTGTCACCGCAAGGTGCGCGACGTCGCCGTGACGATCGTCGAGTCCGCCTGCGGCCGGGCGCCGCTGCCCGACGACATCCGCGGGCTGATCCGGGACGTGTGCCCGCCCACACCGCGGATGCACTGAGCCCGGATGCCCTGGGTCACAGCACCGGGGCCCGGGCGCACGGGAGAATGCCGCTGCCGCCGGCGCCCGCCGGCGGCCCCCCGACCCGAGAGGGGAAGCGCGGCGTGCTCTACCTCGTCGTCCGGTTCCTGCTGCGCCCGCTGTTCCGGATCGTGCTGCGCACGCACGTCACCGGGCGGCAGAACGTCCCGGCGACCGGCCCGTTCATCCTGGCCAGCAACCACCTGTCGTTCATCGACAGCATGGTCATCCCGCTCTCCGCCCCGCGCCGGGTCGGCTACCTGGCCAAGGCCGAGTACTTCACCGGGTCAGGCGTGACCGGCTGGCTCACCCGGACGCTGTTCACCGCGCTCGGGGCGCTGCCCGTCGAGCGGCAGACGCACCGGGCCGCGCAGGAGGCGCTCGACACCGCGCTGGGCGTGCTGCGGGAGGGCGGCGGCTTCGGCATCTACCCCGAGGGCACCCGGTCCCGGGACGGCCGGCTGGCCCGGGGCAAGACCGGGGTGGCCTGGCTGGCGCTGACCGCCGACTGCCCCGTGGTCCCGGTCGCGGTGGCCGGCACCGACAAGGTCCAGCCGGTCGGCTCGCGGTGGCCCCGCCCGCACAAGGTGTCGGTCACCTTCGGCAAGCCGCTGACGTTCGACGAGTACCGGGGCATGGCGGGCAACGGCCGGGCCCGGCGCGCGGTGACCGACCAGATCATGGAGGCCATCGCCGACCTCTCCGGTCAGGAGAAGTCCGGCTGGGGCCGGCCGAGCGAGGCCGCCTGAGCGGCCCTCAGGCGGCCAGCCGCGCCCGGACGTCGTCCGGCCAGGGGGTGGAGCGCCCGTCGGTGATGGCGACGTAGGTGGTCCGGACGACGCAGCACACCCGGTCGCCCACCCGCACGGTGAACCGCGCCGTCACGCTCGTGCGGCCCACCTGCTCGGTCTCGGCGTCCACCGTCACGGTGTCGCCCCAGCGGGCCGAGGCGGACCACTCCAGCGAGCTGGCCTTGACCAGCGGGTCGATGCGGCGCTCGACCAGCTCCTCCCAGGACAGGCCCATCGAGGCCCACCACCCGTTGGACGCCTCGTCGGCCCAGGTCAGGTAGTGGGCGTTGAAGACGACGCCCTGCTGGTCGCACTCGACGTACCGGACCGGGGCGCTCCACTGTGCGGGCACGGTGCTGCACGGTAGCCGGGATACCGTCGTCGGCATGGACGGCGTACTGGAGAGGTACCGCGACCCCTCGCAGCTGGTGCAGGACAAGGTCATCGACCACCTCGACCGCCACTGCCGGGCGTTCGTGGAGCTCGCACCGTTCGCGACGCTGTCCACGGCGTCCCCCGACGGCTGGCCGGACGTGTCGCCGCGCGGAGGTGACCCGGGCTTCGTGAAGGTGCTCGACCAGCACCGGCTGGCGCTGCCCGACCGGCCGGGCAACAACCGGGTGGACAGCCTGCGGAACGTGGCGGGCAACCCCCGGGTGGCGCTGCTGTTCCTCGTGCCGGGCATCGAGGAGACGCTGCGCGTCTACGGCACCGCCGAGCTGGCCGCGCCGGAGGACCTCGGGGTGGACCTCACCGAGTTCGGCCGCGCCCCGCGATCGGTCCTCGTGGTGACGGTGGCCCGGGCCTACTTCCAGTGCGCGAAGTCGGTGATGCGCTCGGGCCTCTGGGACCCGGCGCGGCAGGTCGAGCGCTCGGCGTTCGCCCCGATGCGCGAGGTCTTCGGCGACCACTGCCGGCTCACCACGCCGCTGCCCGACGACGCGGTCATGCGGGCGGGCCTGGCCGAGGAGCTCTGAGACCGTCGGTGGGCCGTCCTAGGGTGCGGCCATGGCGACCGACGTCCAGATCGTGATCGACAGCGCCGACCCGCACGGGCTGGCCGACTGGTGGGCCGAGGCGCTCGGCTGGCAGGTGGAGGCGCAGGAGGAGGCGTTCATCCGCCGGATGGTGGAGTCGGGCGCGGCGACCGAGGCCGACACCACCACCCACCGGGGCGCGCTGGTGTGGAAGACGGGGGCGGCGGTCACCTCGCCGGACCCGGGCCGGCCGCGGGTGCTCTTCCAGCTGGTCCCGGAGGCGAAGACGGTGAAGAACCGGGTGCACCTCGACCTGCACGTGGGACCCGAGCGCCGGGACGCCGAGGTGACGCGGCTGGTCGGCATGGGCGCGACCGAGCAGTACCGGGAGTCGCAGGGGCCGTTCACCTGGGCGACGCTCACCGACCCGGAGGGCAACGAGTTCTGCGTCGCCTAGTCGCCCCCTGCAGGGGCGCTCCGCGAGCGGTCGGGCAGGGGGTCCTTCGTCAGCTGGCACGGAGGTCCCGGGCGAGCTTGCGGTAGGCGACGGTGCGTTCCGCGAGCGCCCGCCGACGGTCCTGCCGGCTGCGCCGGTCGGTTCCGAGGTAGCGGGCGTCCTCCACCAGTTGGAAGGCCGCGAGCACGCTGGCCTTCACCTCACGGGGCCACGGTGCCGCGGGCAGGACCGGCTCGGCCGAGGTCATGGGAGACCCCCCTCTCCCGGGAGGGCCACTCCTGACCGCCCCGTGCGCTCATCGTTGCCCCCCCATCGGCAGTTCGAACCTTCTTCGTGACGGATTGGTACCTGTGTGTCACATGCGACGCATGGTGTTCACCACCGGCCCCCGCGCGGCCGCCCAACGGACGTTCCGTACCGTGCCGCCATGGCAGGTCCCGGGCTCGGCCGACGTCTCTCCGGACTGCTGCGCGCGACGCTGCAGCCGACCGCACGGGCGAGCCGGTCACCGGTCCGCCGGGCGGCGCCGGCAGCAGCGCCCGCACCCGGAGGCGTGCGGGATCTCACCGGCGGGCTGGCCGGCGTCGAGCTGGCCTACCGGCCGCAGGACGACGACCGGCCCGACCCCGGCGAGGTCGTCTGGGCCTGGGTGCCCTTCGACGAGGGCGACGGCCGGGGCAAGGACCGGCCGGTGCTGGTGATCGGGCGGCGCGGGGCCGACCTGGTCGGGCTGATGCTCTCCAGCCAGGACCACGACCGGGATGCCGCCGACGAGGCCCGGTTCGGCCGCGTGTGGATGGACGTCGGCACCGGTGCGTGGGACGCCCGAAGCCGGCCCAGCGAGGCCCGGCTGGACCGGCTCCTGCTGCTGCCGCCGGGCTCCGCCCGCCGCGAGGGCGCCGCGCTCGCGCGGGGGCGGTTCGACGAGGTCGTCGCCGCCGTCCGGTCGCAGCACGGCCGCTGACGACGGGCTCCGTCGGCCCACTCCGTCGACCCCCGATGCGGTCGACCGGACCGGCACCGGCGGGCCATGCTCCCCCGTGATGGACGCCGCCGAGGTCTTCTGGGCCCTGCACCGCGACCTGCCGCGGGAGGGGGTCGGCTCCGACGCGACCACCCGCAGGCTGCTCGACCTCGCCCGCCCGCTGCCACCGGAACCGCGGGTCCTCGACATCGGCTGCGGCCCCGGGCGGGCGTCCCTCGTCCTCGCCGGGTCCGGCGCCCGGGTCATCGCCCTGGACCTGCACGAGCCGTTCCTCCGCCGGGCGCGGACGGCGGCCGACGCGGCCGGGCTCGGCGACCGGATCGCCGTCGAGCGCGCGTCGATGACCGCGCTCCCCCACCCCGACGGCGCGTTCGACCTGCTGTGGTGCGAGGGCGCCGCCTACCTGATGGGGGTGGACGCGGCGATGCGCGAGTGGCGCCGGCTGCTCCCGGCCGGGGGTGTCCTGGTGCTCACCGACGCGGTGTGGACCACGGCTGCGCCGTCCCCGGAGGCCGCCGCGTTCTGGGCCGGGTACCCCGCGATGCGCGACGAGGCGGCGACCGTCGCCGCCGCCGACGCCGCGGGCTACGCCGTCCTCGCCACCCACCTGCTCCCGGACGCCGACTGGGAGGACGAGTACCACCGGCCGCTGGAGGCGGCCATCGACGCCTGGCCCGACCCCGACGAGGCGACGTCCGCCGCGCTGGCGGCCGTGCGCACCGAGATCGAGGTGCGCCGCGCCCACCCCGGCGAGTTCGGCTACGCCGGGGTCGTGCTGCGGCGCCGGTGACGGGTCAGTCGGCGACCGAGCGGTCCCGGACCGACGGGGAGGGCCGCACCGTGTACACACCGGCCGAGCCGCTCAGCGTGGTCAGGTCGTAGCGGTGCACCACCTTGGGGCCGCCGTGGAGGTGCACGTGGGTGATGGTGGGCAGCGGCTCACCGTGCCGGGCCTCGCGGATCTCCACCCGCCCGTCCAGCGGGCCACCCACGAACAGCAGGACGGCGTCTTGCGTGCCGGCGTCCGTGCCGGTCGTCTCCTCGGACAGCTCCCTCACCTCCCTGCACCCCGGGCCAGGGTAGGCGCGTCCCGGGACGGAGGGGGACCCCACGGACGGCCGGTCAGACCGTCGCCTTCGACCGCGACGCCAGCTCGGCCCGCACGATCGGGGCGACCTCGGTGCCCAGCAGCTCGATCGAGCGCAGCACCTCCCGGTGCGGTGCCGCGCCCAGCGAGGACTGCACGAGGAACCGGTCGTGACCGAAGACCTCGTGCTGGAACAGGATCTTCTCGGCCACCTGCTGGGGGCTGCCCACGACCACCGCGCCGTGCAGGCCGGCGAGCGCGTCGAAGTCCGCGCGGGTCATCGCGCCCCAGCCCCGCTCGCGGCCGAGCCGGGTCATGACCTCGGCGTAGGTGTCGTAGAAGCTGTCGGCGGCGGCCTGCGAGGTGTCGGCGACGAAGCCGTGCGAGTTGATCGAGACCGGCAGCGGACCGTGCCCGTACTGCGCCGCCGCCCGGCGGTGCAGCTGCGCGAGCGGCGCGAACCGGGCCGGCTCGCCGCCGATGATGGCCAGGGCCAGCGGGAGTCCGAGCGCTCCGGCGCGCACCACCGACTGCGGGTTGCCCCCGACCGCGACCCACACCGGCAGCGGGTCCTGCACCGGGCGGGGGAAGACCGGCTGGTCGACCAGTCCCGCGCGGTGCCGGCCGGACCAGGTCACCCTCGTCGAGTCGCGCAGCTGCAGCAGCAGGTCCAGCTTCTCGGCGAAGAGCTCGTCGTAGTCGTCGAGGTCGTACCCGAACAGCGGGAACGACTCGATGAACGAACCCCGCCCGGCCATGATCTCGGCCCGGCCGTGCGAGAGCAGGTCGACGGTGGCGAACTGCTGGAACACCCGCACCGGGTCCTCGGAGGAGAGCACGGTGACGGCGCTGGACAGCCGGATGCGGGAGGTGCGGACGGCGGCCGCGGCGAGCACGGTGGCCGGCGAGCTGACCGCGTAGTCGGGCCGGTGGTGCTCGCCGACGCCGAAGACGTCGAGGCCCACCTGGTCGGCGAGCGCGATCTCCTCCAGCAGGTTCGCCAGCCGCCGCTCCGGGCTGATCGTCGTCCCGGTGCGCGGGTCCGAGAGGACGTCGCCGAACGTGTAGACCCCGAGCTGCACTGCCACTCCCTCGCCGCCGACCAGTTGAACGCACAACGACCCACGGTCACCCGTGGATTCCCGTCAGGCCGAGCGGCGCAGCCACCGCGCCAGCAGCGGCGCGGACAGCAGCATCACGAACAGCCGCAGCACCTGGACGGCGAGGACGAAGGTGGCGTCCGCGCCGCCGTCGCGGGCCGTGGCCAGCACCGCGTAGAGGCCGCCCGGCGTGGTGGCGAGGTAGGCGTCGAGGGCGCTGGCCCCGGTCGTGGCGGTGAGCACGGCGCCCAGCCCGGCGCAGGCGGCGATCAGCCCGAGGATGATCGCCAGCGCGAGGGGCAGCGCCCGCCCGATGGTGCGCAGGCTGTCCCGGGTGAAGTTCAGCCCGACGGCCAGGCCGATCGCCAGGAACGCGGCCAGCTCGAGCGCCACCGGCACCTGCGCGCCGCCGGACAGCCCGCTCAGGTCGAGCCCGGCCGCGATCAGCATCGGCCCCAGCAGCGCCGGCACCGGGATCCGGAGCAGCCGGGCCAGGGGGATGCCGGCGAGCACGCTGACCGCGGCATACAGCAGTCCGGCCGGCCACCCGGGTCCGGCCTCGGCGACCGTCGTCCCGCCGGATCCCGGCTCGGCACCGAACAGCGCCGTCGCCACCACCGGCATGAGCACGACGATGATCAGCACCCGCAGGTACTGGAGGACGGCGACCATCCGGTCGTCGGCGCCCAGCTCGCGGGACATCGCGGTGATCCCGGACGCGCCCCCGGCGATCATCGCGAACGCGCCGGTGACCGGCGTGATCCCCGGCTGCAACCGCATGAGCAGCCCGGCCAGCACGGTCAGCGCCAGCGTGCCGACGACGACCAGGAGCACCGGCAGCCAGTCCCGGCCGATCGCGGCGAGGGTGTCGACGTCGACCAGAGCCCCGACGGAGACGCCGATGAGGGCCTGCGCCGCCATCATCCCCGGCCGCGGGACGACCAGCCGCCGGCGGCCGGCCAGGCCGCGCACCAGGCCGGCGAGCAGGCCGCCGAACAGCGAGGGCGAGGGCAGGTCGAGGGCGTCGAAGACCACCGTGGCCACGAGGGCGCCGGCGACGACGAGCACCCCGTCGACCAGCCGGGCGATCCGCCCCTCCCCGCCCACGCGCACCACTCTGCCGGGCGTCGTCCCGCGCAGGCGCACGCGGGTCGTTCAGGCGCCGGTGATCCGCCGCAGCTCCGCGACGTGCGCGTCGAACGCGGCCCGGCCGGCCCGGGTGAGGGCGAGGCTGGTGCGCAGCCGGGAGGCGCGGGTCGCCTTGCGCACCGTCACGTAGCCCGCCTCCTCCAGCTGCCGGACGTGCTTGGAGAGGACCGAGTCGCTCACGCCGACCTCGTCCCGCACCGCGGCGAAGTCCATCGTGTCGACGGCGGCGAGCAGGCCGCAGATCTGCAGCCGCGGCGGCGGGTGGATGACCGCGTCGAAGCGCGGGGCGACCGCGGTCACGCCTGGCCCCGGAGCTCGGCGACGTAGATCCGGGTCCACCACCGGCTGGTCAGGGCGACACCCACCCCGAGGACGATCCCCGCCACCACCATCGCGCCGCGGATCCCGAGGAGGAACTCGGCCAGGGCGCCACCGGCGAACACGACCGCGTAGAGGACCGTTAACGCCCGGATCGCCTTCCGCGTCGGTCCCGGGCGGTGGCCGCTCAGCCACAGCCCGGTGCGCCGCTGGTAGACCGCCACCAGGCCGAGGCACCCGGCCATGAAGAGCACGAGCGCGACCGTGATCCAGACGGCGCTGCGCGTGGCGTAGGAGCTGATGAACCCGGCCATCAGCACCCCGAGGGCGACGTCGTACCACCAGGGCTGCACCACCCGGTCGGCGAGCGCGGCGCGGCGGTCCGCGAGGGCGGCCAGGTCTGCCCGGGCGGCGGCGGTGTCGAGCGCCTCGTTGCTTTCCACATCGGAAAGTGTGACCCGCCACTTTCCGATCCGTCAAGTGACGCGGCCGCGGCACCTCGCGCGCGGCGGCGGCGGGCCCGCTGCGATCCTGGAGCGGATCGCCCCCGCGCCACCGACGTCGCGGCTCGTGCCCCGCCTCCCCGAGGAGATCCGCTGAGCACCGACCCGACCCGGCTCCGTCGCGCGGAGCCGACGTGAACGCGACCCCCGTCGACCCCGCCAGCGGGGTGGTCTACCCCGTCGGTCTGCGCCTGTTCGACCGGCTCGTGGTCGTCGTCGGCGGGGGGCAGGTGGCCCACCGGCGCGTCGCCGGACTGCTGGAGGCGCGCGCCCGGGTGACCGTCGTCAGCCCGGACGTGACGCCCGCACTGGAGGCCCTGGTCGAGCCCGGGTCGGTGACGTGGGTGCGCCGCCGGTACCGGACCGGTGACCTGGACGGCGCCTGGTACGCGGTGGCCGCCACCGACGACCCCGCGGTCAACGCCGCGGTCACCGCCGAGGCCGAGCGGTCGCGGGTGTTCTGCGCCCGCGCCGACGACCGCTCGGCGTCCAGCGCCTGGACCCCGGCCGTGGGCCGTCTGGGCGACCTCGTCGTCGGCGTGCACGGCGGCGGGGACCCGCAGCGCTCGGTGGGTGTCCGCGACGCGGTCGTCGCCGGGCTCACCGACGGCACCATCCGCGACGTGGCCGGTCGCACGCCGGCCGGCGGGCACCGCGGCGGCGTCGTGCTCGTCGGCGGCGGGCCGGGCGACCCCGGCCTGGTCACCGTCAGGGGGCAGCAGGCGGTGGCGCAGGCCGACGTCGTGGTCGCCGACCACCTCGCGCCGCAGTTCCTGCTGGCCTCGCTGCCGTCCGACGTCCTGGTCATCGACGCCTCGAAGCTGCCCCGCGGCCGCTCCATGGCGCAGGAGGAGATCAACGAGCTGCTGGTCGAGCACGCCCGGGCCGGGAAGCGGGTGGTGCGGCTCAAGGGCGGCGACCCGTTCGTCTTCGGCCGGGGCATGGAGGAGGTGGAGGCCTGCGTCGCCGCCGGCGTGCCGGTCGAGGTGGTGCCCGGGGTGACCAGCGCGATCGGCGTCCCCGCACTGGCCGGCATCCCGGTCACCCACCGCGGGCTGACCCACGAGTTCGTCGTCGTCTCCGGCCACGTGCCCCCCGGCCACCCGGCCTCGCTGGTCGACTGGCCGGCGCTGGGGCGGCTGCGCGGCACCCTGGTCGTGCTCATGGGCGTGGACACCGCGCCGGCCATCGCCGCGGCGCTGGTGCAGCACGGGCGCCCCGCCGACACCCCGGTCGCCGTCATCGCCGACGGGTCGACCGCGACCCAGCGCACCGTGCGCACCACCCTGGCCGGGCTGGCGCAGGCCCTGGCCGACGAGGAGATCCGGCCGCCGGCGGTCTGGGTCGCCGGCGAGGTCGTCGGCCTCGCGGCCGCCCTCAGGCGCTGAGCACGCGCGACCGCAGCTCCCGCACCGCGGCAACGGGGTCGTCGGCGGAGAAGGCCACGGTGGCCACCGGCCGGGGCTGCCCGGCCACCTGAACCGGCGGGTCGAACCGCAGCTCGACGTCGGTGTCCCCCATGAAGGAGACGGCCAGCCGGTCGCCCTCGAGGACCGTGGTGCGGCGGTGGCCGCCCCGGTGGCGCCGTCCGGCGGACACCAACGACGCCAGCGGCACGACGATCCGGTCGGAGTGGGCGAAGCGCAGCACCAGCTGGTCGCGCTGGAGCAGGTGGGGGTTCTGGGCCAGCGCGAGCACGAACCCGGCGAACCACACGAGCGCGCACACGCCCACGCCGAACAGCAGCCAGCGGACCACGGGCCACGGGGTGATGACGTGGACGACGACGACCTCGAGCACCCCGAGGACGGCGAGCACGGGGACGACCGGGCCGGTGCGCCCGGCGTAGGAGATCGCCACGTCACCCGGACCGACGTCCCGCCGGTGCCGCACGCCCCGCCACAGGGCCCTGAGGATCCCGGCCTGCGACCGCAACACCTGGCGCATCGTCCCGATCCCGTCCGAAGCACTTGTCGTGCAGATGTAGCAGTTCTACTGTCTCGACCGCACCAGCGCTACGAGGAGGTGGCGATGTCCGTCGAACCGGACACCGACCCGGTCGTGCAGGTCCGGGGCCTGCGGATGGCCTACGGCCCGCACGAGGTCCTGACCGGCGTGGACCTCGCCGTCCACCGCGGCGAGGTGGTCTGCCTGCTCGGGCCCAACGGCGCCGGCAAGACGACGACGATCGAGGTCCTCGAGGGCTTCCGGCTGCCGTCGGCCGGGGAGGTCCGGGTGCTCGGCACCGATCCGGCGCGCGCCGGCCACGAGTGGCGGGCCCGCGTCGGCGTCGTCCTGCAGTCCTGGCGCGACCACGCCCGGTGGACACCGCGCAAGCTGCTCACCCAGCTCGGCGGCTTCTACCGGCCCTACGCGACGCCGGAGCACCCCCGGCCCCACGACGTCGACTGGCTGCTGGACACCGTGGGCCTCGGCGACGACGCCGACCGGAAGATCGCCACGCTCTCGGGCGGGCGGCGACGCCGGCTGGACGTCGCCGTCGGCATCATCGGCCGGCCCGAGCTGCTGTTCCTCGACGAGCCCACCGCCGGCTTCGACCCGCAGGCGCGCCGCGACTTCCACGACCTCGTGCACCGGCTGTCGGACCTGGAGGGCACGAGCATCCTGCTCACCACGCACGACCTCGCCGAGGCCGAGCGGCTGGCCGACCGCATCCTCATCCTCGCCGGCGGGCGGATCGTCGCCGACGGCAGCGCCGAGCAGCTGACCCGGCAGGTGGCCGGCACCAGCGAGGTGCGGTGGACCTGCCGCGGCGAGCGCTTCGTGCACGCGACCGACGACGCCACGCCGTTCGTCCGGCAGCTGTTCGAACAGCACGGCGACGAGGTCGCCGACCTCGAGGTGCACCGCGCCGGCCTCGAGGACACCTACATCGCCATGGTCGCCCGGCACGAGTCCGGCGGCCGCACCGAGCTCGTGGAGGTGGCCCGGTGACCGGCAGCACCCCGTACGCCGTCCGGCTCGGCGTCCAGCGGGGCTGGACGGAGTTCCTGCTCAGCCTGCGCAGCCCCCAGGACCAGGGCTTCTACCTGCTCACCGGGCTGGCCACCCTGCTCTACCTGTGGTTCAACCGCGACACCGAGGTCGAGGGGACGTCGCTGCTCTACCCCTCGGTCGCGCTCCCGAGCATCCTGGCCGCCCTCGCCGCGTTCGGCGTGGTCATCGGCCCGGCCTTCGCGCTGGCCATGGAGCGCGAGGACGGCACCCTGCTGCGGCACAAGGCGCTGCCGCACGGCATGGAGGGCTACGTCACCGGCCAGGTGGTCTACCACTCCCTCGGCCTGCTGCCGATGCTCCTGGTCATCCTTCTTCCCAGCGCGCTGCTGTTCGAGGACGTCATGCCCAGCGGGCTCGGCGGGTGGCTCACCGTCGCCTGGGTGCTCGCGCTCGGCCTGCTGGCCACGTTGCCGCTCGGGATGATCCTGGGCTCGGTGGTGCCGGGCACCCAGAAGGTCGGCACCTGGGGGATGCTGCCGGTCATCGTGGTCACCGCGATCTCCGGCATCTTCTTCCCGATCCAGGCGCTGTGGGGCTGGGTGCAGGTGGTGGCGCAGGCCTTCCCGGTCTACTGGATCGGCCTGGGGATGCGCTCGGCCTTCCTGCCGGACGCGGCGGCCGCGAGCGAGCTCGGCGGCTCCTGGCGCACCGGCCAGGTGGTGCTCGTGCTGGCCGCGTGGGCCATCGCCGGACTGCTCCTGACGCCGGTGGTGCTCCGGCGGATGGCCCGCCGGCAGTCCGGCTCCCAGGTCGCCGCGGCCCGTGACGCGGCCCTGCAGTGGGTGCGGTGAGCGCCGACCGGGGCGGGGACGCGGTCTACAACCGGATCGCGCTGCTGCGGGCCGAGCAGGGCGTGACCCGCCGGGAACTGGCCGACGCCCTCGGCGTGCACTACCAGACCGTGGGCTACCTGGAGCGCGGCGAGTACAACCCCAGCCTGTACCTGGCCCTGCGCATCGCCGAGTTCTTCGGGCTGCCGGTGGAGGTGGTCTTCTCGACCACCCCGTTCCCGAGGATCAGCGACGCCGCCCGGTCGTCGTCCGAGGCGAGCTGAGGGGAACCAGACTTCCTCTGAGCACTGCCGGCCCCCTGCAGGGCCCCGCCGCGAGCTCGTGAGCGGTGGGGGGCAGGGGGTCCTCTGTCAGATGTTGGCGCCGTCCGGCGGCGGCTCGTCGGGCAGCGGCGCGGCGAAGCCCGCCCCGTCGGAGGCCGGCGGGGTCATGCCGACGGTGTAGGCGGTCATCGACAGCGAGCCGTAGGCGTACCCGTCGACCAGCACGTCCGCGGTCGTGCCGGTCGCCCCGGCCACCCCGGCGAGGTAGAGCAGCGGCAGGAAGTGGTCCGGCGTCGGGACGGCGAGGTCGTAGTCGCGGTGCCCGTCGAGCCTGGCCACCTCGGTGGGGTCGAGCTGCATGAGCTCGCGCGCCTCCTCGTCGAACCGGCGCGCCCAGTCGAAGCCGGCGTCGGGCAGCGCCCGGCTGACCCCGCCGAGGTTGTGGACGACGTTGCCGCTGCCGATCACCAGCACGCCGTCCTCCCGCAGCGGCGCCAGCGACGCGCCCAGCTGCAGGTGGTAGTCGAACCCCTTGAGCGCGTTGATCGACAGCTGCACGACGGGGATGTCGGCGTCGGGGAAGGCGTGCCGCAGCACCGACCAGGTGCCGTGGTCGATGCCCCAGCTGTCGACGTCGGCGCCGACCCACGTGGGGCGGACGACGTCGGCGATCTCCTCGTACAGCTCCGGCAGGCCCGGCGCGTCGTAGCGGACGTCGAACAGCTCCCGGGGGAACCCGAAGAAGTCGTGGATGGTCCGCGGGCTGGGCATCGCCGTCACCGCGGTCGCGTGCACGTACCAGTGCGCCGAGACCACGAGGATCGCCCGCGGCCGTGGCACCGATCGGCCGAACGCCCTCCACGCCTGCGTGTAGCGGTTCTCCTCGAGGGCGTTCATCGGGTTGCCGTGACCGATGAACGCGGCGGGCATGACCGGCATGCGGCCCCTCCCCTCGTCGACAGCGACCCGCCGATCATCTCCCGCCCCCCTGCCGGAAGCGAGACCGCGCGGGTCACCATGCGCGCGGTGCGGGTCAGCCCGCGTTCGACGTCGGCGGGACCCGCCGCAGCGTCGGCGACAGCCAGCGCGCCCCGGGCCCCTCCCAGCCGGCGACGTCCCCGGGGTTCGACAGCCGGCAGCGGGTCAGCGACAGGCAGCCGCAGCCGATGCAGGACGACAGCCCGTCCCGCAGCTGGACCAGGGCCGCGATCTGCTCGTCGAGCCGGTCCCGCCAGCCCTGCGAGAGCCGGGCCCAGTCCCGGGCCGACGGCGTCCGGCCCTCGGGCAGCGCCGCCAGCGCGTCCCGGATCTCCGGGAGGGACAGCCCCACGTTCTGCGCCGCCCGGATGAACGCCAGCCGGCGCAGCACGCTGCGCGGGAACCGGCGGGCTCCCCCGGCGGTGCGGGACGCCGTCACCAGGCCCTGCGCCTCGTAGTACCGCAACGCCGACGCCGCGACGCCCGAGCGCTCGGCCACCTGGCCGATGGTCAGCAGGTCCGTCATCGCGCCTCCTCGCCCTGAAGTGAACTCGAACGCTTGACCTCAAGTCAACTAGAGGTTGCACGGTGGCGTCATGAGCACCCCGACCGCGCTCGTCACCGGAGCGTCCCGCGGCCTCGGCGCCGCCCTCACCGAGGCCCTCGACCGGCGTGGCTGGCGGCTGGTCGTCGACGGCCGCGACCCCGACCGGCTCGCCGCCACCGTCGCCGCCCTCCCCCGGCCGGACCTCGTCACCGCGATCCCGGGGGACGTCGCCGACCCGGCCCACCGGGCGGCCCTCGCCGCCGCCGTCCCCGACCGCCTCGACCTGCTGGTCAACAACGCCAGCGACCTCGGCCCCACCCCGCTGCCCCGGCTGGCCGACCTCCCGCCGGAGGCGCTGGCACGGGTCCTCGCGGTCAACACCGTCGCGCCGCTGGCGCTGCTGCAGGCGGTGCTCCCCGCGCTCGAGCGGGCCGGGGGCCGGGTGCTCGACATCAGCAGCGACGCCGCCGTCGAGGCCCACCCGGGCTGGGGCGGGTACGGCGCGAGCAAGGCCGCCCTCGACCAGCTGACCGCCGTCCTCGCCGTCGAGCTCCCGGACCTGCGGGTCTACGCCGTCGACCCGGGCGACATGGCCACCGACATGCACCGGGCGGCCGATCCCGACGCCACCGGCCTGCCGGACCCGCGGACCGTCGTCCCCGCGCTGCTCCGGCTGGTCGACGGCGACCTGCCCAGCGGCCGCTACCGCGCCGCCGACCTCGCGGTGGAGGTGTCCCGGTGAGCACCCTCGCCATGGGCAGCGAGGCAACCGCACCGCCGGAGCGGCGCGGCGTGGCCCGCGACGGCGTCCGGCTGATGGTGGTCCGGCCGGACCGGATCGGGCACGCCGTCTTCCGCGACCTCCCCGACCTGCTGACGCCCGGCGACCTCGTCGTGGTGAACACCTCGGCGACGCTGCCGGCGCGGCTCGACGTCCGGCGCGCCGACGGCACCCTGGCCCCGCTGCACGTGTCGACCGCGCTGGACGACGGCGACTGGGTGGTCGAGCTGCGCCGTCCGGACAACGACGGGCCCGACCGCGGCGTGGAGCCCGGCACCGAGCTGGCCCTCCCCGGCGGGGTCCGGCTCCGGATGCTCGCCGGCTTCCCCGACCCGGCCCGGCCCTCGCGGCTGTGGCGTGCACGGCCGGAGCCGGAGGTGGCCGCCGCCGCGCACCTGCAGCGGCACGGCAGCCCGATCCGCTACGGCTACCTCGGCGCCGCCGTCCCGCTGTCGGACGCGCAGAACGTCTACGCCACCGAGCCCGGCAGCGCAGAGAACGCCAGCGCCGGGCGGCCGTTCACCGAGCGGCTGCTGGTGCGGCTCATGGCCCGCGGGGTGCCCGTCGTGCCGGTCGTGCTGCACGCCGGCGTCTCCAGCCCCGAGCTGCACGAACCGCCGGCGCCGGAGCGGTTCGCCGTCCCGGAGGGAACCGCGCGCCTGGTGACCGGCACCCGGGCGGCCGGCCGCCGGGTCGTCGCCGTCGGGACGACCGTCACCCGGGCCCTGGAGACCGCGACCGGCGAGGACGGCGTCACGCGGGCCGCCGCGGGCTGGACCGACCTGGTGCTCGGCCCGGAGCGCCCGGCCCGCGCGGTCACCGGCCTGGTGACGGGGCTGCACGCCCCCGACGCCAGCCACCTGCTGCTGCTGGAGGCGGTCGCCGGCCGCCGGCTGGTGGAGGAGGCCTACGCCGCCGCGGTGGCCGGCGGGTACCTCTGGCACGAGTTCGGCGACACGATGCTGTTCCTGCCCTGACGGTCAGGAGAGGCGGGCGGCGGCCCCTTCGAGCAGCGCCAGCCGCTCGGCGGCGGGGCGGCGCGGGCAGGAGGTGCACAGCTGCTGGCCGGGCAGCCGGTACAGCTGGCAGCACGACACCCGCCGGACGAAGCGGACGCCGCCGACGTCCACGTACCGCGGCGCGGGCAGCGGGCCCCCGACGGCCGCCGCGAGCGGGCCGGCCGGCGCCGTCGCCCGCTCCACCTCGCCCAGCGCCCGGCCCAGGGCCAGCAGCCGCTCGGCCAGCGCGTCGGCGGCCACCGCCCACAGCGGCCGCGGCCGCATCCCCCCGGCCGCGGCGACCGCCCCCACCACCGCCGTCAGCGTCGACCGCAGCTCGGCGGCGAGGTCCCCGCCCGCCGCGGCGGAGGTGGCCGCCACGAGCAGGCCCCCGGGCCGCGCCGACAGCGCGAGGTCGGCCAGCCGCGCCGACAGCGGCCGGCCGGTGACCAGCCCGGCCAGCGGCGGGGTGAGCAGCACCGTCGAGGCCGAGTACCACCAGACGGTCGCCAGCACCCACCGGTCCCCGCCCCGGTGCCGCACCCGGAGCTCGGCCAGGCGGGCCGCGGTCCAGTCCGGGTCGGCGAGCAGCGCCGCGGGGACGACCTGCGCGGACGCCGGTGCCAGCAGGCCGAGCGCGGCCGCTCCGGGCACCCGCGCGACCACCTGCGCCTGCGGCTGTCCGGTCACCGGCCCAGTCTCGTCCGCGGGCGGGCGCCCGGGGCAGACGAAGACCGGCCCGGGCCCATACGGTGTGGCGGGGAGCACGTCGCGTCGTCGCGACGCCGAGAACGGGAGGAACCCGCATGAGCGAGTCGACCGAGGTGGAGGGCCGGCGGTTCCCGGTGCCGGAGCAGCTGGCCGGGCAGGCCAACGCGGGTCCCGACGTCTACGAGCAGGCGTCGCGCGACCGGCTGGCGTTCTGGGCCCAGCAGGCCGAGCGGCTCAGCTGGAGCCGGAGGTGGGACGAGGTCCTCGACTGGTCCAACCCGCCGTTCGCCAAGTGGTTCGTCGGCGGCAAGCTCAACGTCGCCTACAACTGCGTCGACCGGCACGTGGAGGCCGGCCACGGCGAGCAGGTCGCCTACCACTGGGAGGGCGAGCCCGGCGACACCCGCACCATCACCTACGCGCAACTCAAGGACGAGGTCTGCAAGGCGGCCAACGCCCTCACCGAGCTCGGCGTGCAGGCCGGTGACCGGGTCGCCATCTACATGCCGATGATCCCGGAGACGGTGATCGCGATGCTCGCCTGCGCCCGGATCGGCGCGGTGCACATGGTGGTCTTCGGCGGCTTCTCCGCCGACGCGCTGGCCAGCCGGATCACCGACGCCGGCGCGCAGGTGGTGATCACCTCCGACGGCGGCTACCGGCGCGGCGCCCCCAGCGCGCTCAAGCCCGCCGTCGACGACGCCGTCGGCCGGGTGGAGGGCGTGCGGCACGTGCTCGTCGTGCGGCGCACCGAGCAGGACGTGGCGTGGACCGAGGGCCGCGACCTGTGGTGGCACGACGTGGTCGAGCGCCAGTCCGCCGAGCACACCCCCGAGTCGTTCGACGCCGAGCACCCGCTCTACATCATGTACACGTCGGGGACGACGGCGAAGCCGAAGGGCATCCTGCACACCAGCGGCGGCTACCTCGCGCAGGTCGCCTACACCCACTGGGCCACCTTCGACCTCAAGCCCGACACCGATGTCTACTGGACCGCCGCCGACGTCGGGTGGGTCACCGGCCACAGCTACATCGTCTACGGGCCGCTGGCCAACCGGGCCACCTCGGTCATGTACGAGGGGACGCCGGAGACCCCGCACCGCGGTCGCTGGTTCGAGCTGATCCAGAAGTACGGCGTGACGATCCTGTACACCGCGCCGACGGTGATCCGCACCTTCATGAAGTGGGGCGAGGACATCCCGGCCGGGTTCGACCTGTCCAGCCTGCGGCTGCTCGGGTCGGTGGGCGAGCCGATCAACCCCGAGGCCTGGCTCTGGTACCACGAGCACATCGGCGGCGGCCGCTGCCCGATCGTGGACACCTGGTGGCAGACCGAGACCGGCGCGCACATGATCACCCCGCTGCCCGGCGTCACGAATCTCAAGCCCGGCTCGGCGCAGACGCCGTTCCCCGGCATCTCGGCCAAGGTCGTCGACGACGAGGGCAACGAGCTCGGCGACGACACCACCGGCCTGCTGGTGCTCACCGAGCCCTGGCCGTCGATGCTGCGCACCATCTGGGGCGACGACGACCGCTACGTCGACACCTACTGGTCGAGGTTCGGCAAGGACGTCTACTTCGCCGGGGACGGCGCCAAGAAGGACGCCGACGGCGACATCTGGCTGCTCGGCCGGGTGGACGACGTCATGAACGTCTCCGGCCACCGGATCTCGACCACCGAGGTGGAGTCCTCCCTGGTCGCGCACCCGGCGGTGGCCGAGGCGGCGGTCGTCGGCGCCAGCGACCCCACCACCGGCCAGGGCATCGTCGCCTTCGTCATCCTGCGCGGAACGGCCGAGGACTCCGGCGACGACCTCGTCCAGACGCTGCGCACCCACGTGGCCAAGGACATCGGCCCGATCGCCAAGCCCCGCCAGATCATGGTGGTGCAGGAGCTGCCGAAGACCCGCTCGGGCAAGATCATGCGGCGGCTGCTGCGCGACGTGGCCGAGAACCGCGAGCTGGGCGACGTCACCACGCTCACCGACTCCTCGGTGATGAACCTGATCAAGGACAAGCTGCCGACGTCGTCCTCCGAGGACTGAACCGGGCAAAGGAAGCTCTACCCACGTCCAGCGCCCTCCGACGTGGGTAGAGCTTCCTTTGCCTCGCGCGGCGGTCGGGCTCCGCGGCGTCTCCGTTCGGGGGACGCGAGGACGCGCTCCCGGCGATCATGAGGCACGATCACCCCAACCCGCGTCCGCGCGGGGGACGTCCGACAGCCCAGCTCAGGAGGGAGCCCTCGTGGCCCACAGCGCATCGTCGACCCCGGCCCAGGGCCGGCCCGCCGGCGCGGAGGAGCCCTCGATCGGCGTGCTCGTGCAGAGCGCCATGGCCGACGTGTCCACGCTGATCCGCAGCGAGATCGAGTTGGCCAAGGCCGAGGTCGGGAAGTCGGCGAAGAAGGCCGGCATCGGCGTCGGCGCGTTCGGCGCCGCCGGTGTCCTGCTCGGCATCTCCCTGGTCTTCCTCTTCATCACCATCGCCGAGTTCCTCACCTGGCTGGGCCTCCAGCGCTGGATCTCCTACCTGATCGTCTGGGCGTTCTACGTCCTGCTCGCCGCGATCGCCGCCCTGGTCGGCCGCGCGCAGCTCAAGAAGATCGAGAAGCCGGAGCGGACGCTCGAGACGCTGCGCGAGCTGCCCGAGGTCGTGCGCCGCGAGGCCCCCGGCGAGCGCCGCCGCGAGGTCCCGACGGTGGCCAACGGCCGGGTGCAGCTGCGCGGCAGCGACAACTACACCGTCTGACCGGGCCCACCGGCCCGGGCCCGCGCCGGTGAGCGCCCCCGAGGACGAGCCGCCGGACGCCACCAGCGTCCTGCTGCCCGGTCCCTGGACCCACCGCGACATCTCCGCCAACGGCGTCCGGCTGCACGTCGCCGAGGCGGGCGACGGTCCGCTGGTGCTGCTGCTGCACGGCTTCCCCGAGTTCTGGTGGAGCTGGCGGGCCCAGCTGCCCGCGCTGGCCGCGGCCGGCTTCCACGCCGTCGCCCCCGACCTGCGCGGCTACGGGGGCAGCGACAAGCCGCCACGCGGATACGACCTGCCGACGGCGGCCTCCGACGTCGCCGCCCTGGTGCGCGCCCTGGGCGAGCGGGACGCCGTCGTCGTCGGGCACGACTGGGGTGGGCTGGTGGCCTGGTCGGTGGCCGCCCTGCACCCGCGCAGCGTGCGCCGGCTGGCCGTGCTGTCGATGGCCCACCCCCGGCAGCTGCGGGCGGCGCTGCGGGACCGCACCCAGCGTCGGGCCCTCCGGCACGTGGTCGGCTTCCAGCTGCCCCGGCTGCCCGAGCGGCGCCTGACCCGTGCCGACGACGACCCGGTGGCCGAGCTGATGCGCCGCTGGGCCGGCCCCGACTGGACCTCCACCGTCGACTTCGCGCAGGCCGTGGAGCGCTACCGCTCGGCCGCCCGCATCCCGCAGGCCGCCTACGGGTCGATGGAGTACTTCCGCTGGGCCGGGCGCTCTCAGCTGCGCCCCGACGGGTGGCGCTACGCCCGCCGGATGGCCGCCCCGGTGACCGCACCGACGCTGCAGCTGCACGGCGACCTGGACCGCTGCGTCCTGCCGTCGTCCGCCCGCGGCTCGGGCCGCTACGTGGCCGGCGCCTACCAGTGGCGGGAGCTGCCCGGGGTGGGGCACTTCCCGCACGAGGAGACCGCCGACGAGGTCAGCCGCACCCTGGTCGCCTGGGCCGCCGGCTGATCCTGTCGATCCGGCCCGGACTCGTGGGTCGGACGGTGGCCCCCCTGCAGGGGCCCGCCGCGAGCTCGCGAGCGGTGGGGGGCAGGGGGGTCCTCTTAATCGCAAGCTCGGGGCGGCGCCCTGGACGGAGGCTCACTCGCAGGCGCCGGTGGACGCCGCCGCGGTGGCGGTCTGACCCAGCCGGGCGGCGTCCTCGACCTCGTCGAGGGTCAGCGCGTAGCCGGTCTGCGGGTCGTCGATCGCGGAGGCGAAGACGACGCCCAGGACCTGGCCCTGGGTGTCGAACAGCGGTCCGCCCGAGTTGCCCGACCGCACGTCGCCGAACAGGGCGTAGACGTCGCGGACGACGGTCGTGGTGTCGCGGAAGTCCGGGCCGCTGATGTCGCCGCGGTCACGCACCCGCGCCGCCCCGATGAACAGGTCCCCGCCGCCGGGGTAGCCCATGATGATCGCGTCGTCGCCGGACTCGGCGTCCTCGGCCGCGAAGGTCAGCGGGACCTGCGGCAGCCCCGGGACGGCGAGCACCGCGATGTCGGTCGCCTCGTCGACGTACACCGGCGTGGCCTCGTACTCCTCGCCCTCGGCGGAGACGACGACGTCGGTGACGCCGGCCAGCACGTGCGCGTTGGTCATCACCCGCTGCGGGGCGTAGACGAAGCCCGAGCCGTCGATCTGCCGCGAGCAGGACGGCGCCACCCCGCTGATCTGGACCACCGAGCCCTGCACCGAGGTCACCACCGGACCGGCCGCCAGGGTGGGGTCCGGCGAGGGGACGTCGGGGACGTCGGTGGGGGTGAGCGGGTCGAGGACGTCGGGCAGGCCGCGCCGGTCGATCGCCTCCCGGAGGGAGTCGTAGACCGACCGGACGCTCTCGGGCACGCTCCGGTCGACCGCCTGCACCAGCGCCGACTGCCGCACCTGCCCGGCGACCTGCGGGAACGGCGCGGTCGCGAGCGGGGTGGCCACCATCCAGGCGACCAGCAGCACCGCCGCCGCCGAGAGGACCGCCCCGGCCACGGCGTCGACGATCTTCACCGGCTCCCAGGTGATCTTGCGGCGCACCGCCCGCCCGACCGCCCCGGCCAGCACCTGCCCCAGCAGCGCCCCGGCGAGGACGACGACCAGCGCGGCGAACACCCGGGTCACCGGCGAACCGTCGACGCGGTCGGCGACCGGGCCCGACAGCTGGGCGCCGAGCACGGCCCCGCCGAAGAAGCCGAAGAACGACGCTGCGGAGACGATCAGCCCCTGGCGGAAGCCGGAGAACGCGAACGACAGGGCCAGGACGATGAGGACGAGGTCGACGATCGACACGGCTCAGCCCTGCACCGTCATCGTGCCGGTCTGGCCCAGCTGGAGGTGGAAGGTGCAGTCGAAGAGGTAGTCGCCGGGCGCGCCCACGTCGAACTCGATGGTGCGGCTCTCCCCCGGCTGCAGCAGCGGGATCTCCTCGGCGATCGGCTGGGGCAGCGCCTCGGGCCGGAACCGCAGGTTGTGCACCATCTGCTCGGCGGCGTTCTCGACGGTCAGCCGCACCCGGCCCGGGGCGACGGTGAAGGTGGCGGGCACGAAGACGTAGTCGTCCTGCGTCCGCAGGGTGACCTCCTGGACGCCGTCGGCTGCCGTGGTGACGGTGCCCGGTGCGGTGCCCTCCGGTGCGGCCGATGCGGGCGCCGCCTCCTCGCCGCACCCGGCCAGAACGCCGGCCAGCACCACCGCGGCGACCAGCGCCCCGCCCCGTCGCCGCACTCCCTGCCCCCTCATCGCGGGGGAACCGTACGCGTCGGAGGGCCGTCCGGTGGTGGGTCGGCGACCGTCGGCGCGGCGGCCTCCTCCTCCTCGGCCGGCTCGAAGGTGCCCGGCAGCCGGGGCCGCCGCACGCCGAGCGCCGGCAGTGACCGCACGTCGTCGGTGTCCCAGGGGCGGGCCAGTCCCGCGGCCTCGAGGATCGCGTCGAGCAGGGCCGCGGTGAACCCCCAGACCACCATGCCGGCCACCCCGAACGCCGGGCCGACGTAGCCCGACGGGTGCCGGGTGCGGAACCGGTTGGCCGGGTCGGCGAGGTCGGCCAGCGGCACCCGGGCGACCCGGGCGACCTCCCGGGGGTCGCCGACGGTCACGTCCCGCGGGTCGTCCCACCACCCCACCACCGGAACCACGAGGTTGTCCGACGGGCCGAGGAACAGCTCGGGCAGGGTGGCCAGCACCCGCACGCCGTCGGGGTCGATGCCGGCCTCCTCCTCGGCCTCCCGCAGCGCGGTGCCCACCGGGTACTCGTCGCCGGGGTCGACGCCGCCGCCGGGGAAGGCCGGCTGGCCGGCGTGCGTGCGCAGGTGCGCGGACTTCTCGATGAGCAGCACGTCGGCCCCGCGCGGGCCCTTGCCGAAGAGGATGAGCACCGCCGAGCGGCGGGCGGTCGCCGTCGGCCGGGGCATGCGGTGCTGCAGCGGCAGGTCCGCGCCGGCGTCGAGCAGCCGGTGCAGGTACTCCGGCAGGTCGTCGTCCGCCGGCGCCGTCACAGCGCCACCCCGAGGTGCTCGGCGACCAGGCCGCGCAGCTCCTCGTAGGAGGTGACCGGGCGCAGCTGCAGGTGGGCGATCGAGCCGTCGGCGCGCAGGAGATAGGTGTAGGGCAGCCCGCGCAGGCCCTGCTCGATGGCCAGCTCGCCCTCCTCGTCCACGCCGGTCGGCATCGTGATGCCCGCATCGGCGGCGAAGGAGAGCCCGTTGCTCGCGGGGTCCTGGCTGACCAGCCCGACGACGCGCAGCCGGTCGCCGGCGGCGTCGGCCAGCTGCTGCACCAGGGGCAGCTCCTCCCGGCAGGGCCCGCACCAGCTAGCCCAGAGGTTGACGACGGTGGGCACGCCCTGGGCCCGGCCGAAGGCGAGCCGGCCGCCGCCGAGGCAGTCCACGGTCACGTCGGCCAGAACCTCGCCGCCGGCGGCCGGCTCGACGGGCTGGGGCTCGCACGGCGCGGTGGTGTTCTCCACGGCGGGCTCGACGGGGCCCGCGGCACCGTCCGGGCCGTCGCCGGCGCCGCACCCGGCGAGCGCCGCGACGAGGAGGGCGGCGCCCACCACGCGGCCGCGGGCGGTCATTCGGTGTCGGAGGCGGCCGGCGTCTTCACCAGCGTCAGCGCGACCTCCGGGTCGGTGGGGCCGATGCCGTAGGAGGGGCACCAGCGGGCCAGGCCGCACGCCCCGCAGGCCGCCTTCTTGGCGTGGCAGACCCGCCGGCCGTGGAAGATCACCCGGTGGCTGAACATCGTCCACTCCCGCTTGGGGATCAGCTCGGCGATCTCGGCCTCGACCTTGACCGGGTCCTCCTCGGCGGTCCAGCCGAAGCGCCGGACCAGCCGGCCGAAGTGGGTGTCGACGGTCAGCCCCGGGACGTCGAAGGCGTTGCCGAGGACGACGTTGGCCGTCTTGCGCCCGACCCCCGGCAGCGTTACCAGGTCGGCCATGCGGCCCGGCACCTCGCCGTCGAACCGCTCGACCAGCGCGCGGGCCAGGCCGAGGGCCGAGTTGGCCTTGGCACGGAAGAAGCCGGTGGGCTTGAGGATCTCCTCCAGGTCGGCCCGGTCGGCGCCGGCGAGGGCGGGGGCGTCGGGGTACTTGGCGAACAGCACCGGGGTGACGCGGTTGACCATCTTGTCGGTGGTCTGCGCCGACAGGACGGTGGCGACCAGCAGCTCGAAGGCGTTGGTGAAGTCCAGCTCGCAGTGCGCGTCGGGGTGGATCTCGGCCAGCTCGCGCGCCATCCGCCGTGCCCTGCGGGTGCGGGCCAGCGGGGTCTCCTCCGGGTCGAACGGCGAGCCGCCACGGGCGGCGGCACGGCGCGCGTGCGGGGGGACCGGGCGTGCGTAGGCGGGCGAGGACACGCGGTCGAGGGTAGGCGGACCCGCTGACGGGCCGTGCCATCATCGCTGCCGCCGCCGGTGGGCATCGACGCCGCGGGACGGGGTACACAGGAGTGCGTGCGGGAACCGGCCGGCCGGTCCCGCCCCCGAGACGACGACACCGCGCTCCGGACGTCGAGATGGAGGAGGTACCGGTGGTCGCCCTCATCGTCATCCTGTTCCCACCGCTGCTCATCGCCTTCCTGCTGGTGATGGAGCGGGTCGAGGAGCCGCTGCGGCGCCCGACCGGCCCGCGCGAGGTGGCCGAGTTCCTCTCGACCGCCAGCCCCGGCGAGGTCGACACCCTCGCCACCTCCGGCATCCGCCGGGCGATGGCCCGCTGGCGCCGGCGGCGGCACGCGCGCGTGCTGCAGGAGGCCGAACCGCCGATCGTCTGAGCGGCGGCGTTCCGCGCCCCTCGCACGCCGCGGTGGGGGTCGGCGGACCGACGCCGTCCTCCCCCCTTCGGGGCGGGGCACCTCCCACCGATCGGGTGACTATCCGCACAGGCCCCTAGACTCACCCCGGACAGCGCCGCCGAGGCGTGCGCTGCACCGGGAGCGGCCGGCAGTCGGCGCTCTCTGCGGTCGTGCGAGAGGACGCGTAGTGGACGAGGTGCTGGGTCAGTCCGGGCTCTTCCAGGGGCTGTCGGCAGACGCCGTGGACCCGGTCGCCAGCCGGCTGGAGACGGTGACGCTCCCGCGGGGCCGAGTGGTCTTCAACGAGGGCGAGCCGGGCGACAGCCTCTACATCGTCATGTCCGGCAAGATCAAGCTCTCCCGCCGGTCCCCGGACGGCCGGGAGAACGTGCTGGCCGTGATGGGCCCCTCCGACCAGTTCGGTGAGCTGTCGGTCTTCGACCCGGGCCCGCGCACCGCGACGGCGACGGCGGTCACCGACGTCAAGCTGGCGCGGATGCCGCAGTCGGTGCTCCGCCCGTGGATCGAGGCGCACCCCGAGGTCGGCGAGCGGCTGCTGCACGTGCTGGCCCGCCGGCTGCGCCGCACCAACGACTCGGTCGCGGACCTGATCTTCACCGACGTCCCCGGCCGGGTGGCCAAGGCGCTGCTGCAGATGGCCGACCGGTTCGGCAGCCGCGAGGGCGAGGGCCTGCGCGTGAAGCACGACCTCACCCAGGAGGAGCTGGCCCAGCTGGTCGGCGCCTCCCGCGAGACGGTCAACAAGGCGCTGGCCGACTTCGTGCACCGCGGCTGGATCCAGCTGCAGGGCAAGTCGGTCGTCGTCCTCGACGAGGAGCGTCTGCGCCGCCGCGCACGCTGAGAGCCGCTCGACGGGGGCCCCGCACCGGTCGGTGCGGGGCCCCCCGCGGTTCCGGGGGTCACCGGAGCCGCCGTGCACCCCCCGCAGCCGCCCCACACCGCGGCTCCGCGCCGTGAGGGGTGTTGCGTGCGACGGCTCAGCGCGGTGGGACCCGCAGGCTCAGGACGGAAGCGGCACGACGAGCCGGATCCGGGTGCCGTCGGGCAGCACCGCCCAGCGGCCGTCCGGCAGGTCCTCGAAGGTCGGGCTGATCGGCTGCAGCGGCTCCGGCGGGGAGCCGGCCAGCACCGCGGCGACGTCGGCGAAGGGCGCCAGCTGGCCGAGCGTGTGGATGGTCGGCGGCAACATCGGCCGGGTGCCGCCGCGCATCTCGGTCAGCGCGGCCTCCGGCGTCAGCCAGCTCGCCTCGTCGGCCTCGCCGGTGACGTGCCGGGCCTCCTGCCCGACCGGCAGCGCGGCGACGAAGAACTTGGTGTCGTAGCGCCGCGGCTCCACCGGCGGCGTGACCCAGTGCGCGAAGGGCCGCAGCAGGTCCGACCGCAGCGCCAGCCCGCGGTCGGCCAGCAGCTCGGCGAGGGACAGCTCGCGGGTCAGCAGCGCCTGGCGCTGCGCCTCCCACTCGTCACCGGACACGTCCGGCACCACATCGTTGCCGTCCGCGGACCCGGCCAGCAGGACGCCGGCCTCCTCGAACGTCTCGCGGACCGCGGCGCAGACCAGCTCGCGGGCCATCCGCTCGTCGCAGCCGAACGCCTCGGCCCACCGGGCGGGTGGCGGGCCGGCCCAGGCGGTCTCGACGTCGCCGTCCCGCGGGTCCACACCGCCGCCGGGGTAGGCGGTCATGCCGCCGGCGAAGGGCATCCCCTTCGTGCGGCGCAGCAGGTAGATCTCCAGTCCGGGCGTGCCGTCCCGCAGCAGCAGCACCGTCGCCGCCTGCTTCGGCTCGGCCGCGCTCACCGCAGCTCGACGGTGAGCTCGACCTCGACCGGGGCACCGAGCGGCAGCTCCGCGACGCCGACCGCGCTGCGGGCGTGCCGGCCGGCGTCGCCGAAGATGCGGCCGAGCAGCTCGCTGGCCCCGTTGACCACCCGCGGCTGGCCGGTGAAGCCCTCGGCACTGGCCACGTAGCCGACCACGCGGACAATGCGGGCGACCGAGTCCAGGCCGACCAGGTCGTCGATGGCGGCCAGGGCATTGAGGGCGCAGACCTTGGCGTCGTACGCGGCCTCCTCCGGGTCCACCGAGCCGCCGACCTTGCCGGTGCGGCGCAGGCCGCCGTCGACGAACGGGAGCTGGCCGGAGGTGTACACCAGCTGCCCGCTGCGCACCGCCGGCACGTAGGCGGCCACCGGCGGGGCCACGACCGGCAGGCGGATGCCGAGCTCGGCCAGCCGGGCGTGCCAGCCCTGGGTCTGCGGGGCGGTCACGACGGCCTCAGCCCGCGGGGCGCTTGAGGTACGCGACCGGCTGGTCGGAGCCGGCCGGGCCGGGGAGCACGGTCACGAGCTCCCACCCGTCGACGCCCCAGGAGTCGAGGATCGCCTTGGTGTTGTGGATCAGCAGCGGGATCGTGGCGTACTCCCACTTGACGCGGGCCGGTTCGCTCATGGCGCGACGCTAGCGCAGCCCGCCGCCGCGTCCCCGGCCCTCCTGCGAGGCGTGGGGAGGACGGGGTCCGTCCAGGCCCTCGGCCCCGTCCCGGGTCCCGCCCCCGAGCCTGCGAGGGGGTGCGGCCGACGGGGTCCCGCCCAGGCCCTCGGCCCCGTCCCGGGTCCCGCCCCCGAGCCTGCGAGGGGGTGGGGAGGACGGGGTCCCGCCCAGGCCCTCGGCCCCGTCTCGGGTCCCGCCCCCGAGCCTGCGAGGGGGTGGGGAGGACGGGGTCCTTCTAGGCTGAGCTCCGTGGCCTCCGAACCCTTTCCCGTGCGCTGCCACGTCGTGACCGGGAAGGGCGGGACGGGCAAGACCACGGTCGCCGCCGCACTCGCACTGGCCCTGGCCGCCGACGGGCGGCACGTGCTGCTGGTCGAGACGGAGGGCCGGCAGGGCATCGCGCAGCTGTTCGACACCCCACCGCTGCCCTACGAGGAGCGGCGGGTCGCCGTCACCCGCGGCGGGGGCGAGGTCAAGGCGCTGGCGATCGACGTCGAGGAGGCGCTCCTCGAGTACCTCGAGATGTTCTACAACCTCAAGCGGGCCGGACGGGCGCTGCGCAAGATGGGCGCCATCGACTTCGCCACGACGATCGCCCCGGGCCTGCGCGACGTGCTGCTGACCGGCAAGATCAAGGAGGCGGTCACCCGCCGACGCGACGGCCGGCGGGTCTACGACGCCGTCGTCGTCGACGCCCCGCCGACCGGCCGGATCACCCGCTTCCTCAACGTGACCGGGGAGATGGCCGGCCTGGCCCGCTCCGGCCCGATCAAGACCCAGAGCGACGGCGTCATGGCCGTGCTCAAGTCCCCGCAGACCGCGGTGCACCTGGTGACCCTGCTCGAGGACATGCCGGTGCAGGAGACCGCCGACGCGATCGCCGAGCTGACCGCCGCCGGGCTGCCGGTCGGCTCGGTGATCGTGAACATGGCGACCGAGCCGCTTCTGCCCGAGGACGACCTGGTCCGCGCCGCCGAGGGCGGGCTGACGGGCGCGGAGCTGTTGCCCGCCCTCGCCGCGGCGCACGTGCACGACGGGACGGCGCTGGCCGAGGCGCTGGCCGCCGAGGCGGTCGAGCACGCCCGGCGCTGGGCGGCCCAGGACGAGCTGCGCGACGAGGTCGAGGAGCTCGGCCGGCCGACGGTCGAGCTGCCGCTGCTGCCCGGCCCGATCGACCTCGGCGCGCTCTTCGAGCTCGCCGACCGGATCGGGGACCACCTGCGCGAGGAGGTGGCCGCATGAGCGCCGCGGAGGGTACGGCGACGCCGGCCGGCCGGGCGCACCGCCACCACGCCCGCCCGGCCCCGCACCCCGCGCCCCAGGCCCGCCCACTGGACCTCGCGGCGCTGATCGCCGACCCGGACACCCGCATCGTGGTGTGCTGCGGCGCAGGCGGGGTGGGCAAGACCACGACGTCGGCCGCGCTGGCCCTGGCCGCCGCCGAGGCCGGCCGGCACGTCGTCGTCCTGACCATCGACCCGGCCCGGAGGCTGGCGCAGTCCCTGGGTCTGGTGGAGCTCGACAACGAGCCCCGGCAGGTCGACGTCCCCGGGGCGGCCGGCGAGCTGCACGCGATGATGCTGGACATGAAGCGCACGTTCGACGACGTCGTCTGTGCGCACTCGACGCCCGAGCGGGCCGAGCAGATCCTCGCCAACCCCTTCTACCAGGCGCTCTCGTCCTCCTTCGCCGGCACGCAGGAGTACATGGCGATGGAGAAGCTGGGCCAGCTGCGGGCCAGCGAGAGGTGGGACCTGATCGTCGTCGACACCCCGCCGTCGCGGTCCGCGCTGGACTTCCTCGACGCGCCCAACCGGATGAGCCGGTTCCTCGACGGCACGATGATCCGGCTGCTGACCGCCCCGGCCCGCGCCGGCGGGCGGGCCGGCATGCGGCTGGTCGGCGCGGGCTTCCTGGTGTTCAGCCGGATCATCAGCAAGATCCTGGGCGGCCAGCTGCTGCGCGACATCTCCGCGTTCGTGTCGGCTCTGGACACGATGTTCGGCGGGTTCCGGGAGCGCGCCACCGCCACCTACGAGCTGCTGCGCCGGCCGGGCACCTGGTTCGTCGTCGTCGCCACGCCGGAGCCGGACGCCCTGCGCGAGGCCTCCTACTTCGTCGACCGGCTGTCGGCCGAGGGGATGCCGCTGGGCGGGCTGGTGCTCAACCGCACCCACCCGCCGGCGACCACGGTGCTCACCTCCACCCGCGCCGACGGCGCCGCCGAGGAGGTGCTCGAGGCCGGCGGGGCCGGCGCCGAGCTCGCCGCCGGGGCGCTGCGGGTGCACGCCGACCGGATGGCGGTCGCCGCCCGCGAGCAGCGGATGGCCGACCGCTTCACCAGCGCCCACCCGGAGGTCGCCGTCCGCACCGTCCCGGCCGCCGCCGGCGACGTGCACGACCTCGACGGGCTGCGGCTCATGGCCGACGCGCTCACCGGCCCGGACGGCGACACGCCGACGGGCGTGCCGCGAACCCGCGTGCTGCCCGCGCGCCGTAGCTGACGGCGACGTCGGGGGCACGTCGGCACGTACATTTGCTCGCGATGTCTCCCGCCGCCCCTGCCCGCGCCCGGGTCCTCGCGAAGCTCGCCGCGACGATCGTCCTCGCCGGAGCCCTGCTCGCCGCCATGATGCTGCCGTTCGTCGGCGGCACCGGCATGGCCGCGCGCAACTCCGCGTCCCTGCTCGACGCCCTGCCGGTGGAGCTCACCGACGAGGCGCCGGCGGGCAACACGCGGGTGCTGGCCGCCGACGGGTCGCTGATCACGAACTTCTACACGAACAACCGCACGCCGGTCGCGCCCGACCAGATCTCCGAGATCATGAAACAGGCGCTGGTCGACATCGAGGACTCGCGGTTCTACGAGCACAACGGCCTCGACGTGCAGGGCACCGTGCGCGCGCTGGTGACCAACGTGGCCGCCGGGTCGGTGCGCGAGGGCGGCTCGACGCTCACCCAGCAGCTGGTCAAGCAGACCCTCGCCGAGACCGCCGACACCCCCGAGGAGCGGCAGGCGGCGACCGAGGAGAGCCTGGGCCGCAAGCTCCGGGAGGCCCGGCTCGCGCTGGCCCTGGAGGAGACCTACTCCAAGGACGAGATCCTCACCCGCTACCTGAACATCGCCTACTTCGGGCAGGGCGCCTACGGCATCCAGGCCGCGGCGCAGCGGTACTTCAGCGTCAACGCCGTCGACCTCACCCTGCCGCAGGCGGCCATGCTCGCCGGCCTGGTGCAGAGCCCGGCCAACGACGACCCGATCGCCAGCCCGGAGAACGCGCAGGTCCGGCGCAACCAGGTGCTGCAGCGGATGGTCGACCTCGGGCACGTCACCGAGCAGGAGCGGGCCGACATCTCCGCGACGCCGGTGGCGGTCGCCCCGGGTGCGCCCCCGGCCAACGGCTGCATCGACGCCTCGATCGGCGGCTTCTTCTGCGCCTTCGTGCACCAGTACCTGGTGCAGACGCTCGGCATCGACGACTCGACCCTGCAGAACGGTGGCCTGACGATCCAGACCACGCTGCGGCCGGACATGCAGGCCGCCGGCGACCAGGCCGTGCTCAACACCCTCCCGATGGGCGACCCGCTGGCCGGCATGTACACCGCCGTCGAGCCGGGCACCGGCCACGTGCTGGCGATGAGCGTCAACCGCCGCTACGGGTGCTCGGACGCCGACTGCGAGTCCGTCGTCCTCAACACCGCCCAGAGCCAGGGCTCGGGCTCGACGTACAAGACCTTCGTCGCCGCGGCCGCGCTGGCCGAGGGGTACTCGCAGTACTACACGCTCACCACCGGGGACCCCTACGTCTCCCGCGTCTACAAGGACGGCCGCGCGCCCTACGACGTCGAGAACGCCGGCAACTACCCGGCCACGCTGGACATGGAGCGGGCGCTCTACATGTCCTCCAACACCTACTTCCTCGCCCTCGAGGACGCCCTCGGCAGCGTGGAGAAGCCGGTCCGCATGGCCGAGGCGATGGGCATGGACTTCCGCTCGACCTCGTCCGACCAGATCATCGAGGAGAACCGGGGGTCGTTCACCTTCGGCTCCGAGCCCACCAGCCCGCTGGACCTGGCCGAGGCCTACGCCACCCTGGCCGGCAACGGCACGCAGTGCGACCCGACGCCGGTCACCGCCGTCCTCGACCGCGAGGGCCAGCCCCTCACCGGCGACGACGGGCAGCCCGTCGTCCGCGGCGACAACTGCACCGCCGAGGCGATCCCGCCGGGCGTGGCCAGCACGCTCAACCAGATGCTGCGCAAGGACGTCGAGCCCGGCCACGCCGGCCAGACCGGCGCGCGGGCCTACGTCGACGGTCACCAGATCGCCGGCAAGACCGGGACGTCGCAGAACAACTTCTCGGTGGCCTTCGTCGGCTACACGCCGCAGTACGCGGCCAGCGTGATGGTGCTCAACCCCAAGGAGAACCAGAACGTCGGCGGCTTCGGTGGCGGCAAGGGCGCCACGATCTGGCACGACGCGATGCAGCCGATCCTGCGCGGGCAGCCGCTGGTGCCCTTCCCGGCGGCCGACCCGGTCACCCAGAACGGCAACACCCGGCCGGTGCCGGCCTGCGCCTCGGAGAGCGAGTGCCGCGCCGCCCTGCAGGCCGCCGGGCTCCAGTCGACCGTCGTCTCGGTGGACAGCGACCAGCCGGCCGGGACGGTGCTCGGCACCGACCCCGGGGCCGGTGCCCGGGCCACCCCCGAGCAGGTCGTGTCCATCCAGGTGAGCAACGGCTCGCAGGTCGTCGCGCCGGCGCCCGACCCCGGCGCCGGGACGGCACCGCCGGCCGACGGTGCGACTCCCCCGCCTGCCGCCCCCGCTCCCGGGGTCCCTGCTCCCGGGGTCCCCGCTCCCGGCACCCCGGCCGGCGGCTGACACCCGATCCGGTCAGCCCAGCTGGCGGCGCACCTCGGCGGCCACCCGGCCGCCGTCGGCGCGGCCGGCCACCTCGGCCTGCACCGCACCCATCACCTTGCCCATGTCCCGCATCCCCGACGCGCCGGTCCGGGTGACGACGTCGGCGACCAGCGCGGCCAGGTCGGCGTCCTCGAGCTGGGCGGGCAGGTACGCGGCGACGACGTCGCCCTCGGCGCGCTCGCGGTCGGCCTGCTCAGCGCGCCCGGCGGCGGCGAAGGCGTCCGCGGCCTCACGGCGCTTCTTGGCCTCCCGGCGCAGCACCGCCTGCACCTCGTCGTCGCTGAGCTCGCGGGCCTCCTTGCCGGCCACCTCCTCCGCGCTGACGGCGGTCAGCACCATGCGCAGCGTCGCGGTGCGCAGCTCGTCGCGGGCCTTCATCGCGGTGGTCAGGTCGGCGCGCAGCTGTTCCTTCAGGTCGGACACGGGCCCAGCCTGGCACGGCGGCCGCCGGAGGGCCGCTGCGTACCCTGGGCTGTCGTGCGCCCGACCATCGCCGTCCCCGCGGCCCTCCTCGCGTCCGCGACCGCCGGGGTCGCCTACGCCTCCCTCTACGAGCGCAACCGCTGGACCCTGCGCCGGTTCGTCGTCCCGGTGCTGCCGCCCGGGTCGGAGCCGCTGCGGGTCCTGCACCTGTCCGACCTGCACATGACCGCGCCGCAGCGGTCGAAGCAGGAGTGGGTGGCGGGGCTCGCCGCCCTGGCGCCGGACGTCGTCATCGACACCGGCGACAACCTGGCCGGGATGGACGCCGTGGCGCCCACCCTGCGGGCGCTGGACCCGCTGCTGGACCTCCCGGGCGCGTTCGTGCTGTCCAGCAACGACTACTACGCCCCGCGGCCGAAGAACCCGCTGAAGTACTTCAAGCGCAACCACAAGCGGGTGCACGGCGACGAGCTGCCCTGGCGGGACCTGCGCGACGGCCTGGCCCGGCGCGGCTGGCTGGACCTCACCAACGGGCGGGGCGAGCTGGTCGTGCGCGGGCACCGGATCTCCCTCACCGGCGTCGACGACCCGCACCTGAAGCGGGACCGGTACGACGACGTGGGCGGGCCGGCCGACGCGGGCGCGCACCTGCGGATCGGGCTGTCGCACTCCCCCGAGCCCCGCGTGCTCGACCGCTTCGCCGCCGACGGCTACGACCTGCTGCTGTGCGGGCACACCCACGGCGGGCAGCTGCGGGTGCCCGGGTACGGCGCCCTGGTGACCAACTGCGGGATCGACCGGGCCCGCGTCCGCTGGCTGCACCGCTGGGCCCCGCCGGCCGCGGACCGGCCCGCCGGCACCTGGGTGCACGTCTCCGCGGGGCTGGGCACCAGCCCCTACGCGCCGGCCCGGTTCGCCTGCCCGCCGGAGGCGACGCTCCTCACCCTGACCGCCCGTCAGAGCTGAGACGGCGGTCGGCTAGACTCGTCGGGTACCTCGGGGTGTGGCGCAGCTTGGTAGCGCGCGTCGTTCGGGACGACGAGGTCGCAGGTTCAAATCCTGTCACCCCGACAGAGGGCTCAGGGGCCGCCGCGAGGCGGCCCCTGAGTCGTTCCCGGGGTTGGTGACCCGGTCGAGGGGGCACCGAGGGTCCGATGACCGAGTGGTTGCTCCTCCTCGCCGCCGTGGTGCTCACGGCGTTCACCGGCTTCTTCGTCGCCGCCGAGTTCTCCCTCACCACGGTCGACCGAGGCCAGGTGGAGGAGGCGGCCGCGGCCGGTGACCGCCGGGCCGGCGGCGTGGTGAAGGCGCTGCGCGGGCTGTCCACCCAGCTGTCCGCCGCCCAGCTGGGCATCACGATCACCACTCTCGTCGTCGGCTACCTGGCCGAGCCGGCGCTGGGTCACCTGCTGCACGGTCCCCTGGAGGCGCTCGGCCTGCCCGCCGGTGCGGTCGCCGGCGTCTCCTACGGCCTGGCCCTGGCCCTGGCCACCACGCTGCAGATGCTGCTCGGCGAGCTCGGCCCGAAGAACCTGGCGATCGCCAACCCGCTGGCCGTCGCCGCCGCCGTCGCACCGGGCATGCGGGCCTTCACCCGGGTCACCGGCGTGCTGGTCACCGCGCTGCAGCGGGTGGCCAACGCCATCGTCCGGCGGCTGGGCATCGAGCCGAAGGAGGAGCTCGACTCCGCGCGCGGCGCCGAGGAGCTGGCCGCCGTCGCCCGGCGCTCGGCCGAGGAGGGCGACCTCTCCCCCGTCGCGGCCCGCCTGCTGGAGCGGTCGCTGGGACTGCGGCAGAAGTACGCCACCGACGTCATGACCCCGCGCACCCGCCTGTGGGCACTGCGGTCGGACGCCACCGCCGCCGACGTCATCACCGCCGCCGTCGAGTCGGGCCGGTCCCGCTTCCCGGTCCACGGCTCCGATCTCGACGAGGTGACCGGCGTGGTGCACGTCAAGCACGCCGTCGCCGTCCCGGAGGAGGAGCGCACCGCGCGCACCGCCGCCGAGCTGGCCGCCCCGGTGCTGGCCGTCCCATCGTCGCTGCAGCTGGAGCGGCTGCTGGACCTGCTCCGGGAGCAGGGGCTGCAGATCGCCCTCGTCGTCGACGAGTGGGGCGCCACGCACGGCGTGGTGACCCTGGAGGACATCGTCGAGGAGCTCGTCGGGGAGATCTCCGACGAGACCGACCGGCCGCTGCGCACCCTCCGCCGGGCGGACGACGAGACCTGGCTGCTGTCCGGGCTGCTGCGCCCGGACGAGGTCCGCGACCGCACCGGGGTGCCGGTGCCGGAGGGCCGCTACGAGACGCTCGCCGGGTTCCTCGCCGAGCGGCTGCAGCGGCTGCCGGAGGTCGGTGACCGCGTGGACGTGGAGGGGGCGCGGCTGATCGTCGAGACGCTGGAGGGACGGCGGGTGGCGCGGGTGCGCGCCGAGCAGGTCCCGGCGGAGGTGGCGGCATGAGCGACGTCGTCAGCCTGCTGGTGCTCGTCGCGCTGCTGATGGGCAACGCGTTCTTCGTGGCCGCGGAGTTCGCCCTGGTCACCGCCCGCGTCGACCAGCTCGAGCCGCGCGCGCAGGCCGGCTCGCCGCGGGCCGTGAAGACGCTCGCCGCCATGCGCAACGTCTCGCAGATGATGGCCGCCGCCCAGCTCGGCATCACGCTGTGCTCGCTCGGGCTCGGCGCGGTGGGCGAGCCGGCGGTCGCCCACCTCATCGAGCGGCCGATGGCGGCCCTCGGCGTCCCCGAGGGGTTGCTGCACCCGATCGCGCTGGTCATCGCCCTGGCGATCGTGACCGTGCTGCACATGGTGCTCGGCGAGATGGTACCCAAGAACGTCACCATCGCCGGCCCCGACCGCGCCGCGCTGGTGCTGGGGCCACCCCTGGCCACCTTCGCCCGGCTGCTCAAGCCGGTCATCTGGCTCTTCAACACCGTCGCCAACGGCTTCGTGCGGCTGTTCGGCGTGCAGCCGACCGACGAGGTCGCCGCCAGCTTCGACGAGGCCGAGATCCGCTCGATGATCACCCAGTCCCTGCGCGAGGGCCGGCTCGGCAGCGAGGTCAGCGAGCTGGCCGCCGGCGCCCTCACCTTCGAGCAGCACGACATCGACTCCGTGCTCCTGCCGATCGAGCGCGTGGTCACCGTGCCCCGGTCGACGACGCCGCGGGAACTCGAGGCCGTCGTCGCCGAGCACGGCTTCAGCCGCTACCCGGTGCGCGGCGAGGACGACGCGCCGGCCGGCTTCGTGCACGTGAAGGACGTCCTCGGGCTGGCCGGGGCCGACCGCGACCGGCCCATCCCCGACGACCGCGTCACCCCGCTGGTCCGGCTCGCGCCGGACGCCGCGCTGCCGGAGGTGCTCGCGGAGATGCGCGTGCAGGGCGCGCACCTGGGCCGGGTCGTCCGGGACGGCGTCACCGTCGGCGTGGTCGCGCTCGAGGACGTCCTGGAGCGGCTGATCGGCGACGTCCGGGACGCCACGGTCGTGCACCCCGGGGGCTCTCCGCAGGTGGGCGCGGGCACCGGGGGAAGATGAGCAGGCGGGCGCGCACCCGAGCACGCCCGTGGACAGAGCACCGCCGCAGGAACGCGGCGACGAGCGACAGCGAGGAGCCCGTTGACTGCCGAGCCCGCCGCCACGCGGTCCCCCCACGCCAGCGTCATCACCCCGGCCACGCCGACGCCCTACGCGGCCGCGCTGCCGGCCGAGGTGACCGCCCGCTGGCAGGCCCGGTTCCGGGCGCCGCGGGTGAGCCTGCCCGACTGGGCGCTGGAGGCGCCGCACCGCTGCCTGTACTCCTCAGACGTCAGCGGCGTCGTCGAGCAGTACGCCTGGGACCGCACCACCGACGTCCACCGGCAGGTCACCGACCGGGCCAACGGCACGCTGATCGCCACGATCAGCCCGGACGGCGAGACCATCTGGTGGTTCGCCGACACCGACGGCGACGAGTTCGGCATCTGGATGGTGCAGCCGTTCACCGGCGGCGAGGACCGCGTCGCCCTGCCGGAGGTCGGGCCGGCCTACCCGGCGGGGCTGGAGGTCGGCACCCGGGTGGTCGCCGTCGGCCGCTCCACCGACGACGGCTCCGAGCTGTGGCTGGCCCCTGTGGGCGGCACCGCGCGGGTCGTCTACCGGCACGAGGACCCGGCGTCGGTCGACGCGCTCACCCACGACGAGGACCTGCTGGTCATCTCGCACTCCGAGCACGGCGACCCGCGCTACCCGGCGCTGCGCGTGCTGCGGACCGACGACGACACGATCGTCGCCGAGAAGTGGGACGGCGAGGGCCGCGGGCTGCACGCGCTGGAGTTCGCCCCGCTCCCCGGCGACCGGCGGCTGCTGGTCGGCCACGAGCGGCGCGGGCGGGAGGAGCTGCTGGTCTGGGACGTCGGCACCGACACCGAGACCGAGCTCGTCCTGGACCTCCCCGGCGACGTGACCGCCGGCTGGTACCCCGACGGCTCGGCACTGCTGGTCGGGCACGACCACGCCGCGCGCAGCGAGCTGTACCGCTACGACCTGGCCACCGGGACGCTGGAGGCGCTGGACACCCCGCGCGGCGTCGTCCGCGGGGCCACCGCCCGCCCCGACGGCACCGTCGAGCTGGCCTGGTCCAACGCCGAGCTCCCGCCGGTGATCCGCCGGGCCGACGGACCGGTCGTGCTGGCCGCCCCCGGCGAGGAGCCGCCGGCGGCCTACCCGGTGGAGGACCGCTGGGTGCCCGGCCCGGGCGGGGAGGTGCACGCGCTGCTGGTGCGCCCGGCCGGTCCCGCCCCGTACGCGACGGCGTTCCTGGTGCACGGCGGGCCGGAGTCCGCCGACGACGACTCCTACCGCGCCCGCCGCGCGGCCTACGTGGACGCCGGCTACGCGGTCGTGCACGTCAACTACCGGGGCTCCACCGGCTACGGCAGCGCCTGGCGGGACGCGCTGACCGGCCGGCCGGGGCTGACCGAGCTGGAGGACGTCGCGGCGGTCTACGACGCCCTGGTCGACGAGGGGGTCGTGGACCCGCGCCGCGCGCTGCTCACCGGCGGCTCGTGGGGCGGCTTCCTCACCCTGCTGGGCCTCGGCACCCAGCCCGAGCGCTGGGCCGCCGGGATCGCCGAGGTGCCGGTCGCGGACTACCTGGCCGCCTACGAGGACGAGATGGAGGGCCTGCGGGCCTACGACCGCGCGCTGTTCGGCGGGTCACCCGAGGAGGTGCGCGACGTGTACGTGCGCTCCTCGCCGATCACCTACGTCGACGCCGTCTCCGCCCCGGTGCTCGTGGTGGCGGGGGCCAACGACCCGCGCTGCCCCATCCGGCAGATCGACAACTACCTGGGCGAGCTGGAGCGGCTCGGCAAGCGGCACGAGGTGTACCGGTTCGACGCCGGCCACGGCTCGCTGGTCATCGAGGAGACCATCCGCCAGGTCGAGGTCGCGCTGTCCTTCGCCCTCCGCCACGTCCACCCCTGACCCCTCGGGGGCAGAAATGGCCATTTCTGCCCCCGAGGGTCAGCGGGAGGCGGCGATCAGTTCGGCGATCTGGACGGTGTTGAGCGCGGCGCCCTTGCGCAGGTTGTCGTTGCTGACGAACAGCGCCAGCCCGCGGCCGTCGTCGACACCCGGGTCCTGCCGGATGCGCCCGACATAGCTCGGGTCCTGCCCGGCGGCCTGCTGCGGGTTCGGGACGGCGGTGAGCTCGACCCCGGGCGCGCCGGTCAGCAGCTCGGTGGCCCGCTCGACCGACAGCGGCCGGGCGAACTCGACGTTGAGCGACAGCGAGTGCCCGGTGAAGACCGGGACACGGACGCAGGTGCCCGACACCCGCAGGTCGGGGATGCCGAGGATCTTGCGGCTCTCGTTGCGGAGCTTCTGCTCCTCGTCGGTCTCGTTGCTGCCGTCGTCGACCAGCGAGCCGGCCATCGGCAGCACGTTGAACGCGATCGGCTTCACGTACTTCACCGGCTCGGGGAAGGTGACCGCCGTCCCGTCGTGGGTGAGCTCCGCGGCCTTGTCCGCGACCGCCTTGACCTGGGTGTCGAGCTCCTCGACGCCGGCCAGGCCGCTGCCGGACACCGCCTGGTAGGTACTGGCGACCAGGCGGACGAGCTGGGCCTCGGCGTGCAGCGGGGCGAGCACCGGCATCGCGGCCATGGTCGTGCAGTTCGGGTTGGCGATGATGCCCTTGCGCATCTCGCCCAGGGCGTGCGGGTTGACCTCGGCGACGATCAGCGGGACGTCGGGATCGCGCCGCCACGCCGAGCTGTTGTCGATCACCATGACGCCGGCCTCGGCGAACCGCGGCGCCTGCACCCGCGAGGTGGTCGCGCCGGCGGAGAACAGCGCGACGTCCAGCCCGGTGGGGTCGGCGGTCGCGGCGTCCTCGACGGTGATCTCGCCGCTGCCCCAGGGCAGGGTGCTGCCGGCCGAGCGGGCCGAGGCGAAGAACCGCAGCTCGGCGATCGGGAAGCCCCGGTCGGCGAGGATCTGGCGCATGACGCCGCCGACCTGGCCGGTGGCGCCGACGACGCCGACCCGGAGCCCGTCCTTCGGGAAGAGGCTCATCGTCCGGTCCCTCCGTAGACGACCGCCTGCTCCTCGTCGGTGCCGAGGTCGAAGGCGTCGTGCACCGCACGGACGGCGACGTCCACGTCGGTGTCGCGGCACACCACGGAGATGCGGATCTCCGAGGTGCTGATCAGCTCGAGGTTGACGCCGGCGTCGGCCAGCGCGCCGAAGAAGCGCGCCGAGACGCCCGGGTGCGAGCGCATGCCCGCGCCCACCAGCGACACCTTGCCGATGTGCTGGTCGAACCGCACGTCGGTGTATCCGACGGTGTGCTTGACCTTCTCCAGCGCCGAGATCGCGGCGGGGCCGTCGCTCTTGGGGAGGGTGAAGGAGATGTCGGCCAGCTTGCTCGCCTCGGCCGACACGTTCTGCACGATCATGTCGATGTTGATCTCGGCGTCGGCGAGGACCCGGAAGAGCTGCGCGGCCTCGCCCGGCCGGTCCGGCACCCCGAAGACGGTGATCTTCCCCTCGGAGCGGTCGTGCGCGACGCCGGTGATGATGGCCTGTTCCACCGTGAGGTCCTCCATCGAGCCGGTCACGATCGTGCCGGGGAGCTGGGAGTAGGAGCTGCGGACGTGCACCGGGATGCCGTAGCGGCGGGCGTACTCGACGCAGCGGAGCATGAGCACCTTCGCCCCCGAGGCGGCGAGCTCGAGCATCTCCTCGTACGTCACCGTGTCCAGCCGCCGGGCGTTGGGCACGATCCGCGGGTCAGCGGTGAACACGCCGTCGACGTCGGTGTAGATCTCGCAGACGTCGGCGCGCAGCGCGGCGGCGACCGCGACGGCGGTGGTGTCGGACCCGCCGCGGCCGAGCGTCGTGACGTCCTTGGTGTCCTGGCTGACGCCCTGGAACCCGGCCACGATGACGACCGCGCCCTCGTCGAGGGCGTCGCGCAGCCGGCCGGGCGTGACGTCGATGATCCGCGCCTTGCCGTGGCTGGAGGTGGTGATCACCCCGGCCTGTGAGCCGGTGAACGACCGCGCCTCGTAGCCGTGCGTGTTGATGGCGATGGCCAGCAGCGCCATGGAGATGCGCTCGCCGGCGGTGAGCAGCATGTCGAGCTCGCGGCCGGCCGGGTCGTCGGTGATCTGGCCGGCCAGGTCGAGCAGCTCGTCGGTCGTGTCACCCATCGCGGAGACCACGACGACGACGTCGTTGCCGTCCTTCTTGGCCGCGACGATGCGCTCGGCGACGCGCTTGATGTGCGCGGCGGAGGCGACGGAGGAGCCGCCGTACTTCTGGACGACGAGGGCCACGGGTCCACAGGCTACCGACGTCCCGCGCCGACCGTGGTTGCGTCCCCCCGGACGGGACGCTGTGATCACGGAGTGGACGATCCCGAGCGCTGGCTGCTGACCGCCGAGGAGCGTGGCAACCCCGCGACGTCGCTGCCCGCGTGGACGGCGGGCAACCTCGCCGAGCCACTGGTGCACGGCGCCACGTACTTCGACCGACTGGTCGAGGCGGTGCAGGGCCTCGACGAGGGCGACCACCTCTTCTTCACCGACTGGCGGGGCGATCCGGACGAGCAGCTGCGCCCCGGCGGGCCCACCGTCGCCGAGCTGTTCACCGCGGCCGTGAGCCGGGGAGTGTGCGTGCGCGGGCTCGTCTGGCGGTCACACATGGACCGGGTGTCGTTCAGCAAGGAGGAGAACCGCGCCCTCGACGACGAGATCGAGCACGGCGGGGGCGAGGTGATCCTCGACCAGCGGGTGCGCCGCATGGGCAGCCACCACCAGAAGTTCGTCGTCCTGCGGCACGACCAGGACGCCACGCGCGACGTCGCCTTCGTCGGCGGCATCGACCTGTGCCACGGCCGCCGGGACGACTCCACCCACGCCGGCGACCCGCAGGCGCTGCCGATGGCGGCGGCCTACGGCCCGCGCCCGCCGTGGCACGACGTCCAGCTGATGCTGCGCGGACCGACGGTGGGTGTGCTGGACACGGTGTTCCGGGAGCGCTGGAACGACCCGAACAGCCCGGACACCGACCACCCGCTCGCCTGGATCCACGACAAGCTGCACCACACCCGGCTGCACGCCGACCCGCTGCCGGACCAGCTGCCCCCGCCGCCCGAGTGCGGCCCCGTCTACGTGCAGAACCTGCGCACCTACCCGGCGATCCGTCCGCCGTACGACTTCGCGCCGCGCGGCGAGCGCTCGGTGGCCCGGGGCTACTCCAAGGCGATCAAGCGGGCCCGCCGGCTGGTCTACCTCGAGGACCAGTACATGTGGTCGGCCGACGTCGCGCGGATGTTCGCCCAGGCGCTGGCCGAGCACGAGGGGCTGCACCTGGTGGTCGTCGTCCCCCGGGTGCCCGACCAGGACGGTGCGGTGGCCCAGCGGTCGCAGTACGTCGGCCGGTGGCAGGCGCTGGAGATGTGCCGGGTCGCCGGCCGGGACCGGGTGCACGTCTTCGACGTGGAGAACCACGAGGGGACGCCGGTCTACGTGCACGCCAAGGTCTGCGTGGTCGACGACGTCTGGGGCAGCGTCGGCAGCGACAACTTCAACCGCCGCTCGTGGACGCACGACAGCGAGCTGTCCTCCGCCGTCCTCGACACCACCCGGGACCCCCGGGAGCCCCGTGACCCGGCCGGCACCGGGGACGGCGCGCGGGTGTTCGCCCGGGACCTGCGGCTGGAACTGGCCCGCGAACACCTCGACCGCGCCGCCGACGGCAGCGAGGACGCCGACCTGATCGACCCGGACGCGTTCGTCGCCGCGCTCGAGGCGAGCGCCGAGGCGCTGGAGGGGTGGCACGCCGGCGGTCGCCGCGGGCCGCGGCCCCCCGGTCGGCTGCGGCCGCACCGGACCGAGCGGCTGTCGCTGCCCGCCCGGCTGTGGGCCACCCCGGTCTACCGCTTCTTCGACGACCCCGACGGGCGCCCGTGGCGGATGCGCCTGGCGAAGAGCTGGTGACCTGACCGCAGGCCCGCGAGCTCCGCGCCGGCAGTCCCTCCACGGACGCTCGTGCTCTGCCCACCCTCGTGGGCAGAGCACGAAGGCGAGCCCCCCAGTACACCTCCACGGGCGCTCGTGCTCTGCCCAGCCCTGTGGGCAGAGCACGAGCATCCCCAGGTACGGGTGGTCGGCCCCGACGCCGGCGGGAGGCGGCGACGCTCGCCGGGTGACCGACAGCGACCTCGGCGGTGTGCTCCGGCGGATCCGCCGGATCGCCGACCTGTCGCAGCGGGAGCTCGCCGGGCACCTCGGGATCTCGAAGTCCGCGGTCGCCGCCGCGGAGAGCGGACGGTCCGGGCTCGACGCCCGCGCGGTGGCCCGCGCCGCCGAGCTGGCGGGGCTGCGCCTGACCCTCGTGGACGGCACCGGCGCGGAGGTGCCGGCGATGGACCCCGACGCCGTCCGGGACATGGGCGACCGGCGCTTCCCCGCCCACCTGGACACCCGCTACTCCGACGAGGGCTGGTGGCACGACGAGCACCGCTACAGCCGGGACCGGGTCTGGTACACCTTCGACCGGGACCGCCGGCGCCGCGACGCCACCTGCCGGGTGCGGGGCACGCCCGCCGACCACCAGCTCCCGCAGCCCGGCGACGCGCCCGAGCAGCGGGCCGAGGCGCGGCGGCTGGAGCAGTGGCGCGCCCGGACGGCGGAGCGGCAGAGGAGGTTCCTCGCCGGAGAGCTGAGCAGCATCGACGACGGCTTCCGCTGCGACTGCCCACCCCGCTGCGACGAGCTCGACGACGGCTCCGGTCGGCCCGTGCACGCGCCGGACTGCCCGTGTGGCTGCGACCTGGGCTGAGCCGCTGCTACCGTGGGGGGCGTGCGCGGCAGCCTCCTGCTTACCCGCCGCGGCGAGGCCCTCTCCTAGGTCGGCCCCCTCGCCGCGGAGTCCGCGCGTTCCCGGCGCACTGCTGACCGCCCCACCGGAGCTGAGTCCAGCCCGCGCCAGAGGAGCGACCCCGTGAGCAGGAACATGAGCGAGAACCACCCGCACGTCCGCAACCCCCAGCGGCCCTCGGGCATGCCGATCCACCGGTACGCCCCCTTCGCGCCGATCGTGCTGCCCGACCGCACCTGGCCGGAGACCGTCACCACGGTCGCCCCGCGCTGGTGCGCCGTCGACCTGCGGGACGGCAACCAGGCGCTGATCGACCCCATGACGCCCGACCGCAAGCGGCGCATGTTCGAGCTGCTGGTCCGGATGGGCTACAAGGAGATCGAGGTCGGCTTCCCGGCGGCCAGCCAGACGGACTTCGACTTCGTCCGCCAGCTGATCGAGGACGACCTGGTACCCGACGACGTCACCATCCAGGTGCTCACCCAGGCCCGTGACGAGCTGATCGAGCGGACCTTCGAGTCGGTGCGCGGCGCGAAGCAGGCCATCGTCCACCTCTACAACTCGACGTCCACGCTGCAGCGGCGGGTGGTGTTCGACTCCGACCGCGCCGGCATCGTCGACATCGCCGTCCACGGCGCACAGATCGTGCGCAAGCTGGCCGAGCAGATGCCCGACACCGACATCTCCTACCAGTACTCCCCCGAGTCGTTCACCGGCACCGAGCTGGACTTCGCCGTCGAGGTCTGCAACGCGGTCACCGACGTCTGGGAGCCCACCCCCGACCGGCCGACGATCATCAACCTGCCGGCCACCGTCGAGATGGCCGAGCCGACCGTCTACGCCGACCAGATCGAGTGGATGCACCGGAACCTGGGCCGGCGCGACGCCGTCGTCCTGTCCCTGCACCCGCACAACGACCGCGGCACCGCCGTCGCCGCCGCCGAGCTGGGCTACCGCGCCGGCGCCGACCGCATCGAGGGCTGCCTGTTCGGCAACGGCGAGCGGACCGGCAACGTCGACCTGGTCACCCTGGGGCTGAACCTGTTCAGCCAGGGCATCGACCCGCAGATCGACTTCTCCGACATCGACGAGATCCGGCGCACCGTCGAGTACTGCAACCAGCTGGGCGTCCACGAGCGGCACCCCTACGGCGGCGACCTGGTCTACACGGCCTTCTCCGGCTCGCACCAGGACGCGATCAACAAGGGCTTCAAGGCCCTCGCCGCCGACGCCGAGGCCGCCGGCAAGCGGGTCGATGACATGCCGTGGGCCGTGCCGTACCTGCCGATCGACCCCAAGGACGTCGGCCGCAGCTACGAGGCCGTGATCCGGGTGAACAGCCAGTCCGGCAAGGGCGGCGTCGCCTACATCATGAAGACCGAGAACCACCTGGACCTGCCCCGCCGGCTGCAGATCGAGTTCAGCGCGGTGATCCAGCGGCACACCGACAACGAGGGCGGCGAGGTGACCGCCCAGCAGATGTGGGCGGCCTTCTCCAGCGAGTACCTGCCCGACCCCCACGCGCCGTGGGGCCGCTTCTCGCTGGCCGGCCACCGGCACACCGCGCACGGCGAGCAGCTGGACGAGATGGTCGTCGAGCTGGTCGACAACGGCGTCCCGACGACGATCCACGGTCGCGGCAACGGCCCGATCGCGGCGTTCGTCGACGCGCTGAAGTCCGTCGACGTCGACGTCCGCGTGCTGGACTACGCCGAGCACGCGATGTCCTCCGGCGGCGACGCGCGGGCCGCGGCCTACGTCGAGTGCGCCGTCGGCGACCGGGTGCTGTGGGGCGTGGGCATCGACCCGAACATCGTCAGCGCGTCGCTGCGCGCGGTCGTCTCGGCGGTGAACCGGGCCCAGCGGTAGGAGAAGGACCAACCGCCGGAGGGCCCGCGATGTCGCAGCTGATCCCCTACCTCGCCGTCCGTGACGCGCGCGCGGCGATGTCCTGGTACGCCGACGCGCTCGGTGCCCGCGTCGTGGGCGAGCCGTACGTCTCCGACGACGACCGCATCGGCCACGCCGAGCTCGACGTCGGCGGGGCGACCCTGTACCTGGCCGACGAGTACCCGGAGCTGGGGCTGGGCGGGCCGGAGAGCGGCCGGGTGAGCGTCTCCCTGCACCTGACCGTGCCCGACGTGGACAGCGCCGTCGCCCGGGCGGCCGCGGCCGGCGGGACCGTCGAACGCGAGCCGGACGACGCCCCGTACGGGCGCATCGGCGTCGTCGTCGACCCGTTCGGGCACCGCTGGATGCTGCAGGCGCCCGGCGCGTCGCCGTCGACGTCCCGGCCGCCGGTGCGCCCCGGCGACGCGGTCTACCTGACCGTCCGGGTGCCCGACGGCGCCCGCGCCCGCGACTTCTACGAGGCGGTCCTCGGCTGGTCGATGAGCCCGGGCAAGGTGGACGACGGCTGGGAGGCGCAGGGGCAGACCCCGATGGTCGGGCTGCACGGCGGGCAGACCCAGGACCTCGGCGCCGTGCCGATGTACGCCGTCGACGACATCGAGGTCGCCGTGGCCGCGGTGCAGACCGCCGGCGGGCAGGCCGGGGAGATCGAGCAGGAGTCCTACGGCTCGTCGGCGTACTGCCGCGACGACCAGGGGCTGCCGTTCTGGCTCGGCCAGCTGAGCTGACGAAGGGCCCTGTCCCGAGGCTCACCCCTCGCGAGCTCGGGGTGAGCCTCGGGACGGGGCCGCGTCCTCGGGCGGGGCGTCCCCGGGCTCGTCGCCCTTGTAGACCGCGTCCTGGTACCGGCCGTCGGCGAGCTCGTCGACGAGCAGCAGGTCCCGGCGGACGTGCCGGCGGCGGTAGGCCACCCGGCTGATCATGTGCGCGCTCACGGGCGCGGTGAGCAGCTGGAAGGCGGCGACCAGCAGGAGCATCCAGGCGGCCGACCAGCTGCTGAGCCGGATCGCGCCGCCCACCATGATGAGCAGCACGCCGAGCACCTGCGGCTTGGTGCCGGCGTGCATCCGCGACAGGACGTCGGGGAAGCGCACCAGGCCCAGCCCCGCGGTCAGGCAGAGGAACGCGCCGGCCAGCAGGCAGCCGATCGCCACGACGTCCGCGACGGCGGTCACGCGCCGGCCTCCCTCTCCTCGGCGGCGACCGGCAGGCCGGCGTCCCGGCCGGCGTCCGTGCCGGTCCGCACCAGCATCCCGCCGACGTAGCGGGCGATCGACACCGAGCCGACGAACGCCAGCAGCGAGACGACGACCAGCACCGGCACCACCGTCGGGTCCCGCTCGAGCGCGGCGTACACGGCCAGCCCCGCGGCGATGATCACCAGCAGCGTGTCGGTCGCGACGACCCGGTCCAGCAGGGACGGGCCGCGCGCCAGCCGCACCAGGGCGAGCAGCGCGCCGCCGCCGATGAACGCGTAGAGCACGTAGGCGACGACGGTCACGGCACCCGCTCCCCGGTCGTCCGGCGCTCGGCGGACTCCAGCGCCTCGACGTCCGCGGCGGCCCCGAACGCGCGGACCAGCCGCTCCTCGGTGCGCAGCACGTGGGCCCGCTCCCGCTCGACGGCCGCCCGGTCGCGCACGTGCAGCAGGTGCACGGTGATCAGCTGCTCCTCCCGGTCGAGGTCGAGCACCAGGGACCCGGGGACCAGCGAGGTCGCCTCGGCGACCATCGTCAGCAGCAGGTCGGAGTCGGCCCGCAGCTGCACCCGCACGATCGCCGATCCGCCGTCACGGGCCGGCCGCAGCGCCAGCCAGGCGACCTGCGCGCCCGACACGACCAGGTCGACGACGAAGTGGCCGAGGAAGGCCAGCAGCGGCACCGGGCGCACCCGGACGCCCCCGACCACGTGCGGCAGCGGCAGCACGACCAGCACGACCAGGGCCACGAGCAGGCCGCTGAGCACGTTCGCCCAGGACCAGGTGCCCCACAGCAGGATCCAGACGAGCACCAGCCAGACGACCAGCGGCACCTGGTGCCGCAGCCGGGTGGCGGCCGGTTCGACGCTCACGGTCCCTCCGGTCCGAACACGGCGGAGATGTAGGGAGTGCGGTCGACCAGGTCCGCCGCGGCCCGGTCGGCGATGCCGTAGAGCGGGCCGGCCAGCCCGGTGAGCGCCACGGTGAGCGCGACCAGCGCCGCCGTCGCGGCCACCATCGTCGACGGCAGCGGCCGCAGCGCCCGGGTGCTGGACGCCGCGGGCGGGAGGTCGGGCTCGGCGGCGGTCGCCACGCGGGTGTGCCGGCGCCAGGCGTCCTGGAAGGCGGTCCGCGGCCCCTCGCCGTCGGGCGACGGGCCGCCGTCCGGGGTGCGCCCGTTGCCCGAGCCGGCGTCGGCCGCGGCCGCGGCGGCGGTGTCGTCGGCCGGGGCCTGCGTCGGGGACCGCCAGAAGGCGCGGGTCCAGACGCGGGCGATGGCCAGCAGGGTGAGCAGGCTGGTGACCACACCACCCGCGACCAGCACCAGCGCCATCGCGCTGCCCTCGGCGACCCCGGCCTGGAGCAGCCCGAGCTTGCCGATGAACCCCGACAGCGGCGGGATGCCGGCCAGGTTCATCGCCGGCACGAAGAACAGGACGGCCAGCAGCGGCGAGCGCCGGGCCAGGCCGCCCAGCTTGTCCACCGAGGTGGTGCCGCCCTGCCGCTCGACCAGCCCGGCCACGAGGAACAGCGTGGTCTGGATGGCGATGTGGTGGGCGACGTAGAACACCGCGCCGGCCAGCCCGCCCGCCGTCCCCAGGGCGATGCCGAAGACCATGTAGCCGATGTGGCTGACCAGGGTGAACGACAGCAGCCGCCGCAGGTCGGTCTGCGCGACCGCGCCGAGGATGCCGATGAGCATCGTGGCCAACGCTGCCCACATGAGCAGGTCGTCGAGCGCTCCGTTCGGGAACAGCAGCGTCTGGGTGCGGATGATCGCGTAGACGCCGACCTTGGTGAGCAGGCCGGCGAAGACCGCGGTGACCGGCGCCGGGGCGGTCGGGTAGCTGTCGGGCAGCCAGGCCGACAGCGGGAAGACCGCCGCCTTGATGCCGAACGCGATGAGCAGCATCGACTGCAGCAGCACCTGGGTGCCCTCGGGCAGCTCGGCGAGCTTGATCGCGAGGTCGGCCATGTTGACCGTGCCGGTCGCGGCGTACACCAGCCCGATGGCGGCCAGGAAGATCAGCGAGCTGGTCAGGCTGACGATGACGTAGGTGATGCCGCCGCGGATGCGGGGCGCCGTGCCGCCCAGGGTGAGCAGCACGTAGGAGGCCACGAGCAGGATCTCGAAGCCGACGTAGAGGTTGAACAGGTCCCCGGCGAGGAAGGCGTTGCTCACGCCGGCCACCAGCACGAGGAACGTCGGGTGGAAGATCGACAGCGGCGTCTGCTCCGATCCGTCGGCCGAGCCCTGGCCGACGGCGAAGACGAGGACGCCGAGGGCCACGGTCGAGGCGACGACGAGCATCAGCGCCGACAGCCGGTCGACGACGAGCACGATGCCCAGGGGGACGGGCCAGTCACCGACCGAGATCGCGTTCGCGCCGTCGGCGTCGGCCATGAGCAGCAGCACCACGGAGACGACCAGCACCGACGTCAGGACGGCGAGGCTCAGGGCCCGCTGGAACCGGGGGTGCCCGGAGATGAGCAGGGCGCCGGCCGCCCCGAGCAGGGGCAGCAGGACCGGCAGCGGGACGAGGACGCGGCTCACCGGGCCCCCGTCCCGGCCGGCAGGTCGACGTCGTCGGCGGGCAGCTCGTCCGCGTCGGGGCCGTGCAGGCTGTCGGCGTGCCCGGCGATGCGGTCGTCGGGGGACAGCTCGTCGGGGTCCAGCTCGTCGGCGTCGGTGGCCGAGCGGGCGGCGACCCGGCGGTCCTCCTCGTCGGTGCCGACGACCTCCTGGTGCACCAGCCGCCAGGAGCGGTGGATCATCGCCAGCACGAACGCCGAGACGCCGAAGGTGATCACGATCGCGGTGAGGATGAGCGCCTGCGGGAGCGGGTCGTTCATCTCCTCCGGCTCGGAATAGCCCAGGATCGGCGCCAGCCCGGCCGGGCCCCCGGCCGACAGCACCAGCAGGTTCGTGGCGTTGCCCAGGAGCAGGAAGCCCAGCAGGACGCGGGTGAGGCTGCGGTCGAGCAGCAGGTACACCCCCGCCGCGTAGAGGCCGCCGATGATCACCGGCAGCACGATCGTCGGGGTCATCGGACCACCACCTCCCCGGGTGTGAGCTCGATCGGGTCCTCCTCGTCCTCCTGGCGGTCCAGCTCGGCGCCGAGGCTGCGCAGCACGTCGAGGACCAGGCCGACGACGATGAGGTAGACCCCCATGTCGAAGAACAGGGACGTCACCAGCTTGATGTGGCCGAGCACCGGGACGTCGATCTCGAGGATCGCCGTCTGCAGCACCTCGCCCCCCAGCAGCAGGCCGGCCGCGCCGGTGCCGCCGGCGAACAACAGCCCGGCGCCGAGCAGCAGGCCGGGCGCGACCGGGGCGGCCTCACCCAGCTCGTAGCGCCCACCGGCGAGGTAGCGCAGCACGAGGGCGAGCCCGGCGACCAGCCCGCCGGCGAACCCGCCGCCGGGCTCGTTGTGCCCGGAGAACAGCAGGTAGACGGAGAAGACCGTGATCGTGTGGAACAGGATCCGGGTGATCACCTCGAGCACCACCGAGCGACGGGCCGGGTCGAGGGTGCCGGTCGCGGCCAGCCACCGGTTCCGCGGCGCCCGGGCGGCCCGTGGGCCGCCGGCCCGGGACCGCTCGGAGGGGTCCGCCCGCTCCACACTGCCGGTGCGACCGCGCAGGAAGACCAGGCTGGCCACGCCGGTCGCGGCGACGACCAGCAGCGAGATCTCGCCCATGGTGTCCCAGGCCCGGATGTCGACCAGGATCACGTTGACGATGTTCTTGCCCCCGCCGAAGGCGAACGCCTGCTCGGGGTAGTCGGCCGACACCGGGGTCGCGGTCCGGACGGCCAGCGCCACGGCACCGACGGCGGCCATGAACGCCCCGACCGCCACGGCGATCACGCCGCGGACGGCGCGCTCGCGGGGCAGGTGCCGCTCGGTGATGTCCTTGGGCAGCTTGCGCAGCACGAGGACGAAGACGACGAGGGTGAGCGTCTCGACGAGGAACTGGGTGAGCGCGAGGTCCGGCGCACCCTGCAGGGCGAAGAGGACGGCGGTCCCGTACCCGGTCACCCCGACGACGAGCACCGCCGAGAGCCGCTGCCGGATGCGCAGCGCGAGCAGCGCGGCGGTGATGACGACCACGCCGACCATCGCCTGCACCGGGGTGTCCCACGCCCGCCACTCGCCCGGCCACGGTGCCCGGGTGAGCAGGATCGTGCCCGGCAGCGCGAGCACCGCGACCAGGATCGTGCCGAGGTAGGCCGGGAGCGAGCCGCGCTGGGTGGTGCCGGTGACCAGCACCGAGAGCCGGTCGAGGCCCTGGATGACGTTCCAGTACCCCTCGTCGGCCGACGCCCCGACGGCCAGCCGGCGCTGCAGCCGGTTCAGCGGGGTGCGGGCGGCGAACAGCGCGGCACCGCCGGCAAGTGTGACCGCCGTCAGCGCGAGGGCGGGCTGCAGGCCGTGCCAGAGCGCCAGCTCCTCGTACTCGGGGGCCAGCAGCGGCAGCGCCTCGGCGTACGCACCGACCAGGGGCTCGAGCAGCGGGCTGGCCGGCCCGGCGACCAGCCCCGCTCCGGCGAGGACGGCGGGCCCGGCAAGGAACAGCGCGCCGGGCGGGTGGGCGACCTCGCTCTCGGCGACCCCCGGCTTGCGGGCGAAGGCGCCCCACAGGAAGCGGAAGGTGTAGGCGGCGGTGAGCACCGAACCGACCACCAGGCCGGTGAGCTCGACCGCGGCCACACCGCGCGAGGCCAGCCCGCCCTCCCACAGCGCGGTGAAGGCGGCCTCCTTGCCGACGAAGCCGAGCAGCGGGGGCACCCCGGCCATCGACGCCCCCGCCAGCAGCCCGATGACGGCCAGCACCGGCAGCCGCCGGCCCAGCCCGGAGAGCTTGCGCAGGTCCCGCGTGCCGGTGGCGTGGTCCACGATGCCGACGGTGAGGAAGAGCGTCGACTTGAACAGCGCGTGGGCGATGGTCATGGCCAGGCCCGCGGCGGCCATCTCCCGGCTGCCGGCACCGACCAGCACCAGCAGGAAGCCCAGCTGGCTGACGGTGCCGAAGGCCAGCAGCAGCTTGAGGTCGTTCTGGCGCAGCGAGCGGTACCCGCCGACGAGCATCGTCGCCAGGCCCAGCCCGAGCACGACCGGCCGCCACCCGGGCACGTCGGCGAAGCCGGGCGCCAGCCGCGCGACCAGGTAGATGCCGGCCTTCACCATCGCCGCGGCGTGCAGGTAGGCGCTGACCGGGGTCGGCGCCTCCATGGCCGCGGGCAGCCAGAAGTGGAACGGCACCATCGCCGACTTGGTGACCGCGCCGGCGAGCACCAGCGCCGTCCCGGCGACCATCGCGGTGCCGCTGCCCGGGTCGGCGACGACCTCCGAGAGCAGGAACGAGCCGCTGGCCTGCCCGATCAGGATGAGCCCGACCAGCATGGCCAGTCCGCCGGCGGTGGTGAGGATCAGCGCCTGTGACGCCGCCCGCCGCGCCGCCAGCCGCCGCCCGGACCCGCCGATGAGCAGGAAGGAGAAGACGGTGGTGAGCTCCCAGAACACGTAGAGGAGCAGCAGGTCGTCGGCGAGGACGAGGCCGAGCATGGAGCCGGCGAAGGCGGTCAGGCTCCCGGCGAAGCGGCCGGTGCCCTCGTCGTCCGGCCCGAAGTAGCGCGCGCAGTAGACGAAGACGAGGGCGCCGACGCCGGTGACCAGCGCGGCGAAGGCGAGGGCGAGGGCGTCGAGCCGCAGCGCGACGTCGAGGTCGAGGGCGGGGATCCACGGCACGGTCTCGCGGACGTCGTCGCCGGCCAGCACCCGGCCCAGCTGCGCCATGGTCCAGGCGAAGCCGGCGGCCGGGACCAGCGCGAGGGCCAGGAACGCCTGCCTCCCCCACCACCGCACGAGGAGCGGCGCCAGGACGGCGGCCAGCAGGTGGAGGAGGAGCAGAACTAGCACGGGTCTCCCGGGAGTCGGAGGGCGGCTCGGGGACCACAGACGTCGGTCGTCGACGGCCGGCGGTGCTGCCCACTTTACCTGCCGGGCGTGACCAGCCCGCTCTCGTAGGCGAAGGCGACCGCCTGCACCCGGTCCCGGAGACCCAGTTTCAGCAGCAGCCGGCTCACGTGCGTCTTGACCGTCGCCTCGCCGAGGTGGAGCCGGGCGGCGATCTCGGCGTTGGACAACCCGGCGGCGACCAGCGCGAGGACGTCGGTCTCCCGATCGGTGAGCTGGGCCAGCGCACCGGCCCGCTCGGAGTCGGGGGCGGGGGCCGCGGCGAAGGACTCGATGACGCGCAGCGTCACCGCGGGGTCGAGCAGCCCGTGCCCGGCGGCGACGGTGCGGACCGCGGCCACCAGGTCCTCGGGCGGCGCGACCTTGAGCAGGAACCCGCTCACCCCGGCGCGCAGGGCGGCGGCCACGTACTCGTCCTCGTCGAAGGTGGTGAGCACGATGACGCGGGTCGGCAGGTCGGCGGCGGCCAGCCGGCGCGCGGTCTCGAGGCCGTCCATGCCCGGCATGCGGACGTCGAGCAGGACGACGTCCGGCCGCGTCTGCGTGATGACCCGCACGCCGGAGGCTCCGTCGGCCGCCTCGCCGATCACCTCGATGTCGGGTTCGGCGGCGAGCACCATGCGCGCCCCGGTGCGCACCATCGCCTGGTCGTCGACCAGCACCACCCGGATCGTCACGCGGGGACCCCGGCCCTCGGGACGGCCGGCACCGCGAGTGGGAACGTGGCGCGCACGCGGTACCCGCCGCCGCGGACCGGCCCCACCTCCAGCCGCCCGCCCCGGACCGCCACCCGCTCCCGCATGTGCAGCTGCCCGTGCCCGCCGCGGCCGGGGGACGGCGGCGGCGTCGCCACCCGGGGCCGGCCGTCGTCGGTGACGGTGACGGTGACCCGGTCGGGCGCGTGGTCCACCGTCACGGTGGTGGCCGCGGCGCCCGCGTGACGGACGACGTTGGACAGCGCCTCCTGGACCACCCGGACGACGGAGACGTCGACCAGCTGCGGCAGCTCCACCGGCTCACCGGTGACCACGAGGTCGATCGGCATGCCGCCGGTCCGCAGCTCGCCCAGGACGGCGTCGAGGCGGGACAGCGACGGCAGCGGGGCCGGCTCGCCGTCCGGCTGCTCGCGGAGGATGCCGACGACCCGGCGCATCTCGTCGACCGAGTCCCGGCCGAGCCGCTCCAGGCCGCGCAGCACCTCCTGCGCCTCGGGGTGGTCGGGCAGCAGCCGGCGCAGGCCACCCATCTGCAGCACCATGACGCTCACCGCGTGCGCGACCGAGTCGTGCACCTCGCGGGCGATGCGGGCCCGCTCGGCGGTGGCGGCCGCGGCGGCGATGGTCTCCTGCTGCCCGGCCAGCCGGGCGGCGAGCACCTGCAGCTCCGACGCCCGGCGGCGGGACTGCGCGACCAGCGCCCCCACGACCGCGGCGGCACCGAGCACGAGCACGTAGAAGACCGACTCCCAGGCGTTGGGTGCGAAGGCGGCCGCGAAGCCGGTCACCAGGACGATCGACGTGCCCGCGGCGACGGCACCGCGCCGGGGCGGCAGCACCGAGACGGCGTGGCCGACGAGCAGGCCCATGCCGATCAGCTGGGCGCCGCCCGGCCCGGGTGCGCCGCCCGCGACGTTGAAGGCCACGGTGAGCACGCCCAGCACGGGGGCGAGGGCCGGCAACTGCGGGCTGACGGCCAGGAGCACCCCGGTCAGCAGGCCCGGCACGACGAACAGCCAGTCCTGGCGGGTCACGTCGTCGATGAGCCACTCGAACACCGACATCGCGGCCAGCAGTGTCCCCACGGCCGGCCAGAGCAGACGACGGGTGCGCGGGAGAACCGACCAGCGGGGCACGAGGGAGCACGCTAGGAGCCGCGCGCCCCCCGGGGGATCCCCCGCACGGCCGAACGCGGACGTGTCGGACTCCGTCGTACGGCGGAGGCCGGTCGGTGCGTCCCGGCGGAGCGCTGGTGAGGGTTCCGTTCCTAGTTTTCTCGGCGACGCCGCACCCAGGCGCCGCACCCCGACCTGACGAGGAACGATGACCACCGACGTCCGCACCACCCCTGCTCCCTCCGTCACGACCGAGACCCCGCGCAGCGCCGGGTCGCTGCTGCTGCCGATCGCCGGCGGTGCCCTGATCGCCGGTTCGCTGCTGTACGTGGCCGGCATGGCCACCTCGCCGCCGCAGGACTCGATGGCCAACGCCGACTACATCGCCGCGCTGGCCCGGGACGAGGGGCAGACCACGCTCTCGGCGGTGCTGCTGCACTACGGCAACCTGCTGGCCGGCCTGGCCTGGCTGGCCGCTCCCGCGCTGGTGCGGGGCCGCCGCGGGCGGATCGCGACCGTCGTCGGCGCGCTGATGGCCGCCCTCGGCCTGGTCACGGTGGCCGGCTTCGTCCTGTACGACTACTGGACCGCCGCGGTGGGCCGGGAGCTGGACCCCGAGGTCGCCCTGTCCCTGTTCGACAGCGTGTCCGCCGATCTCGCGGTGGCCGTCGTCGGCATCGTGACGCTGTTGGGCATCCTCGGCCCGCTGGTGGCGCTCACCGGCCTGGCCCGCGCCGGGGTGACCGGCTGGTGGCTGCTGCTGCCCGCCGTGGCGAGCATCGCGGCGTCGATGGCGATGGCCTTCTCGCCGCTGCCCTTCGCCGGCTTCGCGCTGGTCGGCGCCGTGCCGCCGGTCGTCGTCGGCCTGCGGATGATCGCCCGCCGCCGCGCCGAGCGGTCCGCCGCCTGACCGGCACACCCTCTCCGCGGGTGCTCGTGCTCTGCCCACCACCGTGGGCAGAGCACGAGGTCGTCTTCGTGCTCTGCCCAGCACGGTGGGCAGAGCACGAGCACCGGCGAAGCAGGTACCGGACCCCAGCGCGGCTCCGGGACGGGCCGGCGGCTCAGCCCTCGGCGATCTCCGTGGCGGCAAGCCACTCGTTCTCGACCTGCTCCTTCTCGGCGTGCACGGCCTTGAGCTCGGCGTCCAGGGCGGCCGCCTTCGCGTAGTCGGTCGCGGCCGCGGCGAGCTGCCCGTGCAGCTTCTTCTCGTCGGCGTCCAGCTTGAGCATCCGCCGCTCGAGCCGGCTGGCCTCCTTCTTCGCCGCCCGCGCCTCGGCCGCCGAGACCGCCGGGGCGGCGGTCGACGGCGACCCGACCGGACGGGTCCCGCCGTCGCCGGCCGCCGTGGTCAGCGGCGCACCGCCCGCGGCCCGCCGGCGGAGGTACTCGTCGACCCCGCCCGGCAGCTCGGCGAGCGAGCCGTCACCGAGCAGCGCGACCACCTTGTCGCACACCCGGTCGACGAAGTACCGGTCGTGGCTGACCACGAGCACCGTGCCCGGGAAGCTGTCGAGCAGGTCCTCGAGCGCGGTGAGGGTGTCGATGTCGAGGTCGTTGGTGGGCTCGTCGAGCACCAGCACGTTCGGTTCGGCCATCAGCAGGCGCAGCAGCTGCAGGCGGCGCCGCTCGCCGCCGGAGAGGTCACCGACCGGCGTCCACTGCCGGTTGGCCGCGAAGCCGAACCGCTCGGCGAGGGTGGACGCCGAGATCTCCTGGTTGCCGATCCGCGCGATGCGCGCGACGTCCTGCACCGCCTCGAGCACCCGCGCCCGCGGGGGCAGCTCGGTGACGTGCTGGGAGAGGTAGGCCGCGGCGACCGTCTGGCCGACGACGACGGTCCCGGCGTCCGGCTTCGTCTCCCCCACGAGCAACTTGAGCAACGACGTCTTCCCGGCGCCGTTCACCCCGACGATGCCGATCCGGTCGCCCGGGCCGACGTTCCAGGTCAGGTCCTTGAACAGCGTGCGCGGTCCGTCGTCGGTGGGGACGGCGTAGTCGACGTCCGCCACGTCGTAGACGGTCTTGCCGAGCCGGCGGGCGGCGAAGCCCTTGAGCGCCATCGAGTCCCGGGCGGGCGGCTCGTCGGCGATCAGCGCCTGGGCGGCCTCGATGCGGAACTTCGGCTTGCTGGTCCGGGCCGGCGGGCCGCGGCGCAGCCAGGCCAGCTCCTTGCGGACCAGGTTCATCCGGCGCTCCTCGGTCACCGCCGAGATCCGGGCCCGCTCCGCCCGGGCCAGGGTGTACGCCGAGTAGCCGCCGTCGTAGGCGTGCACGTTCCCGTCGGCGACCTCCCACGTGGTCGTGCAGACCTCGTCGAGGAACCACCGGTCGTGGGTGACGACCACGAGGCCACCGGCGCGCTGGTTGACGTACTCGGCCAGCCAGGCGACGCCCTCGACGTCCAGGTGGTTGGTGGGCTCGTCGAGGACGAGCAGGTCCAGCGGCCGGATCAGCTGCGCGGCGAGCGCCACGCGGCGTCGCTCGCCGCCGGACATCGGGGCGACCGGGGCGTCGAGGCCGAGCCGGTCGAGCTCCAGGCCGGTGAGCACCGAGCGGACGGCGGGGTCACCGGCCCACTCGTGCTCGGCGGCGAACATCGACGGCGGCAGGACGACGTCGCGCACCGTCGTCCCCGCGGGCAGCGTGCCGGACTGGTCGAGCACGCCCATGGCGAGGTCGCCGCGGCGCGTGACGCGTCCGGAGTCGGGTTCGTCGGTGCCGGTGAGCAGCGACAGGAGGGTGCTCTTGCCGCCGCCGTTGCGGCCGACGACGCCGATCCGCTCGCCCGCGGCGACGCCCAGGGAGACGTCGTCGAGGATCACGGTCGTGCCGTGCGCCTTGTGCACCCGCTCGAGGTTGACCAGGTTGACGGGCGCGCTCATCGGCTGCTGGGAGAGGTCATGGGACGCCCAGTATCCGCCCGGGCCGGGAGCGGGTGTCGACCGCCTCGGGACACGCGCCGGACGTCACTGGCGGTCCCCGCGAAAACCGTCGCTAGGCCAGGCGGGTGACCTCGACGGTGACCGTGTGCCCCTCGCTGCCCGGGCCGGAGAAGATGCCCTTGAACGGGGGGACGTCGCCGTAGTCCCGGCCGCGGCCCAGCGTCACGTGCCGGTGGCCGACGTCGACGGCGTTGGTCGGGTCGAAGCTGCACCAGCCGCCGTCCCACCACTCCACCCAGGCGTGACTCTCCCCGGTGACGGTCTGCCCGACGCCGGCCTCGCGCTTGGGGTGCAGGTAGCCGGAGACGTAGCGGGCGGGCAGGCCGAGGGCGCGCAGGAGGCCGACGGTGACGTGCGAGATGTCCTGGCAGACGCCCTTGCCGGAGCGCCAGGCCTGCATGGCGTTGGTCTTCACGTTGGTCGAGCCCGACAGGTACTCCATGCGCTCCCGCACCAGCCGGCAGACCGCCGCTCCGGTGGCGTGCGGGTCGACGTCGCCCACGGCGGTCCGCACCTCGGCCAGGACGTCGTCGTCGACGGCGGTGAGCGCGGTCGGGGCGAGCAGCTCGCCGAACCGGTCGCGCACGTCCCGACCGTGCAGCTGCGCCCAGCCGACGTGCTCGTGCTCGGTGGGTTCGCGCCCGGCCTCGACGATCGAGGTGCCGGTGACCACGAGCTCGGTGTGCGGGGTGTGCAGGTCGAAGGCGGTGACCGTGGCGCCCCAGTAGTCGCGGTAGGCGAAGGCGGTGGCGCCCGGCTCGATCTCCACCCGCGACCGCAGCGTGGTCTGCCGGGTGCTGTTCTCCGGGGTCAGCCGCGCCTCGTTGTAGGACGAGCGCACCGGACCGCCGTAGTGGAAGCGGGTGCGGTGCACGACCTGCAGGCGCCACCGGTCGCCCGGCGGGCGCGGGCCCGACCGCTGCACCTGCGCCTGCAGCCCGGACGTCTGGCTCTGCGCCTGGCTCACGCCACCCCCTCCGGGACCCACACCTGCGGCGCCTGCTCGGTGAAGAACCGGTTGGTCACCGCCGCGCTCGCCGCCGAGCAGGTGCGCTGCAGCTCCTCCAGCCGCGCGGGCAGCTGGGCCAGCAGCTCGGGGGTACCCATGAACTCGAGCATGGTCCGTGCCCGGCCGACGATGCGGTGCGCCTCGCCGGCGACCCCGATCCGGGTGGCGTCGCGCACCGGTGCCCGCTCCAGCTCGGCCAGGCACGCCTCGGCCTGCTCCAGCGCGGCGAACACCGAGCGTGGGAACAGCCGGTCCAGCAGCAGGAACTCCGAGGCGCGGCTGGAGTCGACCACGCCGCGGTAGGTGCGCAGGTAGGGCTCGTAGGCGCCGGTCGAGCGCAGCACCAGCGTCCAGGACGGCGCGGCGTCGCCGGCCAGCACCCGCGTGGAGATGATCCGGGTCGTCATGTCCACCCGCTCCAGCGAGCGGCCGAGGATGAGGAACAGCCAGCTCTCGTCGCGGCTCATCGTCGAGTCGGCCAGCCCGAACACCATCGCCGAGCGCTCCCGGACGAACCGGAACAGCGAGTGCGGGCCGTACCGGCGGGCCATCGTCCGCTGCTGGGGCAGCGCGTTGTGCGTGACGTTCAGCGACTCCCAGATCTCGGCGGAGAGCACCTCGCGGGCGCCGCGGGCGTTCTCCCGGGCCGCGGACAGGGCGCCGACGATCGAGCTCGGGCTGCCCCGCTCGAAGGCGAGGGTGGCCAGCACCCGCTCGGTGTCGGCCTCGTCGTCGGGCACCGGCGACCCCATCAGCGACAGCAGGTTCGCGCAGGCCCGCCGCTCGTCGATCCACGGGTCCTCGACCAGCCGCTGGGTGTGCACGTCGAGGATGCGGGCGGTGTCGTCGGCCCGCTCGACGTAGCGGCCGATCCAGAACAGCGACTCCGCGATCCGGCTCAGCACGACGCCTCCCGAGGGGCAGAGACGGCCATCTCTGCCCCTCCCTGTTGCTGTTGTTGCTGGGACTGGTCGACCAGCACGTCGCCGGCCGGGCCGGGGTCGGGCGCGGGCGGGTCCTCGGCCAGGTCGGCGGTGGTGAACTCGATGCGGGTGAGGTCGGGCCCGGGCTCGCCGGGCTCGGCGGCGGGCCGGGGCGGGCTCAGCACCCAGGTGTCCTTGGAGCCGCCGCCCTGGCTGGAGTTGACGACCAGCTCCCCCTCGGGCAGCGCGACGCGGGTCAGCCCGCCCGGCAGCACCCACACCTTGTCGCCGTCGTTGATCGCGAACGGCCGCAGGTCGACGTGCCGCGGCGCGATCCGGCCTCCGATCAGGGTCGGGCAGGTCGAGAGACCGATGGGCTTCTGGGCGATCCAGTCGCGCGGCCGCGCCCGCACCTTGACCGCGAGCTCCTGCAGGGTCCGCTCGTCGGCGCGCGGGCCGATGACGATGCCCTTGCCGCCCGAGCCGTCCACCGGCTTGAGCACCAGCTGGTCCAGCGCCTGCAGCACCCACTCCACGACGTCGGGCTCGTCGAGCCGGTGGGTCTCGGCGTTGGCCAGCAGCGGTTCCTCCGCCAGGTAGTAGCGGATCAGGTCGGGCACCCAGGTGTAGAGCAGCTTGTCGTCGGCCACGCCGTTGCCCACGGCGTTGGCGATGGTGACCCGGCCGGCGCGGGCGGCGTTGAGCAGGCCGGCGCAGCCGATCACCGAGTCCGGCCGGAAGTGCACCGGGTCGAGGAACTCGTCGTCGATCCGGCGGTAGATGACGTCGACGCGGCGCTGGCCGTCCGTCGTCCGCATGCTGACCTGGTTGCCCGCGCAGACCAGGTCGCGGCCCTCCACCAGCTCGACGCCCATCTGGCGGGCCAGCAGCGCGTGCTCGAAGTACGCCGAGTTGTAGACGCCCGGTGTGAGGACGACGACCGTCGGGTCGGCCACGTGGGAGGGTGCGGAGGCCTTCAGCGCGGCCAGCAGCCGGGTCGGGTAGTCGGCGACCGGCTGGATGCGGTGGTCGGCGAACAGCTCGGGCAGCACCTGGCTCATCGCCGCCCGGTTGGTGATGACGTAGCTGACCCCCGACGGCGAGCGCAGGTTGTCCTCGAGCACCCGGAAGTCGCCGGCCTCGTCGCGCACCAGGTCGATGCCGGACACGTGGACGCGCACCCCGTTGGGCGGCACCAGCCCGTGCGCCTGCCGGTGGAAGTGCGCGCTGGTGGTGACCACGCTGCGCGGCACCACCCCGTCGGCGAACACCTGGCCGGCGCCGTAGACGTCGTCGAGGAAGGCCTCCAGTGCCAGCACCCGCTGGGCGACGCCGCGCTCGATCCGCGACCACTCCTCGGCCCCGATGACCCGGGGGACGATGTCGAGCGGGAACGGCTGCTCCTCGCCGGCGTGGGCGAAGGTGACCCCGGCGTCCCGGTAGGTCTGGGACAGCAGGTCGGCCCGCGCGGAGAGCTCCTCCCCGGCCATCGGTTGCAGCGAGGTGTGCAGGCCGGTGTAGGCCGACCGCGGCTGGCCGACCTCACCGAACATCTCGTCCCACTGCTCCCCGAGGGGGTAGCCGTCGAAGAGGTCAGCCATGGCGACGAACCTAGTTCCGGCGTGTGTCCCGCGCGTTTCGGCGCGTCACCGGGCCACCGCGACGCACAACCACGGCCGCAGCGCCCCCTCGGACAGCAGCCGTCCCACCCGGCTCGACTGCTCCTGGGCCTCCAGCCAGCGCGGGTCCTCGCCGTGCCGGCGGGCGACCTCCGCGTCCACCGCGTCGGCCCGCTCGGCCCACTCCGGCGGGCTGTCGCCGAGGTCGGCGGTCGCGGCCTGTTCCACGTGCAACCCGGCGGCGTCGAGCAGGCCGCGCACGTCGGCCTCGGACGGGAACTCGTTGCCCTCCGGCAGCGGCGGCGGCAGCGGTCTGTCGGCGACGAACACCAGCAGCCCGAGCCGGCCCCGGTCGCGCAGCACCCGGCGCAGCTCGGCGAGCACGGCGGCCTTCTCCGACGTGGTGCACAGCACCCCGAGACACCAGGCCGCGTCGAACTCGCCGTCGGGGAACGGCAGCCGCTGGGCCAGCGCCGTCACCGCGGGCAGGCCGAACAGCCGCCGCGCCGCCCGCGTCGCGGGGTGCATCGGCTCGGCGCACACCGCCCGCACGCCGCGCTCGGCGGCCAGCCACCCGGCCGGCCCGCCGACGCCGGCGCCGTCGTCGAGCACCCGGCTGCCGGCGGTGAGGTCGAGCCGGTCGGCCAGCCAGCGCAGCGCGCCCTCGCTCCCGCTGCCGCGGCACCCCGCCGGGACGGCGAACTCGGGCCCCAGCGCCCGCACCGCCTCCTCGGTCCACCCGGCGACGGTGCCGAACTCCGACTCCATCGCCGCGCTCTCCAGCTCTGTCACGCTGCCTCCCTGATCCGGGCGGCCACCTCGGCCTTGACCCGCGCGCCGGCGTCCTCCCCGCCGGCCGAGGCCAGGCCGGAGAGGTTGACGCCGACCACCCCGGGAACGGCGAGCAGCGCCCGGGCCTCGGCCACCGCGGCGGCGATGCCGGCCTCCCGCGGATCGGGCGCGGCGAGCACCCGCTCCACCTCGTCGTCGTCCACCTGCAGGCCGGGGAAGCGCTGCAGGACGCGGGCCGATGTCTCGTCGGTGTAGACGGCGACCGCGGCGAGGAACGGCAGGGTGGCACCCGCGGCGCGGGCTGCGACGACGAAGGCGGCCACCTGCGCCGGCGCGCGCACGTGGTTGAGCACGCACACCCGCGCTCCGGCCCGCTCCTTGGTCACCACCCGGGCCGGCCGGAGGTGCACCGGCGGCGCGATCGGCGACTCCGGCACGGCGACCGGCAGCCCGAACCCGTTCGCCAGCGCCGCCAGCCGCGGCCCGTCGAGGTCGAACACCTGGGTGACCCCCGACCGGACGCCGGGCCCGCGGGCGTCGCCGGTCACGCAGAGGACGCCGTCGACGCCGACCGCGGCCAGCCCGGCGAGCTCCTGCTCGAGCACCACGCGGTTGCGGTCGCGGCAGGCCAGCGTCGTCCAGGGGCGGCCGCCGGCCTCCAGGACCTCGGCGGCGAGCAGCGTCGGCGGCAGGTCGGGGCGGTTGGCGTGCTCCCCGGTCAGCAGCCCGTCGGAGACCGGCCCGAGCACGCGCACGACGCGGCGGACGGACGACGCGTCGTACGGCGCCACGGTGAGGTCGGTCAGGACGACCGGCCGGGTACGGGCCCGCTCGAGCAGGCTGCCGGGCGGGAGCGGGGCCGTCGGCGACGGCGCACCGTCCCACTCCGGCGCCGGGTCGTCGAGGAAGACGCAGCGGTGCTCGGCGACCTCGCACCCGCCGTCCTCCCGGACGCCGCCACAGGGCCCGAACACCATGCGCTTCGGGCAGCCCGGCCGGCGGGGGACGTCGTCCACCCCCGCAGCCTGACCGCGGCCGGCAGCGGCCAAACCCGCCGGGGCGGAGGCGGGAAGACAATCGGGTGGCGGAGCGCTACAGTCGTCGCTAGTTGAGCTCTCAACCACAGGAGGCCGGCATGCCCGCCGTGACCGTCGAGGACACCACCGCCCTGCCCCGCGTCCCCGCGCCCGCACCGGGGACGGTGCGCCGCCGGGTCCGGTCGGTGACCACCGCGCCGTCCGGGTTCGAGGGCGAGGGCTTCCCCGTCCGCCGGGCCTTCGCCGGGGTCGACCTGCGCGACCTCGACCCGTTCATCCACATGGACCAGATGGGCGAGGTGGAGTACGCGCCGGGTGAGCCGAAGGGCACCTCCTGGCACCCGCACCGCGGCTTCGAGACCGTCACCTACATCATCGACGGCACCTTCGAGCACGCCGACTCCCACGGCGGCGGCGGCACGATCAGCAACGGCGACACCCAGTGGATGACCGCCGGCGGCGGCGTGCTGCACATCGAGCGGCCGCCGGAGCACCTGGTGGTCAGCGGCGGCCTGTTCCACGGCCTGCAGTTGTGGGTCAACCTGCCGAAGGCGCAGAAGTGGGTCGAGCCGCGCTACCAGGACCTGCGCGCCGACGAGTCGGTGCTGCTGGCCAGCCCGGACGCCGGTGCCTTCCTGCGGGTCATCGCCGGGGACGTCGCCGGCCACCGCGGACCGGGCTCGACGTACACGCCCATGGCGATGGTGCACGCGACGATCGCACCCGGCGCGACCCTCGACCTGCCGTGGCGGCCGGACTTCAACGCGCTGGTCTACGTGCTCTCCGGCGCCGGGTCGGTCGGCGTCGACGCGCACCCGGTCCGCACCGGGCAGCTCGCCGTCTTCGGCCCGGGAGACACGGTCACGGTCAGCGGCGCGGTCGCCCAGGAGTCGCGGACCCCGGCGCTGGACGTCGTCGTCCTGGGCGGGCAGCCGATCCGGGAGCCGATCGCCATGTACGGGCCGTTCGTGATGAACACCCGGCAGGAGGTCATGGACGCGTTCACCGACTTCCAGGCCGGCCGACTGGGCACGATCCCCGCCCAGCACGTCCCGCACGGCGGCGTGCGGGGAGAATCCGGCCAGGACGCGTAGGGCTCGAGATGGCCGTCCCCGGCCTCCAGGAGGACGTCGTGAGCAACCTCGACCGCCGCCCGCCCGCCCAGGAGCTGGGCGGGCTGGACGGCACGCCCGCCGGCCCGGTGCTCGACCTGCTGCCCGGCAGGGAGGTCGTGCTCGGGGAGAGCACCCGCGTGCGCCGGCTGCTGCCGACGCTGGGCCGGCGGCTGGTCGGCGCGTGGGCGTTCGTCGACCACTACGGCCCCGACGACATCGCCGCCGGCTCGGGCATGCAGGTGCCGCCGCACCCGCACACCGGCCTGCAGACGGTGTCCTGGCTGCTGGAGGGCGAGATCCACCACCGCGACTCCCTCGGCAGCGACGCCCGCGTGCGGCCCGGGGAGCTGGCGCTCATGACCGCCGGCCACGGCATCGCGCACTCCGAGCAGTCCCCTCACCCGCACCCGCGCTTCCTGCACGGCGCGCAGCTGTGGGTGGCGCTGCCGGACGCCGCCCGCGACACCGCGCCGGCCTTCGCCCACCACGACGCGCTGCCCGGCTTCACCTCCGACGGGCTGACCACCACCGTGCTCATGGGGTCGCTCGGCGGGGCCACCTCCCCCGGGACGGCGCACACCCCGCTGGTCGGCGCCGACCTCGACCTCTCCCCCGGTGCCGACGTCGAGCTGCCGCTGGAACCGGACTTCGAGTGCGCGGTGCTCGCCTCGTCGGGCGCGGCGTCGGTCGAGGGCGCGCCGCTGGACCACGGGGCGATGCTCTACCTGGGCACCGGACGGCGGTCGATCCGGGTGCGCGCCGGCGAGGCCGCCCGCCTGCTGCTGCTCGGTGGGGAGCCGTTCGAGGAGCGGATCGTCATGTGGTGGAACTTCGTCGGGCGCAGCGGCGAGGAGATCGCCGACTACGCGCAGCGGTGGAACGCCGAGGACGACCGGTTCGGCGCCGTCGTCGGCTACGAGGGGGAGCGACTGTCGGCGCCGCCGCTGCCGCCGGTGCCGCTCAAGCCGCGCGGGAGGGAACGCTGATGACCGTCGACCCCCGGATGCTCGACGTCGTCGCCGACCACCGCTGGGGCGTGCTCGTCACCGTCAAGCGCGACGGCCGCCCCCAGGTCTCCAACGTGGGCTACGCCTACGACCGCGAGACCCAGCTGATCCGCGTCTCGGTGACCGCCGACCGCGCCAAGACCCGCAACCTGCAGGCCGACCCGCGGGTCACCCTGCACGTCGCGTCGAAGGACTTCTGGACCTGGGTGGCCGTCGAGGGGACCGCCGACCTCACCCCGGTCGCCGCCGAGCCGCACGACGCCACGGTGGAGGAGCTGATCACCTACTACCGGGGCGTCTCCGGCGAGCACGAGAACTGGGACGAGTACCGCACGGCGATGGTCGCCGACCGCCGGCTGGTGGTCCGCTTCCGGCCCGAGCACACCTACGGCCAGCTGCGCGGGTGATCGGCCCGTGGCCGGGCGCCGTGACGTGCGCCCGGCCACCGACCGCGGACCTCAGCCCTGTGCCGCCTCGGCGGTCACCTCGCCCATCACCTCGAACGGGGCGCCCCACGGGTCGGCGAGCACGGCGAACCGGCCCCACGGGGTGTCCATCGGCGGCATGAGCACCTTCCCGCCCGCGGCCTCCACCGCCGCGGTGGCGTCGTCGGCGGAGTCGACGGAGAAGCAGGTCAGCCAGCCCTTGGGCAGGTCCGGTGAGGCCGCCCCCAGCCCGCCGAGCGGGTTCCCGCCGGTGGAGAAGGTCGTGTAGTCCATGTCGCCGCCGCCGTCCACCGCGTCGTAGGTGAAGCCGAAGACGGCGGTGTAGAACTCGCGGGCCGCGGCCGCGTCGTCGGCCATCGCCTCGTTCCAGGCCAGCGCGCCGGCCTCGTTGTGGATCCGTGCGCCGGTGTGCGTGCCGGACTGCCAGAGCCCGAACGCGTTGCCCTGCGGATCGATCGCGATGGTCATCGTGCCCATCGGCCCGACCTCCATCGGCTCGACGACCACGGTGCCGCCGGCCTCCCGGATGCGGGTGGCGCTCGCCTGCGCGTCGTCGGTGGCGAAGTACGTCGTCCAGCTCGGCGAGTCACCGGGGTTCATCAGCGGGCCCATCCCCACCGCGGCCTCGCCGTTCTTCGTCGCGTTGAGGTAGCCCCCGAACTCGGGCTCGCCGCCGGTGTACTCCCAGCCGAACAGCCGGCCGTAGAAGTCCTTCGCCGCGTCCATGTCGGAGGCGCCGTAGTCGACCCAGCACGGGGTGCCGGCGGGCCACGGGGTGTTCCGAGTGGGCATGTCTCCTCCTGGTGGTGTGGGGAGGACACCGTTCCACCGGGGTCCGACAGTTCCCAGGGGGGGGCGCGGGCCCCTTCGCCACGATTTCCACCGGCTCAGAAGCGACCGCCCCCGGACCGGCCACGGCTGCGCGACCCACCGAAGCTGCCCGACCGCCGTCCGCCACCGCCGCCGGACCCGCCGCTCCCGAAGCCGCCGCCACCGAAGCCGCCGCTCCCGAAGCCGCCGCCACGCGACCCGCCGCCGCCACCGAAGAGGATGCCGCCGAGCACCAGGCTGCCGAGGTCCACGCCGCCCCGGCCACCGCCGTACCCCCCGCCGGCGAACCCGCCGGGCCCGTAGCCGCCACCGGGCCCGTAGCCGCCGGGGCCGGAGCCGCCGGACCAGCGCGAGACGTCGGACTGCGCCTGCCCCAGCGCCTGCTGGGCCAACGAGTCGGCCTGGTGGGCCTCGCGCAGCGCGCTCACCGGGTCGGCCGCGCCCTGGGCGACGGCCAGGTCGAGGTGGCGCTGCGCCTCGGCCAGCCGGGTGCGCGCCTCGGCTCCCACGGCGCCCCGGCGGGTGCTGATGAAGTCGCCGGCGGCCGCGATCCCGGACCGCGCGGCCAGCAGCGCCTGGTCCAGGGACGCCGCGGCCCGGCGGGCCTGGGTGGCCGCGTCGCGGGCGACCGAGAGCGCCTGCTCGAGCGCGATGTCGGCCTCCTCCAGCTGGCGGAGTGCGGCGAGCGGGTCGGGCAGCGAGCCGTCCGGGGGCCGCAGCGCGGCGTCGGCCGAGGCGAGGGCGGTCTCGGCGCGGGCGATCTGGGGGCGCAGCCCGCCGTCCGTGCCGCCGCTGAGCAGCGCCCGGGCCTCGGCGAGGTCCTTCTCGGTCTCCGCCCGCACCTCGGCGACCCGGGTGCCGGCGGTGTCCAGGTCCGTCGCCAGCCGGCCGACGGCGTCGAGCAGCGTGCCGGTCTGCGCGACGGCGTCCTCGGCCGCGCGGATGTCGCCCACCGCGGAGCCCGCGCGGCCGGCGGCCAGCTCCGCGCGGGCCTCGGCCACCTCCTGCTCGGCGGCGGCCAGCCGGGCCCGCGCCTCGGCCGGGTTGTCGGCCACCGGAGCGAGCGCAGCGGGTGCGTAGCGCCGCTGCAGGACGGCGAACCGCTCCTCGTCGGCCGGCAGCCGCCCGCGCAGCGCCGTGATCCGCGAGTCCAGGGCGTCGAGGGCCTGCGGCGCCGTGCGCTCGAGGTCGCGCAGCCGGTCGAAGGCCTCGGCCTGCTCGTCCAGCCGGGCGTCCGCGGCCGCGGTGAGCTGCAGCATCTCGGCCAGGATCCGCCGGGTCTGGGGCTCGTCCTCGGGGATCTCGTCGTCCAGCTGCTGGCGGAGGGTGAACGCCCGGGTCAGCTCCTGCGTGGAGGTGGTCAGCGCCTCGGCGAACCCGGCGACCGCCTCCTCCCCGTACTGCAGCCGGGCGAAGTCGAGGTCGAGCTGGGAGGTCTTGACCGCCTCGTCGAGCTCCAGCAGCGCGGTGCTGGCCTGCGCCTGCAGCTGCTCGGTGGGGACGCCGGCGTGCGGGTCGGGTTGCTCCAGCCGGCGGGTCTCGGGCGCCCGCGCCCTGCGCCGCCGCGACCGCGCGACGAGGTAGGCACCGCCGGCGACCGCCGCCAACCCGCCGACCAGCAGGACGGTGCCGGCGCCGCTCCGGCTCTGCCCCGCGTCGAGCCCGTCGGCGAACGCGATCGCCGCGCCGGCCCAGTCGTCGTCGGCCAGCCGCGGCTCGACGTCGGACACCAGCAGCTCGTCGATCTCGGCGTTCGACATCGGGAACTCGTCGTCGACCCAGTAGGCGTAACGCCGGTCGTCGACCGCGACCGCGTACAGCGCGTCGGTGCGGCCGAGGCCGGACGCCGCGGCGGTCTCCTGCGCCCACAGCCCGGGCTCCACCCCGCCGAACGTGGACACGTGGACGACGAACAGCTGGGTGCCCTCGTCGGCCTGCAGCTGGTCGAGCGCGTCCTGCACCTCCGCCTCGTCCCCCGACAGCGCGCCCACCCGGTCGGTCACCTGCGCCGGCACGTCGAAGGGCGGCTCGGCCAGCGCGGCGCCGCCGCCGAGCAGCACCACGGCAGCCAGCGAGGCGAGGACGACGGACAGCCGGCGCACAGGGGACCTCCGGGAGGGGAACGTGCGGCGACCCTACCCAGCCGGGCACGTGGATCCGGCCCGCGCGGGGTAGGACCCCGGCCCCGAGCCCGTGGAGGTCCTCATGACCGAGCCCGACCGCATCCCCGCCGCCGACCTGCCACGGGGGGCGGTGCGCCGCGTCGGCGACTGGGCGGTCGGCAACCGCGACGGGGACTACTTCGCCGTCTCCCGGCGCTGCCGGCACCAGCTGGCCGACCTGTCGGAGGGCAGCATCGACGCGGACGGCTGCCTGGTCTGCCCGTGGCACCAGAGCCGCTACGACGTCCGCACCGGGGAGATGGTCCGGGGCCCGCGCGGCTTCCTCGGCTACCACGGACCGACGCCGGGCTACACGCAGTTCGTCCGCGCCTACGGCCGGGTGCTGCGGCTGCGGGTGCGCCGGGCGCTGCGCCGCGGGGACCACGTCGTCGTCGAGTGAGGCACAGGAAGCTCTTCCCACGTCCCGGCGGCCACGACGTGGGCAGAGCTTCCTTTGCCTCAGCGCAGCTGCTGCCAGACCGCCCGGCGGCGGGCCTGCTCGTCGGGGTCCGGCACCGGCAGCGAGGCCAGCAGCCGCTGCGTGTAGGGGTGCTGCGGCGCGCCGAGCACCTCCGCCCCCGTCCCCTCCTCGACCAGCCGGCCGCGGTAGAGCACCGCGATCCGGTCGGCAAGCAGGTCGACGACGGCCAGGTCGTGGCTGATGAACAGGCAGGCGAAGCCCAGCTCCCGCTGCAGCTCGGCGAACAGCTCCAGCACGCGGGCCTGCACCGACACGTCCAGCGCCGAGGTCGGCTCGTCGGCGATGAGCAGCTCGGGGTCCAGCGCCAGCGACCGCGCCAGGCTGGCCCGCTGGCGCTGCCCGCCGGAGAGCTCGTGCGGAAAGCGGTCCCCGAAGCTCTTCGGCAGCTGCACCGCCTCCAGCAGCTCGTCCACCCGCTCGCGCGCGGACCCCGGGTCGTCGGCCTTGCCGTTGACCACCAGCGGCTCGGCGACCGCCTCGGCGATGGTGAGCAGCGGGTTGAAGCTGGACGCGGGGTCCTGGAAGACGAACCCGATCCGCCGGCGCACCGGCCGGAAGGTCCGCTGCTTGACGCCGTTCATCTCGGTGCCGAGGACCGACAGCGACCCGCCGGTGACCGTGGTCAGCCCGGCGATCGCCCGGCCGATCGTCGTCTTGCCGCTGCCGCTCTCCCCGACGAGCCCGAGCACCTCCCCGGGCCTGATCGCGAAGCTGACCCCGTCGACGGCGACGAAGTCCGGACGCCGCAGCCGCCCCGGGTACACGATCCGCAGGTCGCGGGCCTCGACCACCGGCGCCGACGCACTCCAGCCCACGGGCCGCCGCGCGGCCCGCTCGACCGCCCGCGCCCGGCCCTCGCCGAGCCGCGGCACCGAGCCGAGCAGCTGCCGGGTGTAGTCGTCCTGCGGCGTGGCGAACAGCGTCCGGACGTCGGCCTGCTCCACGATGCGGCCCTGGAACATGACCGCCACCCGGTCGGCGAGGTCGGCGACGACGCCCATGTTGTGCGTGATCAGCACGATCGCCGCCCCGAACTCGTCGCGGCAGCGGCGCAGCAGGTCGAGGATCTCGGCCTGAACGGTCACGTCCAGGGCGGTGGTCGGCTCGTCGGCGATGATCACGCCGGGGTCGAGCACGAGCGCCTGCGCGATGACGATGCGCTGCTTCTGCCCGCCGGAGAACTGGTGCGGGTAGTGGTCCACCCGCTCCTCGGGGTCGGGGATGCCGACCCGGCGCAGGACGTCGATCGCCTTGGCGCGGGCCTCCTTGCGGCTGTACTTCCCGTGCGCGCGCAGGCCCTCGGCGATCTGCCAGCCCACCGGGTAGACCGGGTTGAGCGCGGTCGACGGCTCCTGGAACACCATGGCGGCGTCGCGACCACGCACGTCCCCCAACTGCCGGCGGGACAGCGTGACGACGTCGTGTTCCGCCGTTCCGTCCTTGCTGCGCAGCACCACCGCGCCGCGGGTGGTGGCGGTCTCCGGCAGCAGCCCGAGGATGCTGCGCGCGGTCACCGTCTTGCCGCTGCCGCTCTCCCCCACGACGGCGAGCACCTCGCCGGACGCGACGGACAGGCTGACGTCCTGGACGGCGGTGATCGTGCCGGCGTCGGTGGCGAAGCTGACCGACAGGTTCTCGATGCCCAGGACGTCGTCGCCGGTTGTGGTCACCAGCTCACCCCTCCTGCGCCCAGGACCCGGGCGACGTCCACACCGGCGGGATCCAGCGGACCGCCGGGCACGACCGGCGTCTCCGCCGTCTCTCCGGCCTCGGCGGCCCGCCGGCTGCGCAGCCGTGGGTCGGCGAGGTCGTTGAGGCTCTCCCCGACCAGCGTCAGGCCGAGCACGACGAGCACGATCGCCGAGCCGGGGAAGACCGCCGTCCACCAGATCCCGCTGCTCACGTCGGACAGCGACCGGTTGAGGTCGGCGCCCCACTCCGCGGCCGCGGTCGGCTCGATGCCGAAGCCGAGGAAGCCCAGCCCGGCGAGGGTGAGGATCGCCTCGGAGGCGTTGAGCGTGAGGATCAGCGGCAGCGTGCGGGTGGCGTTGCGCAGCACGTGCCGGGTCATGATCCGCCAGTGGCCGGCGCCGACGACGCGGGCGGACTCCACGAACGCCTCGTTCTTGATCCGCACCGTCTCGGCGCGCACCACCCGGAAGTACTGCGGGATGAACACCACGGTGATCGCGATCGACGCGGCCAGGATGCCGCCGATCAGGCTCGACTGCCCGCCGCTGATCACGATCGCCACGATGATGGCCAGCAGCAGGGAGGGGAACGCGTAGACCGCGTCGCAGACGACGACGAGCACGCGGTCGAGCCAGCCGCCGAAGTACCCGGAGAGCAGGCCGATCAGGACGCCGACGAAGAACGACAGCACGAGCGCGGTCACGATCACCAGCAGCGCGGTCCGGGACCCGTAGAGCAACCGGCTGAGCACGTCGTAGCCCCCGACGGTGGTCCCGAGCCAGTGCTCCGACGAGGGCGGCTGCTGGGCGCCGAACGGCCCGTCGGCGTCGCGCAGCTGGCTGTAGCCGTAGGGAGCCAGCAGCGGCGCGAACAGCGCGGTGAGCAGGAAGACGCCGGTCAGGGCCAGCCCGGCGACGAGCATCCCGCGCTGCAGCCCGACGCTCTGCCGCAGCTGGTGGACGACGGGCAGCCGCCGCCAGCCCCGGCGGGCGGGGTCGGGAACGGGGGCCCGGTCGTCGAGGCCGGTCACGGCGGTGGCCATCAGTACCTCACCCGGGGGTCGATGAGCGCGGCGATCACGTCGACGACGAAGTTGGTCACCGCGACGATGACCGCCAGCAGGGCGACGATGCCCTGCACGGCCACGAAGTCGCGCGCCTGCAGGTACTCGGCCAGCTGGAAGCCCAGGCCCTTCCACTCGAACGTGGTCTCGGTGAGCACCGCCCCACCCATGAGCAGCGCCACCTGCAGGCCGATGACGGTGATGATCGGGATCAGCGCCGGCCGGTAGGCGTGCTTGCGCAGCAGCCGCCGCTCGGCGACGCCGCGGGAGCGGGCCGCCTCGACGTAGCCCATGCCGAGCGTGCCGATGACGTTGGTGCGCACCAGCCGCAGGAAGACCCCGGCGGTGAGCAGGCCCAGCGCGATGGCGGGCAGGACGGCGTGCTCCAGCACGTCCCGGATCACCTCGGGGTCGCCCAGCCGGATCGCGTCGATCAGGTAGATCCCGGTCGGGTTGTCGAGGAACTGCAGCTCGATCTCGGCACGGGTCGATGCCCGGCCCGCGACCGGCAGCCAGCCCAGCCCGCTGGCGAAGACGAGCTTGAGCACCAGGCCGGTGAAGAACACCGGCGTCGCGTAGCAGAAGATCGCGAAGACCCGCATGATCGCGTCAGGCCACCTGTCCCGCGTGTAGGCGGCCAGCCGGCCCAGCGGGATGCCGACGCCGAACGCGACGAGCAGCGCGTAGAACGTCAGCTCGAGGGTGGCCGTCCCGAAGGTCGTGAGCACCTCGAGGACCGGGCGGCGGTCCGACAGCGTCGTCCCGAAGTCGCCGGTGAAGACGTTGCCCAGGTACTCGACGTACTGGACCAGCAGCGGCCGGTCGTAGCCGGCCTCCGCCACGCGCTCCGCGAGCTGCGCCGCGGTCAGCCGACCACCCAGTGCGGCGGTGATCGGGTCACCGGTCGAGCGCATGAGGAAGAAGACCGTCGTCACCAGGATGAAGACGGTGGGGATGATCAGCAGGAAGCGGATCACGAGGTAGCTGCCCAGGCCCCCGCCGCCGCGGCGCTTCCGCGACGCCGGTGCGTCCTCCTGGGCCGGGTCGCCGGGCGCGAGCTCGGTCGCTGTGGTCATGCCTTCACTTCCGTCCGTGCGGCGGTGCGCACATGGGAGGCCCCGGGTGGCCCCGCCGTGGCGGCGGGGTCACCCGGGGCCGGTGTCGCTACCTTCTCAGGCCGCTGCGGTCAGCCCCGGCTGAGGGCGCCGTAGCGGAACTTGAAGGACGCGTCGAGCGTGTCCGACGCACCCTCCACACCCGTCCGGACGACGGCGACCTGCGCGCCCTGCAGGTACGGCACGGTGGACAGGTCCTGCGCCACCATCTGCTGGATCTGCTCGATCAGGGCGGTGCGCTGGGCCGGGTCGGGCGTGGCCAGCTGCTGCAGGATCATGTCGTTGACCTGCTGGTTGGTGTAGTGGTTGCCGAGGAAGTTCTCCGTGCGGAAGAACGGCGACAGGTAGTTGTCGGCGTCGGAGTAGTCCGGGAACCAGCCCAGCTGGTAGGCCGGGTAGACGTCGGCGACGCGGTCCTCGGAGTACTGCACCCACTCGGTGGTCTGCAGGTCGACCTGGAACAGGCCGGTGGACTCCAGCTGGTCCTTGATCAGGGCGTACTCGTCACCGGAGGACGGCCCGTAGTGGTCGTTGGAGTACTGCAGGCTCAGCTGCACCGGGGTGGTCACGCCGGCCTGCTGGAGCACCTGGGCCGCCTTGTCGGCGTCCGGGCCGCCGTTGCCGTCGCCGTAGAGGTCACGCAGCGGGGTGGCGGCGCCGGTCAGGCCCTCGGCGACGAAGGAGTACAGCGGGGTGTAGGTGCCCCGGTAGACCTGCTCGGCCAGCTCGTTGCGGTCGATCAGGTGGGCGACGGCCTGGCGGACGGCGAGCGCCTTGGCCGGGTCGGCGTCGGGCTGGGTGGCGCCGAAGGGCTGGGTGTTGAAGTTGAAGACGATGTAGCGGATCTCGCCGCCGGGGCCGTCCACGACCTCGACCTCGTCGTTGCCGCGCAGGTCGTCGATGTCGGTCGCGCTGAGGCTGCGGAAGGCGACGTCGATGTTGCCCTCCTCGATGTCCAGCTTGAGGTTCGACGCGTCGGCGTAGTAGCGGACGTTGACCTGCTCGGTCTTCGGCGCGCCCAGGAGGCCCTGGTAGTCGGGGTAGGCCTCGTAGGAGATCAGGTTGTTCTGGTCGTAGTTGGTGATCGTGTACGGGCCGTGGAAGGCGTTGCCGTCGACGATCTCCTGGTCGGGGGTCAGCTCGGTCGCCGAGAAGACGTCCTCGTCGACGATGGGGCCGACCGGGCTCGACAGGATCTGCGGGAACGTCTGGTCGTTGCCCGAGTTCAGGTTGAAGACGACGGTCGTCTCGTCGGGGGCGTCGACGCTGGCGAGGTTGGCCAGCAGCGCGGCCGGGCCGTTCGGGTCGTTGATCGCGACCATGCGGTCGAACGAGAACTTGACGTCCGAGGAGGTCAGGTCGTTGCCGTTGGCCCACTTCAGGCCCGACTTCAGGGTGACCGTGTACTGGGTCGGCGAGGTGAACTCGGCCGACTCGGCGATGTCGGGCTCGACGTCCGGGCTGCCGTAGTCGGTGTTCATCAGGAACGGGAACACCTGGTTCATGACGGCGAACGAGCCGTTGTCGTAGGAGCCCGCCGGGTCGATCGTGGTGATCTTGTCGCTGGTGCCGATCGTCAGCGCGTCGCCGCTGCCGCCGCTGCCCGAGCCACCGCCGTCACCGTCGCTGCCACCGCACGCGGTCAGCGCCAGCGCGGTGACCGCGAGACCCGCCGTGGCGGTGCGCACGCGCCGCCCGGTCGAAACGGGAGTCATCCGCCTACCTTCGTTCTTCCTGAGAACCGCCGCGTACGCCGGACAACGTCCAGTTCCAGCGGGGTATGGGTGTTGGTTACCCATGCGTAGCACAGAGCCGACGGGGCTCAGGAATCCCGGCGACCACTGTTATCGCCTCGTGACTCCGCGGCCTGGACCGGCGGTTTCCGCGGAAACCGCCGGGAGGTTCAGGCGTCGATGCGGCGACGGCCCTCGAACGCCCGGCCGAGGGTCACCTCGTCGGCGTACTCGAGGTCCCCACCCACCGGCAGGCCACTGGCCAGCCGGGAGACCGCCAGCCCCATCGGGCCGACCAGCCGCGCGAGGTAGGCGGCGGTCGCCTCGCCCTCCAGGTTGGGGTCGGTGGCGATGATCAGCTCGGTCACCGTCCCGCTCATCAGCCGGGTCATGAGCTCCTTGACCCGCAGGTCGTCGGGGCCGACACCCTCGATCGGGCTGATCGCGCCGCCGAGCACGTGGTAGCGGCCGCGGAACTCGCGGGTGCGCTCGATGGCGACGACGTCCTTGGGCTCCTCCACGACGCAGATGACGTCGTCGGTGCGCCGCGGGTCGCGACAGATCCGGCACTGCTCACCCTCGGCGACGTTGTAGCAGGTGACGCAGAAGCGGACCTCGGCCTGCACGCGCTGCAGCGCCGACACCAGCCGGCTCACGTCGGCGGACTCGGACGCGAGCAGGTGGAAGGCGATGCGCTGCGCGCTCTTCGGCCCGACGCCGGGCAGCCGGCCGAGCTCGTCGATGAGGTCCTGGACGGCCCCCTCGTACACGGTGTTCCTCTCCTCGGGAGGGGTCGCCGCGGCTCAGAGGCCGGGCAGCCCCAGGCCGCCGCCGAGGCCGCCGGCGAGCGGCCCCATCCGGCTGGCGGTGAGTTCGTTGGCCTGGCGGGAGGCGTCACGGACCGCGGCGACCACGAGGTCCTGCAGCGTCTCGACGTCGGCGGGGTCGACCGCCTCGGGGGCGATGGTGACCGCGGCGAGCTCGCCCTGGCCGGTCATCGTCGCGGTGACCAGGCCGCCGCCGGCCGAGCCGGTGACCGTCTCGTGCGCCAGCTGTTCCTGCGCGGCAGCCAGCTGCTGCTGCATCTGCTGCGCCTGCTGGAGCAGCTGCGACATGTCGGGCTGGCCACCGGGGAACATGACCCGAGCCTAGGCCGCGGGTACGACGAACGTCGGGACGACGAGCCGCGCACCCTTCTTCAACCAAGGGGTTGACAACACCATGGCAGGGGTTCACCCTGATTTTCAACCGATTGGTTGAACAAAGAGGGGAGGTCCACCCGATGGCCGCCGATCCGCTGTCCCGGGTCTTCGCGGCCCTGGCCGATCCGACCCGGCGCGACATGGTCGCCCGGCTCGCGGTTGCCGACGCCACGGTCGGTGAGCTCGCCGAGCCCTACGACGTCAGCGTCCAGGCCGTCTCCAAGCACCTGCGGGTGCTGGAGGACGCCGGCCTGGTCAGCCGCAGCCGCGACGCCCAGCGTCGCCCGGTGCACCTGGAAGCCGAGGTCTTCGACCTCATGACCAAGTGGATCGAGCGCTATCGCCGCCAGGCCGAGGAGCGCTACCGCCGTCTCGACGACGTCCTCCGGTCCATGCCGGACGACGTCGGGCCCGTGCCACCCACATCCCCGGAGGGAAACCCGTCATGACCACCACCCAGCACCACGAGACCCGGATCGTCGTCGAGCAGGAGGTGCCGGCCGTCCGGATCATCCGCGAGTTCGACGCCCCGCCGTCGAAGGTCTTCCGCGCGCACACCGACCCCGAGCTGGTGGCCCAGTGGATGGGTCCGCGGAGCACGCAGAACCGGATCGACGAGTGGGACTGCCGCACCGGCGGCTCCTGGCGGTACGTGTCCCTCCACGAGGGCCAGGAGTACGGCTTCCGCGGCTGCTTCCACGAGGTGCGCCCCGACGAGCTGATCGTGCAGACCTTCACCTTCGAGGGCATGCCCGACGGTGTCGCGCTGGAGAAGCTCGTCCTCGAGGACCTCGGCAACGGCCGCACCCGGCTGACCGCGACGTCGCTGGTCGACTCCTTCGCCGACCGGGACGCCTTCGTCGCCAGCGGCATGGAGGTCGGGGTCCGCGAGGGCTACGAGCGCCTCGACGAGATCCTCGCCCGCGGCTGAGCGAGGTCAGTCGTCGATCGGCCGGGCCCCGAGCTGGGTGCGCAAGAGTGACAGCGCCGCCTGCTCGGGGTCGACGGCCGGGGCCGCCTCGGCGTCCCCGCCGGGATCCTCCGCCGCCCGCTCGGCCATGAGCTCGCGCGCCTCCGCGGCCTCGGCGGCGCGGGCGGCCTCCCGCGCGACCTCCGGGGCCACCGGCGGCGCACCGCTGCGGGCCGCGCCCTCGACGACGACCTGCACCTTCCAGCGCACGCCGAGCAGCTCCTGCAGCGCCTGGCGCACGACGTCCTTGTTCAGGTCGTCGCCGAGCATCTTGGCCAGCGCCGGCGAAGTGGCGGCCAGGGTGAGGGTGCCGTTGCCCAGGTCGTGCACCTGGGCGCTCTTCAGCAGCGCCTCCGTCGTCCGCTTGTGGCCGCGCACGACCTTCAGCAGCTCCGGCCACACCCGGCGGACGTCGGTGGTGGTCAGCTCGCCGTCGGCGGCCGGCTGCGCCGGGTTGGCCGAGACCACCGGCGTCGGCTCCCCGCCGCGCGGCGCGGGCGAGGACTCGGCCGCGGCGCGCGGTGCGGCCGCCTCCGGGCGGGGCTGCTCGACCCGGGTCGCCGCCGCGGCGGCCGCCGCGGGACGCGCGGGGTGCGGCCAGTCCTCGTCGTCGGTCGGCTCGGGCGGCAGCGGGATGTCGGGCTCGCCGGCGGCGACCCGCGGCTGGTCCGGCGGTGCCGGCGACGGCTCGGGCTTCTCGGCCGCGGCCGGCGCGGGCCGGGCCGGCGCCCCGGACCCGGGCGGGGTGGTCTCGGGCCAGCCGTCGACCTCCGGCGGGCGGCTCGGCGCCTGCTCGGTCGCGGCGGCCGGGGCCGCGACGGGCGGTGCTGCGGGCGCGGACGGAGCCGGTGCGGACGGTGCCGGAGCGGATGCCTGCGACCGGCGCACGAACTCCCGGCGCGACCCGGACGACTGGTCCGGGGCCGGCGCCCCGGCCGGCTCGGGACGCGCCGGGGCCTCCCGGACCGGGGCCTCCCGGACCGGTGCCTCCCGGACCGGTGCCTCGCGAACCGGTGCCTCCCGGACGGCGGCCTCGCGGACCGGCGCCTCCCGGACCGGCGCCTCCCGGACGGCGGCCTCCGCGACCGGGCGACCGGCGTGCTCGCCGGCGATCGACATCCGCCGTTCCAGGCGCTCCAGGCGCTGCAGGGTGGCCGCCGCCGAGTCGTCGGTGGCGGGCAGCAGCATGCGGGCGCAGACCAGCTCGAGCAGCAGTCGCGGCGCCGTCGTCCCGCGCATCTCGGTGAGCCCCTCGTGGACCGTGTCGGCCATCCGCGAGAGGGTCGCCGAGCCGAGCGCCCGGGCCTGGGAGCTCATCAGGTCCAGCCGGTCGGGCGGGCAGTCGAGCAGGCCGTTGCCCCCGGCGTCGGGGACGGCGTCGAGCACGATGAGGTCGCGCATCCGGTCCAGCAGGTCGGTGGCGAAGCGACGGGGGTCGTGCCCGGCCTCGACCACGCGGTCGACGGCGCGGAACACCGCGGGCGCGTCGTGCGCGGCGAGGGCGTCGATCGTCTCGTCGAGCAGCGCGTCGTCGGTGACCCCGAGCAGGCCCACCGCGCTCTTGTAGGTGACGCCCTCGGGCCCGGCGCCGGCCAGCAGCTGATCGAGGATGGACAGCGAGTCGCGCACCGAGCCGCCGCCGGCGCGCACGACCAGCGGGAAGACCGTGGCCTCGACCTGCACGCCCTCGGCGGCGCAGGTCTTCTCCAGCAGGCCGCGCAGCGTCGTCGGCGGCACCAGCCGGAACGGGTAGTGGTGCGTGCGCGAGCGGATGGTGGGCAGCACCTTGTCCGGCTCGGTGGTGGCGAAGACGAAGACGAGGAACTCCGGCGGCTCCTCGACGACCTTGAGCAGGGCGTTGAAGCCCTGCGTGGTCACCATGTGCGCCTCGTCGACGATGTAGACCTTGTAGCGGCTGCTCACCGGGGCGAAGAAGGCCCGTTCGCGGAGGTCACGGGCGTCGTCGACCCCGCCGTGGCTGGCCGCGTCGATCTCGATGACGTCGAGCGAGCCGGGGCCGTCGGGCGCCAGCGCGACGCACGAGCCGCAGACGCCGCAGGGGGTCGACGTCGGGCCCTGCTCGCAGTTCAGCGACCGGGCGAGGATGCGCGCCGAGGACGTCTTGCCGCACCCGCGGGGCCCGCTGAAGAGGTAGGCGTGGTTGATCCGCCCGCCGTCGACGGCGTTGACCAGCGGGGTGGTCACGTGCTCCTGGCCGACCACCTCGGCGAAGGTCGCCGGGCGGTACTTCCGGTAGAGCGCCAGTGCCACGCGACGAGGTTACGTGGCGGGTCGGACGACGCCGGGAGGCCCGGGCGCGCGTTCCGCCGAGATCGGTGCCGGGGGATGAGAGGACCCCCCGCGCACCCGCCAGAGCCCGCTTATCCTTGCTGCCTTCCGGCCCTGGGGAGGTTCACAGGGTGACGCCACGCGAGGGGTCGCCCCCCACTCTAGGTCACGTCCGGCCGGACGCAGCCACGACCCCCCGCCGGCTTTCCGCCACCTGACGGCCGCACGCGGTGAGGCCGGGCCCCGCTGCTGCGCGGGACCCGGCCTCGGTGCGGAGGATGGGAGATTCGAACTCCCGAGGGGTTGCCCCCAACCCGCTTTCCAAGCGAGCGCCATAGGCCACTAGGCGAATCCTCCACGTGCGCGGGCCAGGATACCGGGAGCCGGTGTGCCGGTCAGCCACCGCACCCGGAGCGACCGTCGCGCCGGGGGTGGTTATCCGTCGGTGGACTGGGGAAGGCTGGTCCGGAACGCCGATCCCCCGCCGCGGCGCCACAGGAGGAAGCCCCATGAGCGAGACCGAGCAACTCCGGCCCGACGTCGTGGAGGCCATCGTCGCGGTGCTCAAGGGCGCCGACCCCTCGGGGCTGCCGCCGTCGGCCACCCGGGAGGAGAAGGACGCGGCGAAGGACCGCTACCTCTCCGAGTTCGTCGCCGAGCGCAGCAAGCGCGACCGGCAGACGCGCGCGTGGGAACTGCTGCTCACCCGCAGCTACGACGAGCCGCCCACCTGGCAGCGGCTCTTCGACGACCTCTCCCCCGACGTGGTCGACGAGCTCGGCGAGCTGTACGACGCCCTGCCGGCGGGGGCGCAGGAGGAGTACGCCCGCCGCTACGGCGTCCCCAGCGGCGTCTGACCGGCGCGGTGTCGGCGCAGGGCGGACGGAACGGAGGGTGAGCGCACCCGGCCACCTCGTGGGCGGGCGCTACCGGCTGCTCGCGAAGGTCGGCGGCGGGGGCATGGGCGCGGTGTGGCGGGCCACCGACGAGGTCCTCGGCCGGCAGGTCGCGGTCAAGCAGGTCGTGCCGGCGGCCGGCGCCGACCCCGCGGCGCTCGAGCAGCAGCGCCAGCGTGCCCTGCGCGAGGGCCGCATCGCCGCGCGGCTGAGCCACCTGCACGCCATCTCGGTCTACGACGTGGCCCTCGACGAGGCGGGGTCGCCGTGGCTGGTCATGGAGTACCTGCCCTCCCGCAGTCTGGCCGAGGTGCTGGCCGAGGACGGCGTGCTGCGCGTGGACCAGGTCGCCCAGATCGGCGCGCAGGTGGCCGACGCGCTGATCGCCACCCACGCGGCCGGCATCGTGCACCGCGACGTCAAGCCGGCCAACGTGCTCATCGGGGAGGGTCCGAACGTCGACGGCCTGGTGAAGATCACCGACTTCGGCATCTCGCACGCCACCGGCGACGTGACGCTGACCCAGACGGGCCAGATCACGGGCACGCCGGCCTTCCTCTCACCGGAGGTGGCGCAGGGAGCCGAGATGACTTCGGAGAGCGACGTCTTCTCCCTGGGCGCCACCCTCTACACCTGTCTCGAGGGCGAGCCGCCCTTCGGGATGGACGACAATGCCCTGCGGCTGCTGCACCGCGTGGCCGCCGGGCAGGTGACGCCCCCGCGCCGGGCCGGGTCCATGACGCAGGCGCTGACCCGGATGCTCGCGACCGACCCGGCGGCCCGCCCGACGATGACCGAGGTCCGCGACGAGCTCGCCCGACTCGCCGCGGGCCGCGACGGCGACCCGACGACCGTCCTGCTGGCGCGGACGATCCTGCGCTCCTCGACGAACCGGCAGCGGACGGCGGAGCTCGGCGCCGACGTCCTCCCGGCGGCGAAGGCCGGCGCACCGCGCACGGCCGTCCACGAGGTGCCGACGGCGCAGCCGTCCCCTCCGCCGCCCGCGCCCGGCCCCCCGCCCGGCCGGCCCGGCGCGGCCCCGGTGGTCACCGCCCGGCCGCGCGGACGCCGCTCGAGCCTGATCGCCGTCCTGGTGCTGGCCGTGCTGCTGGTCGTCGGGGGCGTCGCCTGGCTGGCCACCCGCGGCGACGACCCCGAGGGGACGACGACCGCCGACGCGACGCCCACCTCGGCCGCCCCGGACGACGAGCAACCGGCCGCGCCCAGCGAGCCGGAGCCGGCCCCGTCCTCCGGTGGGGGCGACGAGACGGCCGCCGACGACGCCCCGGCGCCCGACGAGGACGCACCGGCTCCCGACGACCCGACCGCCGTCGCGGAGCAGACCCTCGACGAGTACTACACGCGGCTGCCCGACGACCCCGACGCCGCGTACGCGATGACCGGGCCGACGCTGCGCGCCGCCGCCAGCGCGGGCTACTACCGGGACTTCTGGTCCCCGTGGTCGGAGGTCGAGCTCGAGGACCTGCGGGACGTCGAGGAGCAGGGCGGCGGGGCGGTCACCGCGACGACGGAGGTGCGCTTCACCCGGGCCGACGGCAGCGGCCACACCGAGCTGCACGAGGTGCGCTTCGTCCCGTCCGACGACGGCGGGTGGCTGGTCGACCTCGACCGCTACGTCCGGACCATCGGCTGACCCCGGAACGACGGGAGCCGCCCCGGGGACTCTCGTCCCGGGGCGGCTCCGCTGGCGGTGGCGGTGGGATTTGAACCCACGGAGGCTTGCACCTCACACGCTTTCGAGGCGTGCTCCTTCGGCCGCTCGGACACGCCACCGCCAAAGAGACTACAGGCCCCGCTGGCGGCGGAAGAACGCGCGTAGGAGCGCGGCGGACTCCTCCGCGCGGACACCGCCGGTGACCTGCGGCCGGTGGTTGAGCCGGCGGTCGCGGACGACGTCCCACAGCGATCCGGCCGCGCCGGCCTTCGGGTCGTCGGCGCCGTAGACGACGTGGTCGACCCGCGCGAGCACGCTGGCGCCGGCACACATCGTGCAGGGCTCGAGGGTGACGACGAGCGTCGTCCCGGTGAGCCGCCAGCCGTCGCCGTGCACCCGGGCGGCGGCGCGCAGCGCGAGCACCTCGGCGTGCGCGGTCGGGTCACCGCGCTTCTCCCGCTCGTTGGCCGCCTCGGCCAGGACCGCGCCGTCGGTGCCGAGGACGACCGCGCCGATCGGCGTGTCCCCCCACTCCACGGCGCCCGCGGCCAGCTCCAACGCGCGGCCCATCGCCGCATCCAGGTCGGGGGTCACCGGGTTGCTCCCGGGGAGCTCGTGCCCTGCCCACCACCGTGGGCAGAGCACGAAGGAGGGGACCCGGCACACCCCCGCGGAGGCTCGTGCTCTGCCCAGCATCGTGGGCAGAGCACGAGCGCCCGCAGACAGAGGTGTCCCGGGGCCGGGGTCACGACGCCGCGCCCCGCGGGGACGAGCCCGGCGGGGAGGACTCCAGCGGGATGCCGACCAGCGCGGACAGCTCGGCCAGCGCCGCGGCCGGGTCGACCACCTTGATCGTGTGCATCCCGAGCGCGCGGGCCGGCTTGAGGTTGATGCCGAGGTCGTCGAGGTAGGCGCAGTCGCCCGGGCGGATCGGCCGGCCGACGGCGTCGGACAGCCGGGTCAGCGCACGCCGGTAGATCTCCGGCTCCGGCTTGCGCACGCCCTCCACCGAGGACTCCACGACCGCGTCGAAGGACGCCAGCAGCTCGCCGAGCCGGCCGGTGCGCTCCATCGGCGCGACGTTGTTCGACAGCAGGGCCAGCGGCAGGCCGGCCTCCCGCAGCCGCCGCACCGCGGCCACCATCGCCGGCCGCAGCTCCCCCGCCAGGGCGGCGAGCACCCGGTGCGCGTCGAGCCGGTGCCCCGCGGCCAGCGCCTCGGCCTCGAAGGCGTCGACGAACCCGGCGGCGTCCAGCTCGTTGCGCTCGTACCGGGCCCAGGCGTTGGCGTCGGGGTCGGTGCTGTTGAGCCGCCGGATCAGCCCCTCGGGCAGCCCCGCCTCGGCCTCGTAGGCCGCGAACGCCGGCATGGGGCTCTCGGTGAGGACGCCACCCAGGTCGAACACGACGGCGCTCACGCGGGCGGTGCCCTGGCCGCCGTCCGCGCTCACGGCCGCACCGCCGCGGCCAGCTCGTCGGCGAAGCCCAGCCGCCCGGCGATCGCGGCGACCATCTCGTCGGCCCACAGGTCGTCGGCGGTCACGATCGACCGCAGCTGCTCGGCCGGCAGCCCGTAGTCGGCGAAGACGTCGAGATCGCCTCCGGGCCAGCCGGTCTCGTCGTCGTCGAACGCGCCGTCGGCGTCCACGGCGATGCCGTAGCGCTCCACCGCCTCGGCGGCGAGCACCCACTCCTGCATGGTGGCGTCGGAGACCAGGGCGCGGACCAGGCCGCCCGGCCCGTGCCGGAGGACGACGAAGTACAGCCGCGAGTCGACGACGATCACGAACGGCCCCGGCCAGGCGTCGGCACCCGGCTCGCCCAGGGCCCGCTCGAGCACCGGCAGCTCGTCCCCGGCGTCGGCGGCGAGCAGCTCGACCCGCCAGCGCCCCTCCGGGCGGCTGACCCGCACCGCCCAGCTCCCGCGGGCGTCGGGCCCGGTCACCGCTTGCGCAGCATCGTCAGGCCGTCGGCCAGCGGCAGCAGCACCGTCTCCCAGCGCGGGTCGGCGGCCAGGGCGGTGTTGAGGTCGGCGATCGCCCGCTCGTTGTCGCCCTGCGGATCGAGCACCCGGCCGCCGGCGAGGGTGTTGTCGAGCAGCACGACGCCGTTTCCGGTCATCCGCGGGTGCAGCTCGTCGACGTAGTCGGGGTACCCGGTCTTGTCGGCGTCGACGAACGCGATGTCGAACATCGGCTCGGCCGGCAGCGCCCGCAGCGACTCGTGCGCGTCCCCCAGCCGGAGCTCGATCCGGTCGGCCAGACCGGCGCGCGCCCAGTAGCGGCGGGCGATCGCCGTCCACTCCTCGCTGACGTCCAGGCACAGCAGCGAGCCGTCGTCGGGCAGGCCGCGGGCGACGCACAGCGCCGAGAACCCGGTGAAGGTGCCGATCTCGATGGCCCGGCGGGCGCCGAGTGCCCGGGTGAGCAGCTGCATGAAGGCGCCCTGCTCGGGCGCGATCTGGAACGTCGGGGGCACCTCGCCGCGGTCGGCCAGGGCCGCGGTCTCGGCCAGGAGGTCGGCGGCGACGTCGTCCGGCGGCTCGGAGGCGGCCCGGACGTAGTCGCCGAGCTCCGGGGTGAGGAGGAAGGACCGCGGCGTCATGGCACGTGAGGGTGGAGGAGCGCGGAGGTCATAGCCTCTGATCATGGCCGATCAGCCGCCGGACGACGGTGCCGACGTCGACCCCGCTCTCTTCGCCCGGCTGGCGGCCGACCCGCTGGCCGGGCACCTGGGCATCGTCCTGGAGCAGGTGCGTCCCGGCTACGCCCGCGCCGCGATGACCGTGGGTCCGCAGCTGCTCAACGCCGTCGGCACCGCGCACGGCGGCGCGACGATGGCGCTGCTCGACGTCGTGCACGCGGCGGTGAGCAACAGCCACGGCACGGTGGCGGTCGCGCAGGACGTGCACACCGAGTTCCTCGCGCCCGGCCGGCCCGGGGACCGGCTGGTCGCCGAGGGCACCGAGGTGCACCGCAGCAGCCGCACCGCCGTCTACCGGATCGACGCCCGCGCCCAGGACGGCCGGCTGGTGGCCACCGCGCTGGCCCGCGTGTTCCGCACCGAGCGCCCGTGGGGAGTCGCCGGCATGACGTCCTCCTTCCCCGTCCCGACGATGCCCGCGCCCCCGGTCGGCGTCGTCGGCCTGGGCCAGCTCGGCGGGTCGCTGGCCGCGGCGCTCGTGGCGGCCGGCCGCGAGGTCACCGGCTGGGACGTCGACCCGGCCGCCCGGGAGGCCGCCGCCGCGCGCGGGGTGCGGATCACCCGCGAGCTGGAGGGGGTGGTCGTCCTCGCCGTCCCGCTGCCGGCGATGGCGGGCGCGCTCGAGGGCCTCGCGGTCGCCCCCGACGCGACGGTGACCGACCTCGGGTCGGTCAAGGCGCCGGTGCTGGCGCAGCTGCGCCCGGTGCACGGCGGCCGGTTCGTCGGCGGGCACCCGATGTGCGGCACCGAGCGCTCCGGGCACGAGGCGACCGATCCGGCCCTGTTCACCGGCGCCCGCTGGGCGGTGTGCCTGGAGCCGGACACCGAGCTGCCTCGTTGGCTGCGGGTGGCCGAGGTGGCGCTGGCCGCCGGCGCCGAGGTGGTCCCGGTGACCGCCGCCGAGCACGACGACGCGGTCGCGGCGATCAGCCACGTGCCGCACCTGCTGGCCGCCGCGCTGGCAGCGGCCGCCGCGGAGGCCGGCCCGCTGGCCCTCGCGCTGGCCGCGGGCAGCTTCCGCGACGGCACGCGGGTCATCGCCAGCGATCCGGCGTTCGTCACCGCGATGGTCGAGGGCAACGCCGGGCCGACGGCGGCGGCGCTGGCCCGGGTGCAGGAGCAGCTGGCCCGCCCGTGGCCGGAACTGATCGCCGCCGGGCACGCGGTCCGGGCGGGGACGCCGGCCGGGCGGCGGGTGGTGCGCGTGCCGCTGGACCGCAGTGCGCTGCTCGCCCTGGGCCGCGCCGGCGGAGCGGTGAGCACACGGCTGGCCGCGTTCGTCGAGGGCTGGGTTCCCGACGCCGGCTGAACGGTTGTGCCCGCCGCGGGGCGGGCAGGGAGGGCGACATGGACGAGAAGGATCTGCTCAGCCGCATCCACTCCCTGGTGGAGGAGGAGCACCAGCTGCGGGAGGCCGGGGACCACACCGACGACCAGCGCTCCCGGATGTCCGAGCTCGAGGCACAGCTGGACCAGTGCTGGGATCTGCTGCGCCAGCGGCGCGCCAAGCGCCAGTACGGCGAGGACCCCGACGAGGCGTCCGCGCGGCCCGAGCAGCAGGTGGAGGGCTACCTGCAGTGACGCGGTGCCGGGCGGGCGGTGACCCCCCGTTGCACTACGGGACGTCAGCGGACGCATCTACTCTGTGAAGGGCGGTCGTGGGGGTCGCCGACGACGCCCTGACCAACCGACGGGGGAGCTGCGCGCATGGGTCGCCACGCCGAGAGCAGGACCGGACGCCGGGGCGGATCCCGCTCACCCCAGGTGCTGACCGCGCTCACGGTGGCCGCAGTGGTGCTGGTGGCGGGCGGGATCACCTGGTGGGCGGTCGGGTCCGGCGGCGGGGACTGCGAGCGCACCGACGTCGTCCGGGTGGCCGTCGCCCCGGAGCTCGCGCCGGTCGCCGAGGAGGTGCTCGGCGGCGCCCAGGGGCTGCGGGCGGAGGACTGCGCCGGCGTCGAGGTGAGTGCCCAGGAGCCGCTGCAGACCGTCGGCGACCTGGGCGCCCTGGAGGCCGGCGACCTCCCGCACCTGTGGGTGCCCGACTCCTCGCTGTGGCCGGCCCGCGCGGGCGACGTCCCGCTGGAGGTGGGCGAGTCCGTGGCCACCTCCCCGGTGGTCCTGGCCACCAGCCGGGCGGCGGTCGACGCGCTGGGCTGGACCGACCGGGCGCCGGGCTGGGGCGAGGCGCTGGCCGGACGGCAGGCGCTGGCCGTGCCGGACCTCGCGACCAGCGCCGAGGCCCTGGCCGCCCTCAATGCGGTGCGGACCGCGCTCGGAGCGGACGAGGACGCCGACAACGCCGTCGTCCAGGCGGTGCTCGCGGCCGAGCGCGGGCCGTCGATCTCGCCCTCCGAGGCGCTGGCCGCCGGCAGCGGGGACGCGGCCGACGCACCCCTGGTGCCGGTCAGCGAGCAGGAGGTCTACGCGATCAACCGGGGCGCCGAGGACTCCGCCCTGGTGGCGGTCTACCCGGGCGAGGGCTCGCCGTCGCTGGACTACCCGCTCGTCCGGGTGGGCTCGGCCTCCGGTGCCGACTCGGCCGCGGTGAACGCCGCGGTGCGCGCCCTCACCTCGGACGCCGCGCGCACCGCCGTCCTGGCGGCGGGGTTCCGGGACGCCGACGGCGCCGCTCCCCCCGAGGCCGGCGAGGCCACCGGCATCCAGGAGGCCGCGCCCGAGGCGCTGCTGCTCGACCCGGCCCAGGTGCAGGCGCTGCTGGCCCAGCTGTCGGAGCTCGCCGACCCCTCGCGCATCCTCACCGTCTTCGACGTCTCCACCTCGATGGAGGCGCCCGCCGGGAGCGGCACCCGCGCCACCCTGGCCCGCGACGCCGCCAAGAGCGCGCTGTCCCTGGTGCCGGGGAACTTCTCGCTCGGCCTGTGGGTGTTCGCCAACGAACTGGAGGGCGAGCAGGACTGGACCGAGCTGGTGCCCACCCGCCAGCTCGACGCCGAGGTCGACGGCGGCACCCAGCGCGACGTGCTCGACGAGCAGCTGGACACCATCCCCGACCGGCTGACCCCCGGTGGCACCGGCCTGTACGACACGACGCTGGCCGCCGTCCGGGCCGCCCGGGCCAACTTCGACCCGACGGCGGTGAACAGCGTCCTGATGGTCACCGACGGCACCAACGACGACGAGGGCCTGGAGCTGGCGGCGCTGCTGTCGACGCTGCGCGACGAGGCCGACGACGAGCGGCCGGTGAAGGTCATCGGCGTCGCCCTCGGCCCGGACGCCGACCTCGCCGCCCTCGAGGAGATCGCCGCGACGACCGAGGGGGCGGCCTACTCCGCCGTCGACCCGACCGACCTGCAGACCGTCCTCTTCGACGCCCTCCGCCAGCGCGGCTAGCTCGTCAGGTCCGGGCGAGCAGCTCGGTCAGGGCCGTCGTGACCTCGTCGACGGTCACCTCGTCGAGGGCCGGGTCGAGCTCGGTGCCCCAGGGGTCGCCGGTGCCGTCGCCGTGCCACAGGACGACGTGCTGCGGCCGGTCCGGCGGGCCCCACAGCGCCGGTGACACCGGGCCGAACAGCACCACCGACGGCCGCCGGTAGGCGGTGGCGAGGTGCGCCATCCCGGTGTCCCCGCTGACCACGACCCGGGCGCGGGCGACGACCGCCGCCAGCTCCGGCGCCGACGTGCGGCCGGCCAGCACGGCCTCCTCCCCCAGCCCGGCGGCACCGGCCACCTCGCGAGCGAGCGGCACCTCGGCCGGGCCGCCGGTCACCCGCACGTCGAGGCCCGCCGCGGCCAGGTGCCGGGCGACGGCCGCGAACCGGTCCGGCGGCCAGCGGCGGCCCGGGAAGGCCGCACCCGGGTGCACCAGCGCGACGCCGTCCGGCGCCGGGACGGGGACGTCGGGCACGACGAGGTCGAGCGCGTCCGGGTCGGCCGCCACGCCCAGCCCCTCGGACACCAGCCGGCACCAGCGGCGCACCTCGTGCTCGTCGGGGTACCAGGTGGGGCCGGGGTAGCCGGGGCTGCCGAAGCACAGCAGCCGGCCGGGCCGGAGGTCGGCCACGACCACGTGCGAGGCCGGACCCTTGCCGTGCAGGTCGACGGCGAGCTCCGGCGGCGGACCGCGCCAGTCCAGCGGCTCCAGTTCGCGGGCGGGCAGCACCTCGTCGACGGCGTCGATCAGCCGGGCGAGCGGTTCCAGCGCCGTCGTCGTCGCCAGCACCAGCCGGTGGCCGGGCACGGCGGCCCGCACCGCGCGGATCGCCGGCACCCCGGTCAGCAGGTCCCCGAGCCCCAGCGGCCGCAGCACCACCGCCACCGGCTCCCCGTCACCAGGGACTTTCCGCGCCGAAAGTCCGCCTCGTGGCGGCCGGAGCGGACCCGGCGTGCGGACTTTCGGCGCGGAAAGTCCAGAACGGGGGCCTGTCACACGCGGGAGCGCTCGACCAGGGCGGTCGTGGAGTGGCCGTCGAGGTAGGGCAGGACGACGGCCTGGCCGCCCCACCGCCGCAGCACCGCGGCCTCGGGCAGGTCGGCCCCGGCGTAGTCGCCGCCCTTGGCCCAGACGTCCGGGCGCAGCCGGTCGAGCACCTCGGCGGGGGTGTCCTCCTCGAAGACGACGACGGCGTCGACGAACTCCAGCGCCTCGAGCACCCGGGCCCGGTCGACGGCGGTCACCAGCGGCCGCGACGGCCCCTTCAGCCGGCGCACCGACTCGTCGGAGTTGATGCACACGACCAGGCAGTCGCCCAGGCCGCGGGCCGCGCGGAGGGTCGCGACGTGGCCCGGGTGCAGCAGGTCGAAGCAGCCCCCGGTGGCGACCACGGTGCCGCCGGCGGCGCGGACCCGCGCGATCACGCCGTCCGCCCCGGGCTCGGCGACGACGTCCGGAGCGACCGGCACCGCGTCCCACGCCGACGCGCCACCGCGCCCGACGAACGCCGAGGCCGCCGCGACCGCCCCTGCCACCGCCTCGCCGGTCACCGCGCCGTCGGCCAGCGCGAGGGCGGCCGCCGCGGCGAAGGAGTCCCCCGCTCCGCAGGTGTCCCCGCCGGTCACCGGCGTCGCCGGCACCACCATCGGCGCGCCCTCCCCGTAGGAGAGCAGCGCCCCGCGAGCACCCAGGGTCACCGCCACCGCGCCGACCCCCCAGTGCCGGATCAGCGTCTCGGCCCGCGCCCCGACCGCGGCCAGCCCGTCGCCGTCGACCGGCGCACCGGCGGCCGCGGCGACGCGGGCCGCCTCCGCCCCGTTCGGGGTGACCAGCCGGACCGACGGCACCGGGTCGGCGCCGCGCGGGTGCGGGTCCCAGACCACCGGGCCGCCGGCCGCGGCGAGCGCGGCCCGGACGTCGGCGGCCGCCGTCGTGCCCCGGCCGTAGTCGGCCACCAGCACCGCCGCCGCCTCCCGGATCACCGCGGCCGCCGACGCCGGCAGCGCGCCCAGCGTGGCCACGGGCGCGCCGCTGTCCAGCCGCACCACCGAGTGGTCGCCGACGCGCACCCGCTGCTTGACCGCGGTGCCGCCGGTCGCCGGGATCTCCACCAGCCGCACCCGTCCGTCGAGCAGGGCGCGCAGCCGGGCCGCCCCCTCGTCGTCGCACATCGGCGCCACCAGCACGACCTCGCGGGCGGTGGTCTGCGCCGCGATCACCGCGGCCAGCGCCGCTCCGCCGGGCCGCTCCCGGGTGTCGACGTCCTCGACCACGGGCACGGGGGCGTCCGGGGTGAGCCGCGACGCCGTCCCGACCAGGTCGACGTCGAGCAGCGCGTCCCCGACCACGACCAGCGGCCCCGTCACTGGACCACCCCGATGCGGCTGACCGGCACCCGCGCCGGCTCGGCGAGCACGGCGGCGTCGAAGGCGGCGCAGACCAGGTGCAGGGCGACCAGGTGGCACTCCTGCACGGTCGCCGTCCACGGGCTGTCGATGCACACCGCGTCGTCGGCGGCCGCGGCCAGCGGGTTGGGTGCCGGGCCGGTCAGCGCCAGCACGGTGATCCCGCACTCCCGCGCCCGCCGGGCGGCGGCGACGGCGTTGGGGCTGCGGCCGGACGTCGACAGGAGCACCAGCACGTCGCCGGACCGGCCGTGCGCCTCCACCTGGCGGGCGAAGAGCTCGTCGGCCGGGTAGTCGTTGGCGATCGCGGTCAGCGACGAGGTCTCCGCGGTGAGGCAGATGGCGGAGAACGGCGGCCGGTCGGCGCGGTAGCGGCCCACCAGCTCGGCGGTCAGGTGCTGCGCCTGCGCGGCGCTGCCGCCGTTGCCCGCCGCCAGCAGCCGGCCCCGCTCCGCCCCGCACAGCACGTCGGCGATCAGCCTGCCCCACCGGTCCAGCGCGTCCAGCTGCCCGTCCAGCGACCGCAGCGCCGCCGTCAGGGAGGCCACGTGGTCGGCGCCGGTGAGGTGGGTGCAGGTGTCGGGCGAGACGGCCTCGGTGGCCGAGTGCGGGACCCCGCCGATGGGCGAGACGGTCATCGGGCGACCTCCACGGGACGGCGGCTGGCCAGGACCTGCCGGTAGACGTTCTCGGTGTCGGCGACCACGCGGGCCCACCGGTAGCGGGAGCGGGCCCGGCGCACGCCGGCCGCGCCGTAGGCGGCCCGCCGGGACTCGTCGGCGAGCAGCGCGACGAGCACCGCGCCCAGCCGGTCGGGATCCCGTGGCGGGACGAGGTCGCCGGTGACGCCGTCCGCGACGGAGTCCTGCAGCCCACCGACGGCGGTGGCGACCACCGGCCGCCCGCACGCCATGGCCTCCAGCGGGGTGATGCCGAACGGCTCGTACCAGGGCACGGCCAGCACCACGTCCGCCGAGCGCACCCACGCGGGGACGTCGACCCGCGCCACGGCGCCGGTGAACACCAGCCGGTCGGCGACGCCCACCGACGCGGCGACCGCGCGCAGCCGCCGCACCTCCGGATCGGCGTCCAGCCGGTCGACCGGCGGCCCGCCGACGACGACCAGCTCGGCGCCGGGCACCGCGGCCAGCGCCCGGACGGCGTCCTCCTGGCCCTTGCGCTCGACCAGCCGGCCGAGCACCAGCAGCCGCGGCCGGCCCGCCGTGCGCGGGGCGACCGGTCCCCGCGGGGTGAAGACGGCGGTGTCCACCCCGCACGGCACGATCGACGCGCGGTCGCTGTCCAGCCCCATGCGGCGCAGCTCGAAGACCTCGTCGGAGCAGGTGGCGACGACGTGGCTGACCGTGCGGCACAGTGACCGCTCGAGGTCCAGCCGCTGCGGCGGGGAGGTGTCGGCGGCGCCCTGGTGGCGGCGCTTGACCGAGCCGAGGGCGTGGAAGGTCTGGACGACCGGGATCGTGCCCGCCCGCCCCGCACCGGCGGCCGCGACCGAGGCCAGCCCGCTCATCCAGAAGTGCGCGTGCACGATGTCCGGCGGTGCCGCGGCCCAGGTCCGTCGCAGCACCGCGGCGAACTCCGGCATGTGCCGCAGCAGGTCGTCCTTGGGCAGGACCCGCTCCGGCCCGGCGGTCACGTGCGCGACGTCGTAGCCGTCGGCCGTGGGAACCCGGTCCGGCTGGCCCGGGTCCTCGCGGCGGGTGTGCACGGTGACCGCGTGCCCCCGCCGGGCCAGCCCCGCGGCCAGGGCGGCGACGTGGACGTTCTGCCCGCCGGCGTCCACGCCGCCGATCGCGGCCAGGGGACTCGCGTGCTCGGACACCAGGTCGATCCTCACCGCCTCACCTCCTCCAGGAGCCGGTCCCAGTCGGTCAGGAAGCGCTGCAGCCCGTAGCGCTCCAGCGCTGCCGCCCGCGCGGCCTTGCCGGCGAGGCCGGCGGCGTCTTCGTCGTGCAGGAAGGTGCGGACCGCACTCCAGAGACGCTCCGGGTCGGTCGAGAGCACGCCCGCCTCGCGGGGCACCGCCTCGACCGCCTCGGTGGTGGCCAGCCCGACGACCGGCATGCCCAGGTGCATCGCCTCGAGCAGCGAGAGCCCGAGCGACGTCCAGCGGACCGGGTGCACGTACACCCGCCGCCGGGCCAGCTCGGCGTGCATCGCCGCCTGGGGCGGGTCGTCGAACAGGCCGACCCGCGCCGGGTCGAGGCCGTACCGCTCGTGCAGCCCGGTCAGTCCCATGCCGAAGACGTCGACCGGCGCGACCGCGGCGAGGCCGGGCAGCAGGTCGGCGCCGACGGTGCGGCCGCGGCGGACGGGCTCGTTGGTGACGACGGCCGCGCGGGCCAGCTCGCCGGTCCAGCGCTCCCCCGGGTCGACGATGCCGTGCTCGATGACCGTCGTCGGGGCCCGGCCGTTGTCGTAGAAGAGCCGGTTGAAGTGGGTGACGTGGGCGACGGGGATGTCCGACCGGTCGGCCAGCGGGTGGCGGGTGTGGGGCACGGGTCCGTCGTCCGGCTCCAGGCCCGGCGCGTTGTGCTCGAGGAAGACCGCGGGCAGGTCACGCCCCGGCTCGCGGCCCATCCACTCCCGCACCAGCTCCAGGTCACGGGTCCGCTGCAGGACGACGACGTCGACGTCCTCCTCGCGCAGCGCCTCCGGCGTCACCTCGCGCGCCGACGCCGGCCAGTCCCAGGTGCGGGCGCGGCCGAGCCCGTCGGGACCGCGGTCCGGCGTGACCGGCAGCAGGTACTCGTGCCGGCCCTGGACGAACGCCGTCGTCCACGACCCGTGCACGTGCCAGAGCAGCACCCTCACGCTGTGCCCACCCTCTCCACCGTCGGGACCACCTTCTCGACGGCCGCGACGACGTCGGCCGCGGTCACGGACGTGAGGCACGGGTGCCCCGGCACCGGGCACTCGCGGGCCCGGCTGTCCCGGCAGGGGGCGTCCTGGTCCCCCAGGAGCACGGTCGGAACGCCGTAGGGCGCCCAGCGGACGGCCGGCACCACCGGGGAGAACAGCGAGACGACCGGCGTCCCGACCGCCGCGGCCAGGTGCGCGGGGCCGGTGTTGCCGACGACGACGGCGGCGGCCCCGTCGAGCAGCGCCGCCATCTGGGCGAGCGAGGTGTCCCCGCCGAGGTCGACGCCGCGGGCGCCCGCCACGGCCGCGGTCAGCTCCCGCTCCCCCGGCCCGCCGGTGACCAGCACCCGGTGCCCCGCGTCGGCCAGCGCCTCGACCGCCTCGGCGCAGCGGTGCGCCGGCCAGGCGCGGGCCGGCACCGATGCGCCGGGGTGCAGGACGATGTAGCCGGGCTGGAGACCGCCGGGGGCGACGTGGCCGGGTTCGTGCGCGACCGGGGGCAGGGGCCGGCGCACGGCGAGCCGGCCGTCGTCCCCGGCCGGCAGCTCGAAGCCCGCGGCGCGGGCGAGGGACAGGGCACGCTCGGGCTCGGGCAGGTCGTCCACCCGGTGGCGCACGTCGAGCAGCGCACCGGGGTAGTCGACGCTCGTCGCGGAGATCCGCGGCACGCCGGCCGCCCGGAGCACCAGCGCCAGGGGCAGGGGCGACTGGTGGAAGGACGTCGAGACGACGGCCTCGTCGGGTGCCAGCGCGCGGATCCGCTCGGTGAGGGCGGCGAGGTCGTCCGCATCCACCGGCGGCGGGTCGGCGACGATCCACGGGCAGCGCCAGGTCCAGACCTCGTCGACCCCGGGCAGCAGCGCCGCGGCCTCGGCACCGGCGGGTCCGGCGAGGAACACCACCCGGTCGGCGCCCGCGGCGACCGCCCGGACCATCGGCCCCTGCACGAGCACGTCGCCGGCGGAGTCCAGCCGGGCGACCAGCACCGTGCGGCTCACCACGCCCCCGCCAGGACCGCGTCGACCGCCTCGCGCAGCGTGACCGCCCGGCGCGGAGCCGCGGCGACCTCGGCCTTCCGGGTGACCGGGGTCGGCACGAGGATCCCCGTCGCGCCCGCGGCGGCCGCGGCCTCGACGTCGGCCCCGATGTCGCCGATGACCACGCACCGGGCGGGATCGACGTCGAGCTCGGCGCAGGCGGCCTTGACCATGCCCGGGGCGGGCTTGCGGCAGGCGCAGCCGTCGTCGGGACCGTGCGGGCAGACCTGGACGGTGTCGAACGGCCCGAGCAGCTCGTCGAGCCGGGCCATGCAGGCGTCGACCTGCGCGCGGGTGATGAGGCCGCGGGCCACGCCGGACTGGTTGCTCACCACGCCGACCAGCACCCCGCGGGCCCGCAGCGCGTCGACCGCCTCCGCGGCGCCCGGGACGGGGGTCACCAGCGCGGGGTCGCCGTTGTACGGGTAGTCGCGCACGAGCGTGCCGTCCCGGTCGAAGAGCACCAGGTCGGGCAGCCCGCGCCACGGCCGCACCCGCCGGTGCGTGACCACTCCGCGCAGCCAGTGCCAGGTGGCCAGTGGCGGGATGGCGGCGCTCGTGGCGAGCATGGTGGCGACCTCGGCCCGGTCGCGGGGGCCGGGGGCGATCCGGGCCCGGGCGAACTCGGCGGTGCCGGCGGCCCAGCCCAGCGCGGCGGCCAGCGCCGCCCGCGGCCGGCGTGCGGCGGTCAGGCCGACCGCGGCCACCGCGGCGGCGGTGACGGCGAGGTGCTGCGGACGGCGCCCCAGCGGGGCGTCGGCGCGCTCCCGCCAGCCGCGGCCGTGCAGCCGCCGCATGAGGACGTCGTCGGCGTTGCCCGCCTGCACGCGCGCGCTGACCCACCGGTCGACCGGGCGCACCGGGTGGGTGATCGACCGCTGCCCGCGGACCAGCCGCGAACCGGTGTCCATGACCCGCAGCGCGAGGTCGGAGTCCTCCCGGAAGGCGCGGGGGAACCGCTCGTCGAAGCCACCGACCGCAGCGAGCACGGACCGGCGGTAGGCGAGGTCGGCGGTGATCCAGGAGCTGGTGGCCAGGCCGGCCGTGCCGCGCTCCCAGTCGGTGGGGCGGCGGCCCTCCGGCAGCGGCACCCGCACCCTGCCCTGGCTGCCCGCGACGTCGGCCGGCAGATCGGCGAGGTCGTCGGCGAGCTGCCGGTACCAGTCGGGGTCGGGGACGACGTCGTCGTCGAGGAAGGCGATCCACTCCGCGCGCGCGGTGCGCCAGCCGAGGTTGCGGGCGCGGGCCGGACCACCGCCGCCGGAGCGGACGACCCGCACCGGCGGGAGGCCCGGGCGGTCGGGCCGCAGCGGCGGCCCGGCCCGCCGGTCGTCGACCAGCACGAGCTCGGCCGGGCGGGGACCGGGGGCCTGGGCGAGGGCGTCGAGCAGGACGTCGAGCGAGGGCCGGCCGACCGTCGGGACGACGACGGCGCACGACTGGATCCCCACCTGCATGTTCGCGTCCTGCCCGGTCCGCGCGGACCGGAAACACTACGGGCTTGAAGTGTTGTCCGCACGAAGAGGAGGACCCCGTCCTCCCCACCCCTCGCACGCCCGGGGCGCTGCCCTGGACGGGGCCACGAGGGGCCGTTCGTCAGCGGCGGGTCCGGGCCGCGGCCGAGACACGAGCGAGGGCGTTCGTGACGGTGGCGGCGTCGTCCCCCAGGAGGCTGAGCAGGTGGGCGACCAGGTCGTCGTGCGTGGGCGTGGCCTCGGCCACCTTCGCCCGGCCGGCCGGCGTCAGCCGGGCGTGCAGGAGCCGCCGGTCCCCCGCCGTCCGCTCCCGCGTGACCAGGCCCTGGGCGACCAGCCGGGTGACCGTGCTGGTCACCCCCGCCCGGGACAGCCCGAGCGCCTCGGCGACCTCGCCCATCGTGGCGCGCTCACCGGGGGCGTCGGCGATCCGCCGCAGGGCCTCGAACCCGGTGAGGGACAGGTCGTGCTTGCGGTGCAGCGCCGAGTCGACGCGCCGGGTGATCCGGTCGTGCACCTGGACGATCCGCAGCCAGGTCTCGGCCGGGCCAGGGGCGACCCCGGGGAGGGCGGCGGCGTCCCGCGGGACGTCGGCGGGCGAGACGTCCGGCGCGAGGGCGTCCTCCGGGAGGTGCACCCCTCCATCGTTCCTGACGTCGCGCTCAGGCGCTCCCGGGAGGAACGGGGCCCGGCGGCTGCGCCCGCCGCCGGCCGGCCGCGCGGGCCAGCCCGATGGAGGTGGCGAGCAGCGCCGATCCGGTGACCAGCAGCGGCCACGAGGTGCCGCCGTCCGGAACCGGCAGGTCGGTGGCCGCGGCGGCCGGGACCACCGGCGACTCGACCCCGGCCCCGGCGCGGCCCGGGACCGGCTCGACCTCGTCCACGGGCGCCGCCAACACCGGCGGGGTCCCGATCGGGGGCACCTGCGCGGCGCCGGTCGGCGGGGTGATCGCCGCGCAGTCCTCGGCGGCCGGGCGGGTGAAGCTGTAGCCCTGCAGCTCGTCGGCGTAGGCGTCGGTGCCGTCGATCGACGTGTACCGGAGGTCGGGGTCGATCGTCTCGCCCCAGTCGACGTCGCCGGTGCGCAGCACCACGACCTCGCCCGGCTGCACCACCGCGGCGTCCTCACCCGCGGACGCGCGACTGGTGGCCAGCGTGACCTCGTAGGCGACGACGCCGCCGGTGATCTCGACGACGACGCCACCGGGCCGGCAGCTGGGGCCGTGCGTGACGCGGGCACCGGGGCGGTCGGGGTCGTCGACGGCGAGCGCCGGGGCGGCGCCGATGAGGCCGGCACCCGCGAGGCCCACGCACAGGCCCGCGACGGTGGCGGCGCCCCGGACGGCTCTGCTTGCGACCGGCACGTGCACTGTCCCCCTGGATCCCCGCCCGGCGCAGCTGCGCTGTGCCGGTACGCCACCCATGATGACGTGCGTGACGCCTCCCTGACGCCGGGTTACCGGTCAGTCGCGCGTGTCTGCACGGCGTGTCGGGAGAATTGTCGACCGAGGTCCGCGGCGGGGTGTGACGGAGGGCTCACTACGGTCAGCCGATGGACTCTGCTGCTGGGACCGGGCGCCGCCGGCAGGACGAGGTGTACCGGGCCGGGGTCTACGGCCGCCGGCCGCGGGTGCCGACGGCGGCCCGGGCCCTGCAGCGCCGCGCGAAGGCGCACCTCACCAACCGCGCCTACGCGTACGTGGCCGGCGGGGCCGGGGGCGAAGCGACGCAGCGGGCCAACCGGGCCGCGTTCGACCGCTGGGCCGTCGTCCCCCGCGTGCTGCGGGACGCGAGCGTCCGGGACACGTCGGTGGAGCTGTTCGGGCGGCGCCTGCCCGCGCCGCTGCTGCTCGCCCCGGTCGGGGCGCTCGAGCTGGTGCACCCGGAGGCCGACCTCGCCGTGGCGCGGGCCGCCGCCGGGCTCGGCGTGCCGATGGTGTTCTCCAACCAGGCCTCGGTGTCGATGGAGCGGTGCGCCGCCGAGATGGGGGATGCGCCGCGGTGGTTCCAGCTCTACTGGTCGACGTCGGACGAGCTGGTGGCGAGCCTGGTCGCCCGCGCGGAGGCCTGCGGCTGCGACGCGCTGGTCGTGACCCTCGACACCACGATGCTCGGCTGGCGCCCGCGCGACCTCGACCTCGGCCACCTGCCGTTCGCGCTCGGCAAGGGCATCGCCCAGTACACCTCCGACCCGGTCTTCCGGCGGCTGGTCGAGCAGCGGGCGAGCGCCCCGGCGGCCCGCGACCGGCAGCCGCGACCGACGGCGGCAGCGGTGCGCGCGCTGGTCGGGATGGCCCGCGCCTGGCCCGGACCGCTCCTGGACAACCTGCGCTCACCCCTCCCGCGCGCGGCCGTCGAGACCTTCCTGGCCATCTACTCGCGGCCGTCGATCACCTGGGCCGACCTCACCTGGCTGCGGGAGCGCACCCGGCTGCCGATCCTGCTCAAGGGTGTGCTGCACCCCGACGACGCCCGCCGCGCGCTCGACGAGGGGGTGGACGGCGTCGTCGTCAGCACGCACGGCGGGCGCCAGGTGGACCGGTCGATCGCCGCGCTCGACGCGCTGCCCGACGTGGTGGCGGCGGTCGGGGACAGCGCGCCGGTGCTGCTGGACAGCGGGGTGCGCAGCGGCGCGGACGTCCTCACCGCGGTGGCGCTGGGTGCGCGGGCGGTGCTGCTGGGCCGGCCGTTCGCCTGGGGTCTCGGGCTCGCCGGGGAGGCCGGCGTGCGGCAGGTGGTCGCCGACGTGCTCGCCGAGTTCGACCTCTCGCTGGGTCTCACCGGGCACGCGTCGGTCGGTCAGCTGGGCCCGGAGGCGCTGCGCCGCGTGCCCTGAGACGACACGCCGGGTCGCCCTTGACCCCGTCGTGTGGCCGGGGTCACAGTGTGCGTGGGCGGGGGTAGCCGGCAACGAGTGGCCACCCACTGCTGGGTGGACCGACCAACGCGGCCAGACCGTCAGGACCGGCCCCCCGCCCCTCAACCCCCGGCCGGTTCCGAGACCGCGCGTCCTCGTTCGGTGACCGGCGGTCACGCCTCGTCGGCTGGGCTGGCGGCACGGCGGCTGACCAGCACAATCCTCCGCATGCGCACGTTGCGGGGCGCCGTCGGGTGGCTCGTCGGCGTGTTCGTGGTCCTCGTGGTGGCGAGCGCGACCGCGACCGGGCTGGCACGTGCCGCGGTCGCCTCCGCGCAGAGCGAGCTCGGCGAGCGCGTGCTGCCGGCCCGGCAGGCCGCGACCGACCTCGCCACCGCCTACGTCGACCAGGAGACCGGCCTGCGCGGCTACCTGCTGACCGGCGACGCGCAGTTCCTCGAGCCCCAGGAGCGCGGCCGCACGGACGCCGAGCGGCTGGAGGGCCGGCTGGCGGACCTGCTGGCCGACGACCTCGACGGCACGGAGCTCCTGGGCGCGGTCCGCGCGGCGGGAGCGGAGTGGCACATCGGGACGTCCGAGCCCGGGATCGACGCCCGGCGGCAGGGCCCGCTGTCCGCCGGCCGGCTCGAGGCACTGACCATGGACGGCAAGACCGCGTTCGACACGCTGCGGGCGGCGCTCGCCGCACTGCAGGCGCACGCCGTCCAGCGGACCGCGGACCAGCTGAGCGCCATCGGCACCGCCCAGACGGTGGCGAACGTCGTGGCCATCGGCGCGGCGGTCCTGGGCCTCGCCGTCGCCGTCGCCGTCGTCCCGCTGGGGCGGCGACTGATCACCGGCCCGCTGGACCGGTTGCTCGACGACGTGCAGGCGGTCGCCGCCGGCGACCACGGACGGCCCATCGCCGCCAGCGGCCCCCGCGAGTTCGCCACCATCGCCGACTCCGTCGACCGGATGCGCGCCAGCGTCGTGGCGCACTCCACCCAGCGGGCGGCCGCCCAGCGCGAGCTCACCCTCCGGCAGGAGCACGAGCGGATGGCGGCCGACCTGCACGACCTGACGATCCAGCGGGTGTTCGGGCTCGGCCTCGGGCTGTCGTCCCTCTCCCGGCGGCACGCCCAGCTGGCGCCCGCCGTCCTGCCGCTGATCGAGGAGACCGACCGCATCATCCGCGAGCTCCGCACGGTGATCTTCGACCTCGGTCGGTCCGAGGTCGCCGACACCCTCCGCGGCCGGGTCATCGACGTCGCGGAGGAGAGCGCCCGGGTCCTGGGGTTCACGCCCTCGCTGGAGTTCTCCGGCGCCGTCGACACCCTCGCCTCGGACGCGGCCGGCGCGGAGGTCCTCGCCGCGCTGCGCGAGGCCCTGAGCAACACCGCCCGGCACGCCGGCGCGACCCAGGCCGAGGTCTGCCTCGCGGCACAGGACGGCAGGCTGTGGCTGACCGTGACCGACAACGGGGTCGGCCTCCGCCCGGAGTCCACACGGGGGAACGGCCTGGCCAACCTGCAGGCCCGCGCGCAGCGGCTCGGTGGCACCGCGGACGTCCGTCCCGGTCCGCAGGGGACCGGGACGGTCGTCGAGTGGGAGGTCCCGCTCCAGAGCGCCTGACCGCCGGCCGGACGGCGCCGGTTCCGCTGGCCACCCAGACCTGCGAACTCGTGGCCGTCAGCCGCTGATCACCACGAGATCGCAGGACTCGGCGCGGGGTCGGTCGGTCAGCTGCCGGAGACGTTGCGGCGCATCCTCTCCAGGACGGCGGCCACGCGGGCGAGGTCCTCGGGGTCCAGGCCGGCGCGCAGCTGCTCGTCGTGCTCACGGGCGGCGTCCCGCAGCCGGTCGAACAGCTGCCGGCCCGCTGGCGTCAGCTCCACCCGGCGCACCCGCCGGTTGCCGGGGTCGGCGGCGCGGGCCACCAGGCCGGCCGCCTCCATGGCGTCGAGCTGCTGGGTCAGCGTGGCCGCGCGCACGCCCAGCGCGTCGGCGAGCTCCCGCTGGGTCGCCACCGGACCGGAGCGCAGGGCGAGCAGCACCAGCCAGGTGGTCCGCGACCCGCCCGCAGCGGCGAGGCGGGCGTCGAAGGCGCGGCTCACCTCCCGGGCGACGCGGTGCAGGAGCAGCCCGATCGGCGGACCGCCGGGAGGGCGCGGCACGGGGGCAGACTACCGCATCCGTTCGGTACCTTACCTTTCGGTACCTCACGATCCGTCGTACCGTCGACGGCGTCCCGCCCCCTCCCCGAGGACACCGCGATGACCTCGACCCGAGCCCCCGCGATCCGCCTGCGCCTGGGCCCCTCGACCCGGCGCGGGGTGCTGCTGGTGCACCTCGCCTGCTCGATGGGCTGGCTGGGCGTCGACGTCGTCGTCGCGGTGCTGGCGGTCACCGCCGCCACGGCCGACGACCCGTTCCTCGTGGCGTCCGCCTACACGGCACTGCACACCTTCGCCGTGCCGGTGCTGCTCACCGTGGGCCTGGGCAGTCTCGGCACCGGGCTGCTGCTCGGGCTGGCCAGCCGCTGGGGCGTCGTCCGGACCCGGTGGGTGCTGGGAAAGCTGGTGATCAACGTCGTCCTGGTCGCCCTGGTCCCGGTGCTGCTTCAGCCGCAGGTCGCCGAGGCCGCCCGGCTGGCCCGCCAGGTGGACGCCGACCTGTCCGAGCGGCTCGGCCGCATCCCCGTCGACCTGCTCTTCCCTGGGTTCGTCTCGGGCACCGCGCTGGTGGTCGCCGCCGTGCTGGCCATCTGGAAGCCGTGGGGGCCGACGCGGCGCCGTCCGCCGGCCGGTTCCCGGTCGTAGGGACCGGCGACCCTGGCACCCGCGCGCCGCTGCGCTGGACGCTGGTCGCCTCCCACAGGCCGGGCCGGGCGGGTTCCGGCCCCTTTCCGGAGGGCCGGCAGATGGGCCGAGCGGTACAGGTGGACGGCAACGACATCTGGGTGGAGCAGAGCGGCGCGGGGCCCGACGTCCTCCTGGTCAACGGCGGCGGCGACCCCCTCGAGGCCTGGCAGGCCCAGCTCGACGGCCTGGCCGGCGACTACCGGTTGACCGCCTTCGACAACCGCGACGTGGGCCGGTCGGTGCGCCCCGAGACCGGCTACACCGTCGGCGACCTGGCCGACGACGCGGCCGGGGTGCTGCGGGCCCTGGGCATCGGCGCCGCCCACGTCGCCGGCTACTCGGGCGGTGCCCTCATCGCGCAGGAGCTGGCACTCCGCCACCCCGAGGCGGTCCGGAGCCTCGTCCTGGTCAGCACCTGGGGGCGCCCCGACGTGTTCTGGCACCACCTGGTCGGCTCGTGGCTGTGGATGGCCGGGCATGCACCCAGCGAGCGCGCGTTCCTCGAGGCGTTCTTCCGCTGGGTCTACACCCGCCGGGCGCACGAGGACGGCACCGTGGACAAGCTGGTCGACGAGGCGCTGGCCTTCCCGTACCCGCAGTCGCCCGAGTCCTTCCAGCGGTTCGCCGATGCGTTCTGGGAGCACACGACCGCCGACCGGCTGCCGCAGATCGCCGTCCCGACGCTGGTCCTGGCCGGGAGTGCCGACATCATCGTCCCGCCGCCCTACGGCCGTGCCGTCGCCGACGCGATCCCGGGGGCCCGGTTCGAACTGCTCGACGGCGAGGCGCACCAGCCCTTCCAGGAGGTGCCCGAGGAGTTCAACCGCCGGGTCGACGCCTTCTGGCGCGAGGTCGGCTGACCGCACAGAACATCGCGGCCCCGACCTCCGAGGAGGGCGGGGCCGCGGTGCTGTCTCAACCAGACGTGCACCCGAAGGGATTCGAACCCCTAACCTTCTGATCCGTAGTCAGATGCTCTATCCGTTGAGCTACGGGTGCCGGTGTTCAGTTGTCGTGCGCGGAGGCTCCGGGATTTGAACCCGGGATGGGGATTAACCCAAACCGCATTAGCAGTGCGGCGCCATAGACCGGACTAGGCGAAGCCTCCCGGGGTCCGAGTCCCCTCGGAACCACCGAGGAGAGAGACTACCAGCGCCGCGGGAGGCCCCGGCAGCGGGGGGCGTCAGACCGCGGCCAGTTCCCCCGCCGGACGGCGCACCCCGCGACGGCCGGGCACGAGCGTCACCGTGACCGCCAGCGCGGCCCCGGCGACGGCCAGCAGCAGGCTGCCGCTGACCCCGGACGGGCCCTCGATGAGCGCGCCGCCGAGGGCCGCCCCGACCGCCGAGGCGCCGGTGGCCATCGTCGACAGCCAGGTGAACGCCTCGGTGGTGGCGTGCGCCGGCGCCAGCGCACCGACCAGCGAGTTCTGCACGGTCAGCGTCGGGGCGATCGCCGTCCCGCCGAGGAAGAGCAGCGCGCCGAGCACCCACGGGCTGGACGCCGCGGTGAGCGGCGCGAGCCCGATCGTCACGCCCAGCAGCAGCCAGCGGTACTGCCGCGGCAGGGAGGCGCTCACCACGCGGGCGCCGAACCACAGCCCGCCGGCCACCGACCCGAGCGACCACAGGGCCAGCAGGACGCCGGACATCCCGGGCGAGCCCGCGGCGTCGGCGAACGCGGGGACCGCCACCTCGAGCGCGCCGAACCCGAGCATCAGCGCCGAGCCGCTGACCAGCACCCGCGGCATGCCGGGGGCGAGCACCGTGGTGAACGGGCTGGTCCGCTCCGCGGCCGGTGTCGGCACCCAGTCGCGGATCGCCCGCGACGTCGCGATGCCCAGGGAGCCGGCGACCGCCAGCACCCCGGCGATCCCCACGGCCCACGCGGGGCCGGCGAGCACGGTCAGCGCCGCGACCGCGGTGGGGCCGGCCACGAAGACCAGCTCGGTCGCGGTGGCGTCGAGGGCGAAGGCGGTCGGGCGCACCGCGGGGTCGACCCGCGACCACAGTGCCCGCACCGCACCGGAGACCAGCGGCGTCGCGGCGCCGGCCGCCGCGGAGGCGCCGACGACGACGGGGGTGGGCGCACCCCCGAGCACGGCCGCGACGAGCGCGGTCAGCAGCAGCGGGTACACGCCGGCCTGGGCCAGCAGCACCGGCCGCGGGGTCCGGCGGTCGGCCAGCCGGCCCAGCACCGGGGCCATGCAGGCCATCGCGATGCCGTAGGTCGCCGCCGCGAGCCCGGCCACGGCATAGGAACCGGTCTGCTGCTGCACCATGAGCAGCAGCGCCAGCGGCACCATCGCCGAGGGGAGGCGACCGGCGAAGCCGGCCACGAGCAGCACCGGGGCGGACGGCAGCCGCCAGACGCTCAGATAGGCACGCACGACGAACTCGCTTCAGGGGACGCACGGGAAGGGTAGGGGGTCAAGACTCGTTGACCACCTACAGGCTAGGGACGCAGAGGTAGGGAGTCAAATGAGTGACGACGCCTACAGTGCCGACGCGTCCGCGAGACGGTAGGGAGTGCCATGGACTACGACACCTACGGGTCCTCCGCCGTCGAGCTGGCGATAGACCTCGCCAACGCGGAGCGGGACGCCGGGCCGGAGTGGGCCGGGGCCTTCCTGCGCGCCCACGACGAGTGGTTCGAGCCCGGCACGGCGCTCGACCTCGACCCGGCCGCGGCGGCGCGCGCCGCCGCGACCGCCGACCTGGTGCGCGCGGTCGCGGTCGCCGCGTCGCAGGCCGAGGTGATCGAGCGGCTCAACGACCTGCTCGAGCTGGCGCACCCGAAGCCCTACGCCACCGACCACGACGGCGAGCTGCACCTGCACTACGCCCGCGCCGACGCCCCCGTCCTCGAACAGCTGACGACGACGGTCGCCATGGGCCTGTCGCACGTCGTCGTCCAGCACGGGTGGCAGCGCATCGGCATCTGCTCGGCCGAGGGCTGCGACGACGTCTACGTCGACACCTCGCGCAACGCCAGCCGCCGGTACTGCTCCAACACCTGCGCCAGCCGCTCGACGGTCGCCGCCTATCGCGCCCGCCGCAAGGCCTGAGCGGAGTCGCTCGAGCGCGGAAACCGTCACCGAACGACTCCGCACCGGCTAGCGTTCCCTGCCATGCGGAGCGCCCGGCACTGGGACGCCCGCCTGCACTCCCTCGTGGGCGGCCTGCCCACCTCCCGCGCCGCCGACACCTGGCTGCGCCGGCTCACCACGACCGCCGACCACGGGAAGCTGTGGTTCGTCGTCGCCGCGCTCCTCCTCACCCGCCGCGGGTCCCTGCGGCGCGGCGCGATCCGCGGGCTCGGGTCGCTGGCGATGTCGAGCAGCCTGGTCAACGCCGTCCTCAAGCGGGTGTTCGGCCGCCGGCGCCCCGACCTCGGCTCGCACCCGGTCCAGCGGCTGCTGCACCGGTCGCTGACCACCCACTCCTTCCCCAGCGGCCACTCCGCGTCGGCCGCCGCCTTCGTCACCGGCGTCGCGCTCGAGGCCCCGGTCGCGGGCGCGGCGCTGGCACCGGTCGGGCTGGCCGTGGGGTACTCCCGGGTGCACGTGGGCGTGCACTACCCCGGCGACGTCGTCGCCGGCCTGGCCGTCGGCGCGGCGGTCGCGATGGGGACCCGGATCTGGTGGCGGGTCCGGCCGACGACGCCGGCCCGGGTGCGGACGGCGGGCAGCGCGCCGGCGCTGCCGGACGGCGAGGGGCTGGTGATCGCGGTCAACCCGCGGTCGGGGCCCGACGACTACGACCCCGCCGAGGACGTCGGCCGACTGCTCCCCCGCGCCGAGGTCCTCGAACTGCGGGAGGACACCACGGTCGGCGAGCTGCTCGCCGAGGCCGCCGCGTCGGGGCGGGCGCGGGCGCTGGGGGTGGCCGGCGGGGACGGCAGCGTGGCCGCGGCCGCCGCCGTCGCGCTCGAGCACGGGCTGCCGCTGGCGGTCCTCCCGGCCGGCACGCTCAACCACTTCGCCCGCGACGTGGGCGTGCACACCGTCGAGCACGCCGCCGAGGCGGTCGCCGCGGGTGCGGCGGTGGAGGTGGACGTCGCCGAGGTCAACGGGACGCCGTTCCTCAACACAGCCAGCATCGGCAGCTACCCGGAGATGGTGCGCCGGCGCGACGCGCTGGCCGGCCGCATGGGCAAGTGGGCGGCGATGGCGGTCGCCGCCGCCCGGACCCTCCACCACGGGACGCCGGTGTCGCTGCTCCTCGACGACCGCCCGGTGCTCGTCTGGATCCTCTTCGTCGGCAACGGCCGCTACACCCCGCGCGGGCTGGCGCCGGCTTGGCGCCCGCGGCTGGAGGACGGGCTGCTCGACGTCCAGTACCTGCGGGCCGACGTGCGGTTCAGCCGGACCCGCGCCGTGCTGGGCTCGCTGCTGGGCGTCAGCGACCACAGCTCCGGCTACGCGGAGTGCCAGGCGCAGCGGGTGCAGGTGGTCTCCCGGTCGGGGCCGCTGCAGGTGGCCTACGACGGCGAGGCCGGGGAGCGGGCGACCGAGTTCGACTTCCGCAAGCGGTCGACGCTCACCGTCTACTGCTCGCGGACGGACTGACGGCCGCCGTCGACCGGCGGAGTGGCGGCCACCTCACTACGGTCCCGAGCAGGGGTTGTCCCGGCGCGACCCGGGGCACCGCAGGCCTGACACGCACCGCGACGGAAAGAGGTCCCCACCATGTTGGTCCGCCGGATCGCCCGGCCGATGCTCGCCGCCACGTTCGTCTTCGGCGGCGTCGACACCCTCCGCCACCCGCAGTCGCGGGTCGCGGGCGCCAAGCCGGTCGTCGACACGATCACCGAGCAGGCCGACAAGCAGCTGCCGGTGCAGGTGCCGCGCGACGTCGAGCAGTGGGTCAAGATCGACGCGGCGGTCAAGGTCGGCGCCGGGGTGCTGTTCGCGCTCGGCAAGCTGCCGCGGCTGTCGGCGTTGGCCCTGGCCGTCAGCACCGTCCCGACGACGCTGGCCGGGCACCGCTTCTGGGAGTACGACGACCCGCAGCAGAAGGCCGGGCAGACCATCCACTTCCTGAAGAACCTCGGCCTGCTCGGCGGGCTGCTGATCGCCGCCGTCGACACCGAGGGCAAGCCGTCGGTCGGCTACCGGGCCCGCCGCGCGGCACGCAAGGCCGCCGACACCACCGAGAAGAACTACGAGAAGGCCCAGAAGCGCGCGGCCAAGGCGCACAAGAAGGCCGAGCGCAAGGCGAAGCGGGCCTCCCGCTGAGCGACCCGCTGCGCCCCGCGGACGCGCTCCGGAGGATCGCCTTCCTCCTGGAGCGCGCCCGCGAGCCCACGCACCGCGTGGCGGCGTTCCGCACCGCCGCCGCTGTCGTCGACACCCTCGGCCCCGACGAGCTGGACCGGCGGATCCGGACGAAGACGCTCACCGACCTGCGGGGCATCGGTCCCAAGACGGGTGCGGCGATCGTGCAGGCGCACGCCGGCGAGATCCCCGAGTACCTGGCCCGGCTCGAGGAGACCTACGGCGAGCTGGTGCCGCTGGCCGACGACGTCGCCGAGTTCCGCGCCGCGCTGCGCGGTGACCTGCACGTGCACTCGGACTGGTCCGACGGCGGCAGCCCGATCCGCGAGATGGCCGAGGCGGCGATCGGGCTGGGCCACGAGTACATGGCCCTCACCGACCACTCCCCCCGGCTGACCGTCGCCAACGGGCTCTCGCCGGAGCGGCTGGAGCGGCAGCTGGACGTCGTCGCCGCGCTGAACGAGGAGCTCGCGCCGTTCCGCATCCTCACCGGCATCGAGTGCGACATCAACGTCGACGGCAGCCTCGACCAGACCGACGAGCTGCTCGGCCGGCTCGACGTCGTCGTCGCCAGCGTCCACTCCGACCTGCGGGCCGAGAGCGCCGCGATGACCGCCCGGATGCTCGCCGCCGTGGCCGACCCGCACACCGACGTCCTCGGGCACTGCACCGGCCGGCTGCTCATCCCCCGGGAGCAGCGCGAGGGACGGCGCCAGCGCCCGCGGCCGGAGAGCACCTTCGACGCCGAGGCGGTCTTCACCGCGTGCGTCGAGCACGGCACCGCCGTGGAGATCAACTCCCGTCCCGAGCGGCTCGACCCGCCGATGCGGCTGCTGAACCTCGCGGTCGACCTCGGCTGCGAGTTCGCCGTCGACACCGACGCGCACGCGCCCGGTCAGCTGGACTGGCAGGGCAACGGCTGCGAGCGGGCCGTGGAGTGCGGCGTGCCGGTGGAGGCCGTGGTCAACACCTGGCCGGCCGACCGGCTGCTCGAGTGGACGGCGGGCTGACCCCGCGACGCTACGTGACGGCGGCCGCCGCACCGCCGGACCCGCCCGCACGGCCGTCCCAGGGCCCGCCGGTCCACCCGCGGCGGTGACGGTGGGTGCGGGCGCGCCCGGGGAGGGCTGGTCGTCCACCCACCCGGGTGATAACGCGCACGTTCGGGTGACCGCCTCGAGGAGCCGCCCGACGCCCCCGCGACGCCCCCCGAAGAGCTACCGAGGGGACCACGGACCATTGCGCAGGCCACAGTCATGGGGTACCAGGCGCAGCGACACGCTCGCTGAGCGGGCACGTGTGTGACCGATGTCACGCCGGGTGGGCCCGTCCGCGGGGCGACCGACCCGCCCGGCCGCGCCGAGGTCGCTTGCACGTTCGGAAGCCCACCCGGTAGTAATGGACCAGACCTCGGGGGCCACGGAGAGTCACCGTTCACCGGTGTGGATGGGTGAGCGCGATCGCTGGTTCCCGGGCGGTCGCGGCACCACCGCCGTGGCCAGTACACGACATCGGTCAGCACCACCAACGGGTAGTGATGATCCGCCGGGCGCACCTGGTCGCCATAGCCCGGCGGGGAGCAGAGGCGAAACCGGGCCCGTCCTAGAGAGGACACCCGCCTCATGCGTTCGCGACAGGTCATCGAGCTGCGCCCGCACTCGCTGCCCCACCACCCCACCGTGACGAGGATCGGCTCGCCGCGCGTGAGCGTCGTGGTCCCCACCTTCAACGAGGCCAAGAACCTCCCGCACGTCTTCGCGCTCATCCCCGACGACGTGCACGAGGTGATCGTGGTCGACGGCCGCAGCGTCGACGACACGATCGAGGTGGCGCGCTCGCTGCGTCCCGACGTCCGGATCGTGCTGCAGAACCGCCGCGGGAAGGGCAACGCCATGGCCTGCGGGTTCGCCGCGGTCACCGGGGACATCGTCGTGATGCTGGACGCCGACGGGTCGGCCGACCCCCGGGAGATCCCGGCGTTCGTCGGCGTCCTCACCGCCGGCGCCGACTTCGCCAAGGGCACCCGGTTCGCCAACGGCGGCGGCAGTTCCGACATCACCCGGACCCGCGCCTGGGGCAACCGGTGGCTCAACCGGATCGCCAACGTCCTGTTCGGCACCCGGTACACCGACCTCTGCTACGGCTACAACGCCTTCTGGTCCGACTGCCTGCCGGCGCTCGAGCTCGACGCCGGCGACCGCGGCAGCGACGCCAAGCTCTGGGGCGACGGGTTCGAGATCGAGACGATCATCAACACCCGCATGGCCAAGGCCGGGATGCACATCGTCGAGGTGCCGAGCTACGAGTTCGAGCGCATCCACGGCGAGAGCAACCTCAACACCTGGCGCGACGGGCTGCGCGTGCTCCGGGCCCTCGTCGTCGAGCGGGCGAACCGCAAGGGCCGCGCGCCGCGGGCCGACGTCGTCCCGGTCCGCTCGCTGGCCGACGACCGCGACGGCGCGGAGACCTCCGCCCGGACCGCGTGACCCCGGCGGACGGCCCGGTCCCCGGCGACCCCCGCGTGCCGCGCCCCTCGGGGCGCGCCCGCCGGTCGTGGGGCCGGGCCGTCCTGCCGTGGGCGGCCCTGGCCGTGCTCGCCGCGCTCGACCTGGTCGCGGAGTCGCGGTGGTGGCCCGTGCCGGTGGCGGGCCTGCTGGACGAGCCCGCTCACCTGATCACCGCCGGGCTGGTGCTGGCTGCCGTGGCACCGGCCGCGGCCCGGCCGTTCCTGCTCGCCGCGCTGGTCGGGTCGGTGGCCATCGACGTCGACCACGTGCCGCTCTACCTGGTCGGCGACGCGGTGGCCGGGGACGGCGGCCGGCCGGTCACCCACTCGCTGGCGTTCGTGCTGCTCCTCCTGGCCGCGGCGGCCGCGGTCCGGCGGTACCGCCTGCCGCTGGCCGGGCTGGCCTGCGGGGTCGCCCTGCACCTGCTGCGCGACCTGGCCACCGGCCCCGGCGTCCCGCTCCTGTGGCCGTGGCCCGGGGCGGCGCAGCTCCCCTACGCGCTCTACGCCGGCGTGCTCGTCGCGGCGACGCTGGCGGCGACCGCCCGGGCTCTGCGCACCGGAGGTCACCCCTCCGGAGGGCACTCCGTCGTCGGGCGGCCGGTGTGGCGTCTGCCCAGGTAGACTGGCCAGTCGTGTTCCGGGAGAGCCACAGGCGCAGGCGCGGGCCGCTGCTGGCGGCAGCCGCGGGTGCTGTCGCGCTCGCCGCCACGGGCTTCGTCGTCCTGCGCGACGACGAGGTGGTGACCGCCCGGCACCCGTCGACCGCGCCGGCCTACGACCTCCCGGGCTGGGACCTCGTGCTGGCCGAGGACTTCGACGCCGACGCCGCGCTCGGGGAGTTCGTCGACGTCTACCCCGGCTGGGCGGAGTACGACGGCGCCCGCGACACCTCCCGCGACCTCGGCCGCCGCGAGTCGCACCAGGGCGTCTACAACAGCTATGTGACGACCACCGTCCAGGACGGCGTGGTCGACGTCCGGGTACACACCGACGACGGCACCCCGCAGGTCATGGCGCTCACGCCGCCGCCGAACGAGCAGTGGGCCAACGACCAGCTGCACGGTCGCTACTCGGTCCGGTTCCGCGCCGACGAGGTCCCCGGCTACAAGATCGCCTGGCTGCTGTGGCCCTCCAGCGACGACTGGTCCGAGGGCGAACTGGACTTCCCCGAGGGTTCGCTCGGCCAGGAGATCGTCGGCAACGCGCACGACGTCACCGGCAACCCGTCCGTCAACAGGTTCTCCATCGGCACCGACGTCACGATGGAGGACTGGCACACCGCGACCATCGAGTGGGCGCCCGGCCGGGTCACCTTCCTCCTCGACGACCGGTCGTGGACGACGACGGACCCGGAGGCCATCCCCGTCGACCCGATGCGCTGGGTGCTCCAGATCGAGACCGAGCTGTCCGCGGAGGCGCCGCCGGCCGACGCCGAGGGCCACGTGGAGATCGACTGGGTCGCCGCCTGGCGCGCGGAGTGAGCTGCGCCACATCCGGCGGCTGGACGGCCCCACGATGGGGGGTGCCCGCGCTGAATTAGGCCCCAGCACCCGCGGCGTCTCCCTACCCTCGGGGCCGTGATCAGCAGTGCAGCCCCCGCGCCGCTGCTGCCCGTCTCCGGGAACGTGCTCGTCCGGCTGGTCGACCTCGCCGCCGACGCCGCCTCGACGGCCGCCGCCCGCACCTGCCTCACCGCCGCCGAGCGCGCGCACGCCGACCGCGGCACCCCGGACGTCGCCGTCCGCCGGCTGCTGCTGCGTGGCGCGCTCCGGCAGACCCTCGCGGATCTCCTCGGCCTGGACCCGTCCGACGTCCCGCTCACCGCGCCTCCGGGCCGCCCCCGGCTCACCGGTGTCGCGGCCGCCTCCGGACTGGACGTGAGCTGCTCCGCGAGCGCCGGCCTCGGCGTCCTCGCCGTCGCCTCCGGCGCCCGGGTGGGCGTCGACGTCGAGCGGGTCCGTGCCGTGCGCCTCGAGGACGCCGCCGCGGAGGGCTGGCTGGGCGCCGCCGAGCGCGCCGCGATCGCCGGCTTCCCCGCCGGGGAGCGCGCCGTCGTCCTCACCCGCTGCTGGACCCAGAAGGAGGCGGTGCTCAAGGGCCTCGGCGTCGGCCTGCGCACCGCCCCCCACACCGTCGTCACCCCCTCCGCCGGGCGGGCTCCCGGTCGCATCGGCGACTGGGAGGTCCGTTCCGTCGAGGTCCCCGAGGGCTGGGTGGGCAGCCTCGCCCTCCGCCCGATCGACCCCGCCGCCCACGCGGCCGACCCCACGGGAACCCCATGACCAGCAGTCGCGAGGCCGCCGCCTCCAGCGCCCTGACCCGCCGCCCGCAGCTGGCCGACTTCCGCGACCGCGCGGAGGCCGCCGCCGGCCGTGACCTCGGCGACGCAGTCGCGATGCACGAGTGGTCGGTGCAGGAGTTCCGCGAGTTCTGGCGGCTGTTCCTGGACTGGGCGGAGCCGGTCACGGAGGGCTCGGCCGATCCGGTCTGCACCGGCGACGACGTCGAGACGGCGGTCTTCTTCCCGGAGGTGCGGCTCAACTACGCCGAGAACCTGCTCCGCCCCCTGCCGGACGTCGACGACGACGCGGTCTGCCTGACCGCGGTGCACGGCGACGGCAGCCGGGACCGCTGGACCCGCCGGGACCTGCGCGAGGAGGTCGACCGGACGGCGACCGCCCTGGCCGGCCAGGGGGTCGGCGCCGGGGACCGCGTGGTGGTGGTCGCGGCCAACAACGGCCGGGCCGTCGTCGCCGCGCTGGCCACCGCCGCGCTCGGTGCCACGCTGTCCTCGGGCATGCCCGACATGGGCCCGGCAGCGCTGCTCGGCCGCTTCACCCAGGTCGAGCCGGCGCTCCTGGCGCTGGACCGCACCGGGGCACCCGGCTGGGACGGCGCCGACGGCGACCTCCTGGACCAGGTGGTGACCGGCCTGCCCACCGTCGGCACCGTCGTCGTCCTCGACGCGCTCCCGCTGCCGGCACTGCCCGGCGTGCGGGTGGTGCGGCTGGCCGACCTGCTCGCCGACGTCGGCCCGGGGACCCCGCGCGCGCCGTGGCCGCGGATGCCGTTCAACGACCCGCTGTTCGTGATGTTCTCCTCGGGCACCACCGGCCCGCCCAAGGCGATGGTGCACGGCATCGGCGGAACGCTGCTGGAGCACCTCAAGGAGCACCGGCTGCACGGCGACCTCGACGCCCGGGACACGCTGTACTTCCAGACCACCACCGCCTGGATGATGTGGAACTGGCAGCTGTCCGCGCTGGCGGTGGGTGCCTCCGTCGTCCTCTACGACGGCCCCGTCCTCGGCCCGGAGACGCTGTGGCGGCTGGCCGCCGAGGAGCGGGTGACGGTGTTCGGCACCAGCCCGGCCCACCTCCAGCTCTCGCAGGACACCGGGCTGCGCCCGGCCGAGGCGTTCGACCTCGGTGCGCTGCGGGCCGTCATGTCCACCGGCTCGGTGCTGCACGACTGGCAGTTCGACTGGTTCGCCGGCGCGGTCGGCGCCCAGCCGCTGCAGTCGATCAGCGGCGGCACCGACATCATCGGCTGCTTCATGCTCGGCCACCCCGAGCTGCCGGTGGTCCGCGGCCGCAGCCAGGCGCTGAGCCTCGGGCTCGACGTCGCCGCGCTCGACGCAGCGGGCTCCCCCGTCCTGGACCGGCAGGGCGAGCTGGTCTGCCGCCGTCCGTTCCCCTCCCGGCCGGTCCGCTTCCTGCGAGACCCCGACGGCGCGCGGCTGCACCAGGCCTACTACTCGGACCACCCGGGCGTCTGGACGCACGGCGACGTCGTGGACATCGCGCCGGACGGCACGGCGCGGGTGCACGGGCGCTCCGACGGCGTGCTGAACATCGACGGCATCCGCATCGGGCCCGCCGAGATCTACCGCATCCTCAAGGGACTGCCGGAGATCGCCCAGGCCGTGGCGGTCGAGCAGCGGCACCCCACCACGCCCGGGGCGACCCGGCTGGTGCTGCTCGTGCAGCTGCACGGGGGCGCCGTCCTCGACGGTGAGCTCGAGCGCCGGATCCGGACGACCCTGCGCCGCGAGGCCACCGCCGCGCACGTGCCGGCCCTCGTTCTGGCCGTCCCCGAGGTGCCCCTGACGCACAGCGGCAAGGTCTCGGAGAAGGCCACCCGCGACACCGTCAACGGCGACCGCGTGGTCAACGTCGACGCGCTGCGCAACCCTGGTTCCCTGGCGACCATCACCGCCGCCCTGCGCGCGGCGACCGGGCAGGCGGTGCCGGCGCCGTCCGCCGAGCCGGTGCCCACCGTGCCCGTGCCCCGCGTCGCGCCGGACGCGGGGGACGCGGCGCCCGTCACGTCGGCGATCGCCGGCATCTGGCGCGAGCTGGGGGTGACGCCGCACGCCGGGATCGAGGACTTCTTCGACCTCGGCGGCACCTCCCGGCAGTCGATGACGCTGCTGCGTCGGGTCAAGCTGGAGCTCGGCGCCGACGTCTCCATGGAGCAGTTCCTCGCCGACCCGACCGTCGCCGGCCTGACCGCGGCGGTGCTGACCACCTCGGGAGCCTCGGCCGTTCCGCTGCTGGCCGCCGGCGACCCGGCCGGGACGCCGCTGTTCCTGCTGAACGACGCCTGGGGCGAGGTCGAGGTCTACCGGACGCTGGCCGAGCTGCTGGTCGGCGCGGGGCCGGTGTACGGCGTCCGGGCGGAGCTGGTGGGCGTCGACGGCCGGCGCAAGTCGATCGACGACCTGGCCGACGAGCACGCCACGACGCTGGCCACCGCCCGGCCGGAGGGCCCGCTGCGGCTGGCCGGCTTCTCCTTCGGCGGGCTCGTCGCCTTCGAGACCGCGCGCCGGCTGCGCGACGCCGGGCGGGAGGTCGAGTTCCTCGGCCTGCTCGACCCGCTGCCGCCGGAGGACAGCCTGTCGCCGGTGCGCCGGCAGCTGCACCGGCTGACCGGCCAGGTCGGCGCGCTGATCCCCGGGCTCGGGTCCCGGCGGCTCGGCGACGTCCTGCGGCACCGGTTCCGGCCGGAGAGCCGGCCGGTCGACCAGCAGGCGCTGGACGAATCGGGTGGGGTCTACGCCCGGCACCGGCTGCGGCGCTACGACGGTCCGGCGACCTACTTCCGGGCGCGGCGGCGGATCCCGGTCACCGGGCACTTCCTGTCGGCCTGGCGGGCGGCCGCGCCGCGGCTGGACGTCGTGTCGGTCCCGGGCCCGCACCACGACCTGCTGGCCGGCCGGCACGTGGTCGCGCTGGCCGTGCAGATGTCGTTGGCGATCCGGACGGCGGCCCGGTCGCGCCGGTCCTGACTCCCGCCCGCGGCGGCGCCGTCCCGGAGGACGGCGCCGCTCAGCGAGCGAAGAGGCGCAGCAGCGGGCGGCGGTAGCGGCCGCAGGCGCACAGGGCGCAGTCGGTGCCCCGGCGGTAGTGCTCGTGTGCCTGCTTGCCGTGCCCGCAGGTGCACGACCGGCCCTCGATGGAGACGGCGGCGGCGGCGACGCGCAGCGCCGCCGTCCGGTTCACCCGGGGAGCGGGGAGCGGGTCGGAGCCCAGTGGGTGCACAGCCGCGTCCTTCACGTTCACGTGGAGCCGCGGCCCGTACCGGCGCGCAGCAGTAACGGAGCAGACACTAACTGTCACTGCCCGGGGTCTGCGCGTCACGACACCACCTTCTCCTGCCGGCGTCTTCCGTCACACCCCTCGTCCCGCAGCTTGAGATGAACCCGGTCGGGGGAATCGGTGCACGACCACGCCCCGTTACCCTCGGTCCGTGCACCATTCGCTCTCGGTCGTCATCTGCGCGTACACCCTCGACCGGTGGGGCGACATCGAGGCCGCGGTCGCGAGCCTCCAGCGGCAGGAGCGCCGCCCGGACCAGGTCGTGCTCGTCGCCGACCACAACCCCGAGCTGCTCGAGCGCGCCCGGACCGCCTTCCCCGACGTCACCGTGCTGCCCAACGCCGGCCCCCGCGGGCTGTCCGGCGCCCGCAACACCGGCGTGGAGGCGGCCACCGGCGACGTGGTGGCCTTCCTGGACGACGACGCCGCGGCCGATCCGCTCTGGACGGCGCAGCTGCTCGAGGCCTTCGCCGCCGGGGACGACGTGATCGGCGTCGGCGGCTGGGTGGAGCCGGACTGGCGAGCACCGCGCCCGGCCTGGTTCCCCGATGAGTTCCTCTGGGTGGTGGGCTGCAGCTACACCGGCCTGCCCACGACGCGGGCGGAGATCCGCAACCCGATCGGCGCCAACATGGCGTTCCGGCGCGACGCGTTCACCAAGGCCGGCGGCTTCGACTCCGACATGGGCCGGATGGGCGCCGACGCGGCCGGCTGCGAGGAGACCGAGTTCGCCATCCGTGCCCGGCGCGCCCTTCCCGAGACCCGGGTGGTGCTCGAGCCGTCGGCGCGCTGCCGGCACGGCGTCTCGCCGGACCGGGTGACCCGCACGTACTTCCGGCGTCGCTGCCGGGCGGAGGGGCGCTCCAAGGCCCTGGTCAGCCGGCTCGCCGGCGCGGAGTCGGCCCTGGAGACCGAGCGCACCTACGTGCGGCGCACGCTGCCCCGCGGCGTGCTCCGCGGCCTGGGCCGGCTGGTCCGTGGCGACCGCGCCGGCGGCGCGCAGGCGTGGGCCATCGTCGAGGGGACGGCGCTCACCGCCGGCAGCTACGCACTCGCACGGGTGAAGCAGGCCCGCGGCGGCGCCGCGCCCGTTACCTGAGGGTTTGCAGAACGGATATGTTCCGAGTCATGGACGAGCGGAGCGCGCCCCGCACCCGCACGCCGGTGCCGATCCTGCTCTACCACGCCATCACCGAGACCCCCGGCGAGCACATCGCCCCGTTCGCGGTCTCGCCCCGGGCATTCGCCCAGCAGCTCGACGTCCTGGTGGACGCCGGCTACCGCTGCATCACCTTCGGTGAGCTGGTCGCGGCCGAGGTCGCCGGCCGGCCCCCGGGCTCCGACGGCGGGAGGGTCGCCGTCATCACCTTCGACGACGGGTTCGCCGACTTCGCCACGGCGGCCCTGCCCGCGCTGCGCGACCGGTCGCTGGTCTCGACCCTGTACGTGACCACGGGCTGGCTCGAGGGCGGCCCGGAGCGGCGGCCGGGGCCGAGCGACCGGATGCTGTCCTTCGCCGAGCTCCCCGGCCTGCTGGCCGAGGGCGTCGAGCTGGGGGCGCACAGCCACAGCCACCCGCAGATGGACACGCTCCGCGCCGCGCAGCTGCGCGAGGAGCTCGTCCGGCCCCGGGAGCTGCTCGAGGACGTCCTGGGCCGGCCGGTGACCACCTTCGCCTACCCGCACGGCTACAACGGCCCGCGTGTGCGCCGGGCCACCCGGGCCGCCGGCTACGACAACGCCTGCGGGGTGCGCAACGCGCTGCACTGCGCCGGGGAGGACGTCTTCGCCATCTCCCGGCTCATGCTGCGCCGCACCACGACCCTGGACCAGCTCTCCCGCTGGCTGCAGGACGTCGAGTGCACGCCGGTCGACCGCGAGGCCTGGCCGACCCGCGGCTGGCGGGCCTACCGGCGCGCCCGCGCGGTGGTCCGCCGCCGGCCGGGCTCGGTCTACGCCTGACCGACCCCAGGGCCAGGCCGGGGCGTCGCGGTCAGGGGAGGTCGGCGAACCACTCCGCGAGGTCCTCGCCCTGGAAGCAGGACGGCGCGACGTGCTCGCCCTCGCACTCGACCACGCTGATGTCGGCGGCGTCCTCGACGCGCGCGACGAACGGCTCGGCGTTGTCCGCGTTGATGACCACCTCGTCCTCGGTGGCGAGGTAGAACCGCATGCTCGTGCCCGCCCAGTCCTCGGCGGGCCGAGCCGCGGGGTTCTGCTCCCCCGTGGGGAACGTCCCGTCGTAGGCCTGCAGCACCTGCGGCTCCTGCTGGGTGCCCAGGACGACGTCCAGGTCGACCAGCGGCGAGATGAGGGCCATGCCGCGCACGTCCGGGATGCGCTCGTCGGCCAGCAGCTGCAGCCCGGCGACGGCACCCATCGACTCGGCGATCAGGTAGGTGTCGGTGGTGCCGTACCGCTCGGCGAGCTCGGCGGCGAGGGCGACGTAGCCGGCCTGGGACGCCTCGTTGCCGAAGGCGTTGAGGTGGCCGTCGCTGCCCGCCACCACGTAGCCCGCGGCCACCAGCCGGTCGACCATGTCGATCCGCTTCTGCTCCTCGGACAGCGCTCCGGCGTCGTCGTCGAGGCCGTGCAGGAAGACCACCAGTCCCCGGGGGTCGCCCTCCCCCGGCGCGATGGCCACCGCGTCCTGGGCGTCGACGGTGAGCTCGGTGACCTCCGGCTCGACCTCGGGGACCTCCGGCGACTCGGCGGCACCGCCGCCGCAGCCGGCCAGCAGCGCGGTCGTGGCGAGGGCGGCCACCCGCCGCCGGGCGCCCCTCGACGGGCGGTCTCCCATGCCGACGGGGAACAGCTGTCCGGGCATGGGGGAACGCCTCCAGGGATCGGGGTTGTGCTGGTCATCTTCGTCCACCGGTCCCCTCGACGTGCCACCACCCGGCCGACGTTCCCCCGACCGGGCTGCTGCGAGCGGCATCACACTCGGTGACCGGTCATCCGGACGGGTGGCAAGATGGCTCGTCGTGGCCCGGGGAGCCCCTTCTCGACGTACCGTCGAACGGTTCGCGTCGAGGTCCCTCCCGCCTGGGCCCCTGCTCGCACCGGGCGGTCGCACCACGGCGATGTGGGCGACGCGCACACCTCCTGCCCCCTGTCTCCCGGAGAGTCGATGATCTGCGGTCCGTCCCGCGGCTGCGCCGCCCGGCGCACCGCCCCCGGCGTCCTCGTGCCGTCCGCCTCGCGGAGGAGCGCGTGACCGCGGGCCCGCGGACGGCTGCCCGGGCGCTCCGGATCCAGGCCCACAACGCCCAGTGGCTGGAGCTCTCGAGCGTCACGCTGCTGGCCGGCCTGGACCCGGCCGTCGACCCGGCGGCCCTGCGCGCCACGCTGCGCCGGCTCTACGACGTCGACCCGACCGCGCCGATCCTGTGCCGGGTCGCCGGCCGGCCGCTGCGCTGGGTCCCGGTGCCGCCGGAGGAGATCGACGCGCGGCTCGAGGAGCTCGTCGTCGACGTCCGCGGCAGCGGCAAGGAGGACGCCGAGGAGGCCGTGGAGCGGCTGCTGCGCGAGGCCGACCCGATGGTCCCCTTCCGCCTGTACGTCCACGACGACCACCACGCCTGGCAGCTGAGCCACGTGCTGGGTGACGGCATCTACGCCAACCGGCACGTCGTCGCCGAGCTGGTCCGCTGCGCCGCGACCGGCGAGGTGCCCACCGGGCTGGTCCGCGGGCCCGATCGCCCGCGGCTGCTGGCCAGGGCCGTGTGGCGGACCCTCCTGCGGCGCCCGCAGGCGGCCACCTGGCGCGAGGCCCTCGACCGGCTGCGGTCGGCCCCCTCGGCGTCGGTACCGGCCGGCGACCCGGCCGACCGGCAGGTCTCGCTGTCGGTCGTGAGCCGGATGAGCGCGCCCGGCGTCCGCGAGTCGGTGCGGCACTGGCGGGACGCGCACGCCGCCGACACGTCGGTCGCCGTCGCGACCATGTCCGCGGTCCGCTCCGCGCTGGAGGCTGAGGGCGCGTTCGCGCCGGAGACCGACACGGTGGTGCTCTTCGACGGCCGTCGGTACCTGCCGCCCGGCACGCACGTCGCCGGCAACTTCAGCGGCGCCCTCCGGCTGGCACCGGAGAACGCCGCCGACCCGCGGCTGATGGCCCGCCAGATGCGCCGGGACGCCGCCCTGGGGCTGCCCCTGGTGTCGATGCTGGTCGCGATGGTCCAGCACACGCTGTCCCGCGTACGGCCCTCCCACGGCACCGGGAGCGGGTCGGTCGTGCTGACCCACCTCGGCGCGCTGGGTGAGGTCCGCGACCTGCCGTGGCGGGCGCCGGACGCCGAGCAGAAGGTCATCCAGGCGCCGGCCCCCAGCCCCGCGGTGAGCATGACCGCGTGCATCAGCGAGTGGCGCGACCGGCTGCTGCTCAGCGTCTCGTTCGACAGCCGCCGGGTGCCCCGCGCCGCGGTGACGCGGGCGCTGGACCGGGTCCTCACCGACCCGGCCGCGTTCCTGCCGAGCGCCCGGGGGCACGGGTGAACGCGGCCGCCCGAGGCGGTCGGCACCTGGAGCGCAACGCCCTCTACCTCATGGCCGGCACGGTGCTCACGGCCGGCGTCGGCATGGTGTTCTGGGTCGCCGCGGCGCGGTTCTACGAGACCGCCGAGGTCGGCCGCGCGGCGGCGGTGATCTCCACCGCCGCGTTCCTGGGCAGCCTGTCCCACCTCAACCTGGGCCAGGTCTACGCCCGGTTCCTCCCCGCCGCCGGGCAGCAGACCCGCTACCTGGTCCACCGCGGCCTCGTGCTGATCGGCGCCGTGGGCGTGCTGGTGGGCACGGGCTTCGTGCTGCTGTGGCCCAGCGAGGTGCTGTTCGCCTCGACGGCCGAGGCGGCGTTCTTCCCGCTCGCGGTCGCCGTCCTCGCCGTCTTCACCGTGCAGGACTTCGTCCTGCTCGGGCTGCGCGGCGCGTCGTGGATCCCGATGAAGAACCTGGCCTTCTCCGTCGTCAAGCTCGTGCTGCTCGTCGCGCTGGCCGCGGTCCTGCCGCAGGGCGGGCTGGTCGTCGCCTGGGTCGTCCCGGCGGTCGTGGCGGTGGCGGTGATCCAGGTCCTGGTCCACCGCCGGCTGCTGCCGCGGCGGATGGCGGAGGCCGACGAGGGCCACCGGCTCCCCCCGGTGCGCGGGCTGGTCGGCTACGCGTCGGCGGAGTTCGCCATCGGGGTGATGTCGCAGGTCATCCCGATGGTCCTGCCGCTGATCATCCTGCACGAGCTGGGTGCCGAGCAGAACGCGTACTTCGCCATCCCGTGGACGATCAACGCCGCCCTCAACATGCTGGCGTGGAACATCGCCACCAACTTCGTGGTGGAGGCCTCCGCCGACGAGGAGCAGACGCAGGCCCTCACCCGGCGGTCGCTGCGCCTGGGCCTGCTGGTCGGCGGCAGTGGCGCGCTGACCCTGCTGCTCTTCGCCCCGCTGGTCCTGTGGCTCTTCGGCGGGCAGTACGCGGCCGAGGGCGTCGACCTGCTGCGGCTCATGGCACTGGCCGAGCCGTTCGTCATCATCACCACCGTGTACTCCGGGGTCCTGCGGATCCGGAGGCAGGCCGGCCGGGTGGTCATCGTGCAGGGCACCATCGCGGTCGCGATCGTGTCCCTGACCGTGCTGCTGATCCCGTCGATGGGCGTGACCGGGGCCGGCCTGGCCTACCTGATCGCCGAGGGCGGCGTCGGGCTGGTGCTGCTCGTCCCGCTGATCCGCAGCCTGCGGCACCGGAGGCCGGCCGCGGCGCCGCGACCGGACGCGGTGCCGGCCGTGCCCGGTGCGGACCGGTGACCGGGCCCCGGCACCACGGTCGGATGGCCTCCAGCCCCCGTCCGGGTGAGCGGGGGCCGCGAGCTGCCCTGACACCCGGCTCGACCGGCCATCATCACCCGAGCAGCGCGCTGCCCGCACGGCCGCGCACGTCGTCTGGAGGAGTCCACTGATGTCCGCGACCGGCACGGCCGCCGGAGACGGCGCCTCGAGGATCGCGGAGGCGGTCCCGCCCCCGGGCCAGGAGCCCTCGACCCGCGACGTCGCCCCGCGCCGGCACCCCGCCCGCGAGCGCGCCGTCCTGCTGGCCGCCGCGCTGGTGGCCGTGGCCACCCCGGTCGTCGCCGCGCTGGACGTCGACGTCCCCGGCCGCCCGGTGCTCGCCGTCCTGTTCGTGCTGACCGTGCCCGGGGTGCCGCTGGCCGCGCTGCTGCGGCTGCCCGGGAAGCTGCTGCCCGCCGCGCTGGCCGTCGCGCTCAGCATCGCCACCGCGCTGCTGCTGGCCACCGCCGGCCTCGGCACCGGCTGGTGGAGCCCGCTGGGCTGGGCGGCGGTCAGCTCCGCCGTCGGCCTCGTGGCCACGGCATGGGCACTCACGCGGCTGCCCCTCCCGGAACCCGGGGACGACGCGCCGCGCGGAACGTCCGCACCGGCGGCCCGCGGGCTGCGCGGCCGCCCCGTGGCGCTGGCCGTGCTGGCCGCCGCCGTCGCGCTGTGGTGGCTGGCCACCCGGTGGACCGACCTCGACGATGCGGGCGCCACCGGCGTCGTCGGCGTCGTCGCCTGGCCGTACGTGGCCGCCGTCGTCCTCGTGGCCGCGGTCGCCGCCCTCCACCTGTCCAGCCGCCGGCCGGACCCGGTGGTCCTCGGAGCCGCCGCCGTCGTCCTGGCGCTGATCGTGTACGCGTTCGTCAACGTCACCGACGGCGTGGCCGGCGTGCCCACCGGGTGGCTGCACGTCGGGTTCGCCGACTACATCGCCGAGAACCAGCAGTCCTTCGACGGCCTGGACGCGCGCGCCAGCTGGCCGGCGTTCTTCACCGTCGCCGCGCAGCTGGTGCAGCTCGGCGGGGTGGCCGACGCGAGCGCGTTCCTCGCCTTCGCGCCGTTCGTCTACAACGTGCTGGCGATCCCGGCGATCCTGGTCGTGGCCCGCTGCGTGACCCGGTCGGGCCGGCTGGCCTGGCTGGCGGTGTTCCTCTACCTGGGCGCCAACTGGGTGCAGCAGGACTACTTCGCCCCGCAGGCCACCGCCTTCGTGCTGTACCTGGCGGTGCTCGCCACCCTGCTCTGGGAGGCCACCGCGGCGCCGGTGGCGCCGCTGACCGGTGGGCTGTGGTCGAAGGCGCTGCAGGTCTGGAAGCGCCGTCCGGGCCTGCCCGCCGGGACGACGCCGGGCCAGTCGCTGGCGCGGCTGGCCGCCCTGGTGTTCATCGCCGCGGCGCTGGTCGTCGGGCACCAGCTGACGCCGATCAGCCTGGTGATCACCGCGTTCCTCTTCGCGCTGACCGGCTACACGCGGCACCGCCGGCTGTGGCTGGTCGCCGCGCTGCTGTTCCTCGGCTGGTTCAGCTACGCGGCCAGCGACTACTGGGTGGGCCACCTCGACAACGTCCTCGGCGACGTCGGCCAGCTGTTCGGCAACCTGGACAGCGCGGTCTCCTCGCGCGTCGTGGCCGGCGACGAGACCTACCAGCTCATGCAGAACCTGCGGATCGGCTGGTCACTGCTCTACGGCCTCCTGGCCCTGGTCGGGCTCTGGACGATCCGCCGCCGTCCCGACGCCCTGCTGACCGGGCTCCTGCTGGTGGGCGCCGGCGCCCTGGTCGCCATGCAGAGCTACGGCGGCGAGGTCATGCTGCGGACCTTCCTCTTCGCCGCCCCGATCCTCGCGCCGCTGAGCGCGCTCGCGCTGAAGAGGCTGGCGACGCGGCGGGCGCTGGTCCCGGCCGTGGTGCTCGCGGTGGTCCTCACCGCATGGGTGATGGTGGGTACCGCCGTCCGCGGCGTGAACGTGTCCTTCGAGCGGGTCACCGCCGACGACGTCGCCGCCGCGCAGGTGCTGTGGGACGAACTGGACCCCGGGGACACCGTCGGCTTCCTCGCCACCGCCGGCGCCTACGGGGCCGACCGGGTGGGCGAGTACGAGCCGCTGGTCATGGACGAGGAGTTCTGCGGCACCGGCGCGCTGGAGTGCGCGCTCGACCGCCAGCCGGACTTCATCGTGGCCAGCCGAGCGCAGGACGCGCAGCGGGAGCTGGCGGCCGGTGACCCGCCGGGCGCGAGCACGGCGCTGGCCGACGAGCTCGTCGCCCGCGGCCTGTACGAACGGATCTACAGCGGGCCGGACGCGCAGGTCCTCCGGCTCGTGGCGCAGGGAGGCTGACCGTGGTCGACGCTCTGACCGGCTGGCTGGGGATGACCCTCATCGGCCTGACCGTGGTGGTCGCGCTCGCGCTCGAGGTGCGCGACGAGCGCACCTCCGCCGACGGCACCGTCGCGCGCACGGACGGCGACAGCCGCGTCGTCGCCCGGCGCTCCCGTGGGGCCGGTCGGGTGCTGCAGCTGCTGCTCGCCGTGCTGGTCGCCGGCTGCCTGGCCGCGACCGTCGTCCGCCTGGCGACCCTGGCGTTCTGAGGCCCGCCCCGCATCCACCGGAGCCGCCCGCAGGCGGCCCGCTGACTCCGGGACCGCCCGGTCCCGCCGTCCCGACAGCAGGAGAAGATGAACCCCGAACGCGTCGCCGAGCAGCCGGCCGCCTCGCCGGCCCCCGCGCCCCTGCGGGTGGCCCCGCCGCAGGCGGACGAGCCCACCGGAGCGCGGGCGTTCCGGCCCCGGCGCGTCCTCGCCGTCGACCTGGAGTCCGGCGCGATCGAGTACCCGGACCCCGAGCGCCGCCCCGACCACCCCGACGCCCGGGTGCTCGTCCGGTGGCTCGGCGAGCAGATCGACGTCGTCCAGGTGACGGCGCCCGACGACGAGGTCGTGCGCGCCGCCGCCGACGCCGCCTGGGCGACCGCCCGCGCGGAGCTGACCGCGGCCGCCGAGCGGCTCGGCGTCCCGGCCCCGACGTCGGCCGAGGACCTGCTGGTCCCGCGCCCCGGCGTGCCGGCCGCGCCCGGGCTGCCCGCCGACCGGCCGCTGGTCACGGTGACCATCGCCAGCCTGCGCAACGTCGAGCCGACCATCGCCTGCGTCCGCCGGGTCCTGACCAGCTCGTGGGAGCCGCTGGAGGTCGTCGTCGTGGACAACGACGACGACGGCGAGCCGCTGCGCACCGCCATGGACGCCGCGTTCGCCGGCGACGACCGGGTGCGCTGGGTGCACGAGCCGCGCCGGGGCCTGTCCTTCGCCCGCAACAAGGGGCTCGAGGCCGCGCGCGGCGAGATCGTCGTCTTCACCGACGACGACGTCCTGGTCGACCACCGCTGGGTGGAGCGGCTGGTCGCCGGCTTCGGCGCCGCCGAGGGCGTCGCCTGCGTGACCGGCGCGATCCTGCCGGCCGAGCAGGAGACGGTGGCCCAGGTCTTCCTCGAGGAGTACGGCGGCTTCCACAAGGGCTTCGCGCGGCAGGTCTTCAACCTGACCGACCACCGCCGCGAATCCCCGCTCTACCCGTACGACTCCGGGCAGTTCGGGTCCGGCGCCAACATGGCGTTCCGCACCCAGGTGCTGCGCGACCTGGGCGGGTTCGCGATCGACCTCGGCGCCGGCACGGTGGCCTGGGGCGGGGAGGACCTCGACGTCCTGCGCCGGACGATCAGCGCCGGGCACACCGTCGTCTACGAACCCGCCGCGCTGATGTGGCACTACCACCGCCGGTCGATGGAGGCGCTGCGCAAGCAGATGTACCGCTACGGCGTCGGGCTCTCGGCCACGGTCACCAAGTGGGTGTTCGAGGACCGGAAGACCGCCGTCGACGTGCTGCGGCGGATCCCGCGGGGCGTGGCGCACGTGGCCCGGCCGGGCTCGGCGAAGAACAAGGGCAAGTCCGCGGAGTTCCCGCGGGTGCTCACCGCCCTGGAGCTGCTGGGCGTCCTCGTCGGACCGGTGGCCTACTTGCGCAGCCGGCGCCGGACGGCGCAGCGCCTGGCCGGCTGACCTCCGGTAGGGCAGAAATGGCCATCTCTGCCCTGTGGTCGAACGCGCCGAGGCCCGGTTCCGGTGTCGGAACCGGGCCTCGGCATCGTCGGGCGGCGATCAGGGACGGCGCTTGCGGCCCCTCAGCAGCCCGCTGACGGCCTTGCCGGCCGCCTCGAGGTGCGGGGCCACCGCCTTGCCTGCCGCCTCGAGCCGCGGGGCGACGGCCTTGCCCGCCGCCTCCAGCCGTGGGGCGACCGCCGACAGCCGTCCGGCCAGCCCGCCGGCGCGCCGGCTGTCCACGAACGCCGCGAACTCGGCCAGCGTCGGGTGGTCGATGAGGTCGTCGGCGGTCAGCCGCGCCTTGTAGCGCTCCTCGACCGCGGCGAGCATCTCCTCGATCGCCAGGGACTCCCCGCCGAGCGCGGTGAAGCTGTCCTCCCGGCCGACGCCGTCGACCTTGAGGATGGGCTCCCAGATGCCGGCGAGGGCGGTCTCGGTCTCGGTCCCGGGCGCGGTGACCTCGCGCCGCTCCGGCACGGGGGGCAGCGCCCCGACGTCGACCTTGCCGCGCTCGTTGCGGGGCAGCTCGGGCAGGAAGACGACGTCCCGGGGCACCATCCAGTCCGGCAGGGCGCGGCCGACGTCGCTGCGCAGCGCGGCCTCGGTGGGCGCGGGCTGGTGCGGGTCGGGGACGACCCAGGCCACCAGCCGGGTCGAGTCGTCGACGCCGACCCCCCGGACGACGGCGTCGAGGACGGTGGGCAGCGCCCGCAGCGCGACCTCCACCTCCCCCGGCTCGACCAGGTAGCCGCGGATCTTCACCGAGTCGTCGGCCCGGCCGAGGATCTCGACGAGGCCGTCGGCGTCCATCCGGGCGCGGTCGCCGGTGCAGTAGCGGGTGCGGCCGTCCGGTTCGGTGCGGAAGCGCTCCGCCGTCGCCGTCGGGGCGTTCCAGTAGCCGGCCGAGAAGTAGGCCGAGGTCGCGTGCAGCACGCCGACCTCGCCGGCGGGCACCGGCTCCTCGTCGGGGCCCAGGATGGCGAGGTCGCGCAGCGGCACGGCCCGCCCGATGGGCACCGCGCCGGCGGGCACCGGGTCCGTCGACCGCATCTCGTAGGCGGTGAGCGCCTCGGTCTCCGACGACCCCATCCAGTTGACGAAGCTCGCCTCGGCGGTCAGGTGGCTCCGGAAGTCGGTGACGTCGCTGCCGTAGAGCTTCTCGCCGGCGGTGGTCACGATGCGGACCGAGTCGAGGACCCTCCCCTCCGGCAGCGCCCCGTGGACGGCGCGCAGCAGGGACGGCGTGCAGGACAGCACCGTGACGCGGGTGGCCTCGAGCCACTCGGTGAGGTCGCGGATGCCGTTGACCCGGGGGTCGCGGATGCACAGCGTGGCCCCGTTCAGGAGGGCCGCGAGGATCATCAGCTGGCCGACGGCGAAGGCCTGGGGCACGACGAGGGCCATGCGGTCCTCGGTCGTGGCGCGCAGCGTGGCCCGGCTGGTGTAGCCACAGGCGAGGACGGTGCGGTGGGTCCACACGACGCCCTTGGGCAGGCCGGTGCTGCCCGAGGTGAAGACCAGCGACGCGGGGTCGTCGAGCGTGACGGCCGCTGCGGGGCCGCCGTCACCGGGGCCGTCGGGCACGAGGCCGTTGGGCACGAGGCCGGCCACGGCCTGCACGCCGGGCAGCCCGGCGGCGACGTCGCGGCGCTCGTCGTCTGCCAGGACGACGGACACCCCGGCCCGCTCGGCGATGGTCGCCATCCGCGCGGGCGGCAGCAGCACGTCGAGCAGCACGCACGGGTGGCCGGCGGCCATCACGCCGAGCATCGCCGCGACGCTCGCCGAGCCCTGCTCCGCGAGGAGCCCGACCGGCCGGCGGGTGCCGTCCTCGGCCACGGTGGGCAGGCCCGCCAGTGCCCGGGCCACCGCGTCCACCCGCTGCTGCAGCTCGGCGTAGGTGAGATCGCCGTCCGCGGCCACCAGGGCCGGCCGGTCGGCGCGGTGCGTGGAGACCTCGCGGAGGCGCTCGGCCACCGACGTGTAGTGCCCCGGCAACTGCAGCAGGGGCAGCTCCCCGCTCGTGGTCGCTGCGCTCATGGTGGTGTGCTCTCCCATCCCCGGACGCCCGTCGGCGCCGGCTCGCGCCTGCCACCTTGGGGCAGCCGCGGCCCGTTCCACAACCACCGCCAGGTCAGCCGGCCCGGCTACCACTCGGGGGTGACACGGGTCGCCACCCGTTCGGGTGGCCGTTCGCCGGGGACCCCGCCGACAGGCCGCAGCCGTGCCGAACCCGGGATCCCGTGGGTAGATTGCCGCGAATGTCACGGGGAACCGCGCTGCCGCGGCTGACGTCCCTCCGCCTCTTCGCCGCGGCGGTCGTCGTCGTCTTCCACCTCGACCAGTGGGGGATCGCGTCGCTGCCCGCGTCGCTGTCGACGCTGGGCTTCATCGGGGTCTCGTTCTTCTTCGTCCTCTCCGGCTTCGTGCTGGCCTGGGGGACCGACCCCGCGCTGCCCGCGCGCCGGTTCTACCGGCACCGCTTCGCCCGGGTGTGGCCCAGCCACGCGGTGATGGTCGGGGTCGCCGCGCTGGTGCCGGTCGTCGCGGTGGCGCGGAGCTGGGAGATCGCCGTCCCCAACCTCTTCCTCGTGCAGAGCTGGTGGACCGATCCCGAGGTGGTCTTCGGGATGAACGGCGTGGCCTGGTCGCTGAGCTGCGAGCTGTTCTTCTACGCGATGTTCCCGCTGACCGTCTACGTGTTGCGGCGGGTGCCGGGCGTCGTCCAGTGGGCGCTGCCCCTGGTCGCCCTGGTCGTGGCCGGGTACGTCGGCCTGCAGGACGCCGGGCTGGGCGAGCACCTGCCGGTGCTGCGGTTCAGCGAGTTCCTGCTCGGCGTCGTCGCCGGGCTGGCGCTGCGCGAGGGGTGGCGGCCCCGGGTGCACCCGCTGGTGGCCGCGGTCGCCGTCGTCGCCGGCCTGGCGATCTGCTACCGGGCGCCGTTCCCGCTGCCCAACGTGATCATGCCGGTGCCGTTCCTGCTGGTGCTGCTCTCCGCGGCGGCCCGGGACCTCGACGGCCGGGGCGGCTGGCTGCGCAGCCGGGCGCTGATCTTCGCCGGCGAGGCGTCCTTCGCGCTGTACCTGGTGCACGAGCTGGTCATCATCAACCTGGCGCCCCACCTCTGGGAGATCGGGCCGCAGTGGGTGATGGCGCTGATCATCGCGGCCACCGCCTGCGTCTGCGCCGTCGTCCTGCACCTGGTGGTCGAGCGGCCGTTCAACAAGCTGCTGCGCGGCCGGTCGCGGTCGGTGGCCCTGGCCCCGCCCGAGGAGCTCACCCACGACGACGACGCCGAGCTCACCGGCGCGGGCGACCCGCACGCGCGCGAGGGCGACCGGGTCTGACCCCGGCAGGCATAGGAAGCTTTGCCTACGTCCTGAGGCGCCGGACGTGGGCATAGCCTCCTATGCCTCGGCGGTGCCGGCTCAGCCCGCCGCGCGCGCCGTCCAGCCGGCCCAGGCCGACGCCACCATCTCCTCGACGCCGTAGCGGGCCTTCCAGCCCAGCGCCTCGCGGATGCGGTCGGCGGAGGCCACCACGCGGGCGGGGTCGCCGGCCCGGCGCGGCTCGACGGCCGGCCGCGACCAGTCCTGGTCGACGGTGCCGGTGACCCGGCGGATCGTCTGGATCATCTCCTGCACGGAGACGCCCTCGCCCCGGCCGATGTTGGCCGTCAGGGCGTCCACCCGCCCGTCGGCGAGCGCCGCGGCCGCAGCGACGTGGGCGGAGGCCACGTCGGCGACGTGGATGAAGTCGCGGATGCAGGTGCCGTCGGGGGTGTCGTAGTCGTCGCCGAAGATGCGCGGAGCCTGCTGCTGGGCGAGGCGCTGGAAGACCATGGGCACGAGGTTGGAGACCCCGCGGTCGGTCAGCGCGGGCGTGCCGGCGCCGGCGACGTTGAAGTAGCGCAGGTTGACGTAGCGCAGCCCGGTGGCGGCGGAGACCTCCTCCACCATGCGCTCACCGACGAGCTTCGTCGTCCCGTACGGGTTGACCGGCAGGCACGGGGTGTCCTCGTCGACCACGTCGACGTCCGGCGAGCCGTAGACGGCGGCGCTCGACGAGAAGATGAACGACCCGACCCCGGCGTCGGTGGCCGCCTCGAGGAGCACCCGCAGACCCTCGACGTTCTCGCGGTAGTAGTACAGCGGCCGGTTGACCGACTCCTCGACCTGCTTCTTGGCCGCGACGTGCACGACGCCCCGGACGTCGTGGTCGCGGAGGACCTGCGCGACCCGTCCGGCGTCGAGGACGCTGCCCTGCACGAGCGTCGTGCCCGGGATCCGCGCCGGGTCGCCGCTGGAGAGGTCGTCGAGGACGACCACCTCCTGGCCACCCTCGCGCATCGCCGAGACGACGTGCGCCCCGATGTACCCGGCTCCCCCGGTCACCAGCCATGTCACGGAACGCAGCGTAACCAGCCCCGGGCGTGGCCAGCCCCCTTCGGCCCGACGTCCCCCTCGTACGGGTGGACGCCGGCCTCAGGACGCCGGCCACACCCGGCTCACCCCCACCGCGCCTCGTCCTCCGGCTCGACGACGAAGTTGGGCGGCATCCGCCGCACGTTGTCCGCCGCCTGGATCTCGTCGTCGACCAGGCGCCGGTGCGAGCGCCGGCCCTTGCGGTTGACCCGCTCGACGACGAGAGCGCGCAGCACGCGGACGCCGTCGCGCCAGGTGTTCAGGTTGCTCTCGCCGTGGATGCGCTCGAACTCGTAGCTCGGCACCTCGGTGATCCGCAGCCCGGCCTTGGCCATGCGGGTGTTGATGATCGTCTCGATCTCGAACCCGTCACCCCACAGCTTGTCCTCCCGGCCCCGGTCGCTGGCGTCGAGCTCCAGCGCCGGCAGGCAGCGCGTCCAGAAGGCGTTGTAGCCGTAGCAGAGGTCGGTGTAGCGGGTGCCGAACAGCGTGTTGGCGATCCGGTTCAGCCACCGGTTGCCCCAGGCGCGGGTGCGCGTGATGTCGGCGCTGCCGCCGCCGTTGGCGAACCGGGTGCCCTTGGCGAAGTCGGCGCCGTCGGTGAGCGCTGCCACGAACCGCGGGATCTCCTGCGGGTCGGCCGACCCGTCGGCATCGAGCATGACCACGACGTCGCCGGTGGCGTGCTCGAAACCGCACGCCATGGCGTTGCCCTTGCCGCGGCGGTTCTGCAGCACGACCCGCACGTCGGGACGCAGCGAGCGCGCCACCTCGATCGTGTCGTCGACGCTGCGGCCGTCGACGACGATCACCTCGTGCACGTCCTCCGGGAGACGGGAGAACACGTGCGGGAGGTTCTTGGCCTCGTTGTAGGTGGGGATGACCACGCTGACCCGCGGCACGGCGGTCCGGAGCGGACCGGTGTACGCGCGGGGGTGGGGGACGACCTCGGCGGGCGGCCGGACGTCGACGACGATCTTCGCTTCTCTCATTCCTCAGCCCTCTGGCTCGTGGCAATGCCATTGATGACGGCGTCCGTGGACGCCGATGACGACCTGTCAGCGCGTCGGCCCCGTGGCCCGGCGCGCGGAGACCCCGGCGGGCGCACGCGGGTGCCGCAGGGCACCGGCGGTCGGCCGGAGTGAGGAGGGGTCAGTCGGGGCGGGAGCCCGGGTCGTCGCCGCCGCCGACGACCTCGCCGGGGACGTCGACCGAGTGGAGGGCGACGGCGGTGGGAGCCGGCGCCGAGATCTCGGTGCCGAGGACTGCCAGGGGCAGGCCGGAGAGGCCGTGCTGCTGGCCGGAGCCGGACGCGTAGCTGCCGGAGGCGGCCGTGGTCGAGCACGGCGCCGGTGGCGTGGCCGGGGGTGCGGGAGGCGGCGACACGGGAGCGGCCGGCAGCGGAGCGCTCGGCGGCGCGTCCTGGCTCGCGGCGACCGCGGCCGGCGGCGGGCCGGTGTCGGCGCTCTGCGCCGGCGCGGCGACCGCCGCGGAGGCGGGCACGGCACTGCGCGAGCTGTCCGGCTGGTCCGGGACGGGTGTCCCGTCGGAGCCCACCGGGTCACTCGGGGCGGCCGCGGCCGGGGTCTCGGGCGCGGAGAGGGCCGGGGCGGGCAGCGCGACGCAGGTCTCGACGACGACCGTGGGCACGTCCTCGCGGGTGACCGGAGCCGGCGGATCGGTCGTGGCCGCGGTCGCGGTGGCCGCCTCCGCAGCCACCTTCTGGGCCGCCGCCTTCGCCTTCTCGGACGCCAGTTGCTCGGCCGCCGCCTTCTCCGCGGCGGCCTTCTCCGCGGCCGCCTTGTCCTGCGCAGCCTTCTCCGCGGCGGCCTTGTCCGCGGCCGCCTTCTCCTGCGCAGCCTTCTTCTCCGCGGCTTTCTTCTCCGCGGCGGCCTTCTCGGCCGCCGCCTTCTCTGCCGCCGCCTGATCCGCGGCCGCCTGATCCGCGGCCGCCTTCTCGGCCGCCGCCTGATCCGCGGCCGCCTGGTCGGTCGCGCCGTCGGCCGGAGGCGTGGCGGTCCCAGGGGTGTCGGTGGCCGGTGTCGCCGGCGGGGTGCCGGCGGGAGCGGTGGGGGCGGGCGGCTCGACGGGCGGGGTGCCGGCGGGAGCGGTGGGGGCGGGCGGCTCGACGGGCGGGGTACCCCCGGTGCCCGGCGTGCCGGGGTCCTCGGAGGGACCCTGGTCCGGCGCACCGGCGTCCTCGGAGCCGCTCACGGGGACGCACACGAACGGGCGGACGCCGTTCTCGTCGTCGACCGGCACCTCGCCGTCCGGGCAGATCTCGGGTCCGGCGTCGAACCCGGGCGCGGAGCCCGCGCCCGCCGGCCCGGGGCCCGAGACCGAGCCCTGGTCGCCGACGGGCGACTCGGGCCCGGAGGCGTGGGCGGCACCGGCCACGACGACGAGCAGGGCCCACAGCCCGGCCGTGAAGAGCAGGCCGAGCAGGAGGGAGCGGGTGCGGCGCCGAGCGGGCACGGCAGAGGAGGCCGGCGCGTCGGCGACGCCGACCGCTCCCCCCGCACTGCCGCTGATCCGCACGTCCTGGCCCCCCGCTCCACACCCGCACGGACGGCGATGTGGCTGGTGAGCGGGCATCTGGCCCCACGTCACCCCGTGCGACCCTCCGTGCACCGAACGAGTGAGGCAACCGATTCGAGAGTGACTCGGTCGACACCCCGGCGTGTCTGACTCTGGGTAGTCGGACGCGCCAGCTGAGCAGCGGTTTCTGGACGCCGGAGGCGTTCCGGGCGGAGGAGCCGCAGGTCAGGTCGGCGAGGCGCGCGGCGGGATCGCGGGCACGCCGAGTGACCGCCACCGGGCGAGGGCCGGTGGCGGTGTCGCCCGGGAGGGTCAGGGAGCCGAGGGAACTCCGTGGGGCCGGCGACGGAGGTCGGCCAGCGCGAGCAGGTACAGCAGCGGGCCGACGGCGACGCCGAGCAGCTCGCGCCGCAGCGCCCCGTCCGGCCGGGCCGACCGGCCGTCCAGCCGGTCGCCGGCGTCGCCGGGCATCGCGGCCAGCCGCCGCGCACCGACGATCAGCCGGCGCAGCACCTCGCCGCGCGTCCCCGCCGACATCAGGCACTTGACCACGAAGGCGGACAGACCGGTGCCGTAGCCGTACAGCTGCCTGAGCAGCGCGGCGTCGTCGGCCCGGTGGTGGTGCCAGACCACCGCGGCCGGCTCGTAGGCGATGGCACGGCCGCTGCGCAGGACGCGGACGAAGACGTCGAGGTCCTCACCACCCCGGGTCCGCGTGCCGGCCCCGAGGGCCTCGTCGAAGCCGCCGAGGGCGCGGAGGTGGTCGCGGTCGAAGCCGAAGTTCGCCCCCGTGCCGAAGATGCCCGGGGCGTAGGGGTAGAGCGCCGACGCGTCGCGGTCCCCGGCCAGGTCGAACAGCCGCGCCTCGGTGCGGGAGGACCAGGAGCTGGCCCGGGCGTCGAAGTACGCCTCGGCGGCGCTGGTGATGTCGGCCGTGCACACCAGCCCGGTCACGCAGGCCACGTCGTCCCGCCGCCGGAAGCCGCGCAGCGCCCCCTGCACCCAGTCCGGGTCGACGGACACGTCGTCGTCGGTGAACAGGACGAAGCGCCCGGCCGCCTCCGCCAGGCCCCGGTTGCGTGCGAACGACAGCCCCGGACGCGGCTCCACGGTGTAGCGGAACCGCGGGTCCTCGCGGGCCACCGACTCGACGAGGCGCCGGGTGCCGTCGTCGGACGGCGCGTTGTCGACCACCAGGACCTCGACGGCACCGTGGGTGAGCCGGCGCAGCCGCTCCAGGCAGGAGGCGAGGACCGCGCTGCGGTCCCGGGTGCAGACGACGACCGTGACGAGGTCATCGGCGACCACCCGGTTCGGGCAGCGCCCCCCGGCCGCCGCCGGCCGCCCCGGGAGACGTTCGTCGTGGACGCCCTCCTCGGCGAGGTGCGCGGCGATGCCGCGGGCGAACGTCGCGTGAGCGAGGCGCACCAGGTCGTCGACGTCCAGCCCGGTGGGGGGAAGGGGCACGCCCAGGTACCCCAGCGGCTCGCCGTGCAGCCGGACGAGCACCCGCGCCTGCTCCTGGCCGGCCGGCTCGGTGACCGCCCGGGGGACGGCGTCGCCGGAGAGCTCGAACTCGCAGCACCACGTCCCCCGGCCGGCGGGGGCGGGGGTGCCGGTGCGGGTGGTTCCGAACAGGCGCACGGGGGCCCTCCCTTGTCCGACGGCGGGAAGAGCGTCGTTGCTCGAGGCAACGGTAGGACCCGTTCCTGTGAGGAACCTGCAGATCAGCTGGTCGTCGCCGAGATCACAGCCCGGTGCCGGATCAGCCGCGGGCGGTGCGGGGCAGCCGCTCGGCGACCTCGAGGGTGGCCGCGTCGGACTCCCGCCGCAGCGCCCACGAGGCGGGGAGCGCCACGCGCGGCGCGACGCCGACGAGGACGGCGACGAGCAGGGCGACGCCGGCGAGGGCCTCCCCCGACTCCTCGAGGAAGGTCGCGGTGGCCATCCACCGCTCGCTCGCGGCGACGGAGACCGCGGAGAGGCCCACGGAGGCGACGGCGTAGGCGGCGAGGCAGCCGAGCACGCGGCGCCGGTCGCGGCGCTCGGCGCGGCTGACGAACGCGAGGACGGCGAGCACGCCGGTGGCGAGCGCGACGCTGAACGCCGTCGCGCCGGTGGAGCCGACCGCGTCGGCGAGGCGGGCCATGCCGTCGGCGTGCACGGTGCTGCCGGCCTTGACCATGGCGACGGCGGCCGCCACCAGCCCGACGGCGGTCCACCAGGCCCGGCGGCCGGGGATGCGGGACGCGCCGGCGAGGGCGGCGAGCGCGGCAGCCGTGAAGAGGGCCGCGACGAACATGCGGGGCAGGGAGTAGGGGGCGTCCATGGAGAACGCGCGGGCGGCCGTGCCGGTCGTGCCCGTGAGCCGGCTGACGAAGCCGACGGCCTCGAGCAGCACGGCGGTGGCGGCCAGGCCGACACCGACCGGCGGGAGGGGGATGCGGCGGCGCGCGACGCGCGGGCTCCGGGCGGGGGCGAGCCCGGCCTGTGAGTCGGCCAGCCGGATGCCGCGACCGACGACCACGCCGACGGCCAGGGCGACCAGCACCCAGACGATCAGTCCCCCGAGGACCCAGAACCACACACGGGAGTCATCGGCCGGCCGGCGGCCGGGCGTGACCCCCTGTCACCCGAGCGGGTGGCTCAGGGGTCGTGCGGTACCCCGCGACCCCACTCATCGGCAGGAGGGCTGCCCGCCGCCACCGCCGGGCGAGGGTGACGTGACGTCAGCCGGCGCGGCGCCCGAGAGCCCGGTAGCTCCAGCCGGCCGCCGTCCAGGCCTCGCGGTCCAGCGCGTTGCGGCCGTCGAGGACGCGCTTCTGGGCGACGACCTTGCCGAAGGCGACCGGGTCGAGCTCGCAGTACTGCCGCCACTCGGTGAGCAGGAGCACCAGGTCGGCGCGCTCGGCGGCCTCCTCCGGCGTCGCGGAGAAGTCCAGGTGCGGCCACTCCCGCGCGGAGTTGGCGATCGCCGCCGGGTCCGTGACCCGCACGACGGCGCCCTGCAGCTGCAGCTGGGCGGCGACGTTGAGCGCCGGGCTGTCGCGGATGTCGTCGGAGTCGGGCTTGAAGGCCGCACCCAGGACGGCGACCCGCTTGCCGAGCAGCGAGCCGTCGCAGACCTCGCGGGCCAGCTCGACCATGCGGATCCGCCGGCGCATGTTGATGTTGTCGACCTCGCGCAGGAAGGTCAGCGCCTGGTCGGCACCGAGCTCGCCGGCGCGGGCCATGAAGGCGCGGATGTCCTTGGGCAGGCAGCCGCCGCCGAAGCCGAGACCGGCGTTGAGGAACTTGCGGCCGATCCGGTCGTCGTAGCCGATCGCGTCGGCGAGCAGCTTGACGTCGGCACCGGTCGACTCGCACAGCTCGGCCATGGCGTTGATGAAGCTGATCTTCGTGGCGAGGAACGAGTTGGCCGCCGTCTTCACCATCTCCGCGGTGGCGTAGTCGGTGGTCACCTTCGGCGTCCCGCGGGCGACGATCGGGGCGTACACCTCGTCGAGCACCCGCTCGACGGTCTCGCCGTCCGGGCCCTCGGGCAGGCCGTAGACCAGGCGGTCGGGGTGCAGGGTGTCGTGGACGGCGAAGCCCTCGCGGAGGAACTCGGGGTTCCAGGCCAGCAGCGCTCCGGGGACCTTCTCCCCCACCATCTCCGCCAGGCGGGACGCGGTGCCGACCGGCACGGTGGACTTGCCGGCGACGAGGTCGCCCGGCTCGAGCACCTGGAGCAGCGACTCCGCGGCGGCGTCGACGAAGCGCAGGTCGGCGGCGTACTCGCCGTGCTTCTGCGGCGTGCCCACGCAGAGGAAGTGGACGGTGGAACCGGCGGCGTCGGCGATGTCGGTGCTGAAGCGCAGCCGTCCGGTGGCCAGCGTGCGGGCCAGCAGCTCGTCGAAGCCGGGCTCGTAGAAGGGCGTGGTCGCGTTGCACAGCGCCGCCACCTTGGCGCCGTCGACGTCGATGCCGACGACCTCGTGGCCCAGCTCCACCATCGACGCCGCATGGACGGCGCCGAGGTAGCCGCAGCCGATGACCGAGATCCTCATTGACTCCCACCCCCGGGACAGTTCCGGCGTCCCTGCCGGGAGGAGAACGCTACGGGGGCCCGTAGGCGCAGGCCATCCCACAAATGGGAGGGATCCCCAGGCGGAGTGAGGCCTCAGGGAGCGGGCCGGACGACGCCGCAGCGGCAGGTGTAGAGACTCGATCCGCTGAAGGCGTCCTCCCCGGACCAGCGGAAGCGGTGCCAGTGCCCGGTCACGAGGCTGCGTCCGGGCGTGCGCGGGTTGCGGAACGGCAGGATCACGCCCACCAGTGTGCCGTGGCCCACCACGCAGGGGAATGGGTGGGTACCCCTCCGTCACAGATCACCGCGTGTCGCCGTCACGGACGGGTGGTCCCCCACGTTGGGGGCAGCTTTCTCACAGGGTGCGCCGGTGTAATCACGCACGTGGTGTGGGTCGTGGCCGTGGCGCTGACCTGGGTGGCGGTGGCCCTCGTCGCGGCCGTCGTCGTCGGCCGGTCCATCCACCTCGCCGACCGGCAGGCGTCGCTGGACGTCCCCGTGGCCCCGCCGCCCGCCGCCGGCCTGCCCGCGCCGCGACCACCCGGCTGACCTCGCCGTTCGCCTCACCCGTGCGGGTGGCAGGGGCTGTCCCACGCGGTTCCCCCTCCATAGCTTCGGCCCTACAGCCGGCCGGACGGGGGACTCATGAGCGCTGCTGCGACCACGGTGCCGGAGCAGTACACGGACGAGGGGCGCCTGCCGTCACCCTCGCGCCGACGCGCGCTGCGGCAGGTGCTCGTCAGCCTCGGCGTCCTGGGGGTGGTCCTCGCCCTGGTCGTCGGCGGCGGGATGTGGTTCCTCACCGAGCGGTACGCCGGCAACATCGCCCGCGTCTCCGACGTCTTCGAGGGCCTCGAGGAGAGCGCCCGCCCGGCGCCGGCGACGCCGGCCCAGGCAGTCGGCGCCGAGCCGGTCACGTTCCTGCTGGTCGGCTCCGACACCCGGGCCACGGCCGGGACCGGCGTGGCCGCGGGCGGACGCTCCGACGCGATCATGCTGGCCCGGTTCTCGGCCGACCGGCAGCACGCCCAGATCGTCTCGATCCCCCGCGACTCGTGGGTGGACATCCCCGGCCACGGCCGCAACAAGATCAACGCCGCGTACGCGTTCGGCGGCCCTCCGCTGCTCATCCAGACCGTCGAGCAGCTCACCGACGTGCGCATCGACCACTACGTCGCCATCGACTTCCAGGGGACCATCCAGGTCACCGACGACCTCGGCGGCGTCGACGTCGTCGTCGCGGAGACCACCAGCAACGGGCCCTACACCTTCCCCGCCGGCGTCAACCACCTCGACGGCGACCAGGCCCGCTGGTACCTCGGCCAGCGGTACGGCCTGCTCGGCGGCGACTTCGACCGGGTGCGGCGGCAGCAGCAGTACCTGCAGGCGCTGTTCGCCAAGCTCTTCAGCACCGACACGTTCACCGACGCCGGGCGCCTGGACTCCGCGCTGCTGGCGGTGACCAACGCCGTCGCGGTGGACGACGCCCTCGGCAACGGCGACCTGCTGGCGCTGGCCTACTCGCTGCGCGGTCTGACGCCGGACAGCGTCGACTTCTTCACCGCGCCGGTCCTGGGTACGGGCACGGAGGGCCGGGCCAGCGTCGTCTACCTCGACGACGTCACCGCCGACCGGATGTGGGCGTACCTGGCCAGCGACTCGCTGTCGCAGAACGCCGCGGAGTTCGACGACGAGGCCCTGCCCGCCGTCCCCCGCTGACCGGAGCACTCCCTGCTCGTCGCAGCCCTCGTGCGACTCGACCGGCGATTGCGGTCCTGACGCCGCGATGGGGCCGGCGGGTGCCGATCAACGCCTGTGGCGCCTGCCGTCAGTAGGCGCCTGAGCCTCGCAGGACCGCCCCGGCGGTCTTCCAGAGGATCATGAAGTCGAACATCAGGGACCAGTTCTCGACGTAGCGGACGTCGATGCGCACCGAGTCGTCCCAGGAGAGGTCCGAGCGGCCGCTGACCTGCCAGAGGCCGGTCAGGCCGGGCTTCACGAGGAAGCGACGGTGCATGTCGTAGCCGTAGCGCTCCACCTCGGTCTGCAGCGGCGGGCGCGGACCGACCAGGGACATCTCACCCCTGACCACGTTGATCAGCTGCGGCAGCTCATCGAGCGAGTAACGGCGCAGGATCTTGCCGACCGAGGTGACCCGCGGGTCGTCCTTCTTCTTGAAGAGCACGCCGTTGCCGTCACTCTCGTCTGCCAGGTCGTCGACCATGCGGTCTGCGCCGGCGACCATGCTGCGGAACTTGAGCATGGGGAACTTCCGACCGTCGCGGCCGACCCTCTCCTGTCTGAAGAAGACCGGCCCGTCGCTCGTCATCGTGACCGCCAGCGTGATCCCCAGCAGTACAGGAGCCAGGAACAGGAGCCCGAGCGCAGCACTCGTGCGGTCGAACGCCTCCTTGGTGAACCGGCGGGCACCGCGCAGCTCGGGACGCTCCATGTGGAGCAGCGGGAGCCCGGCGACTGGACGGATGCTCACCCGAGGTCCGGCCACCTCGCTCACCGCCGGCGCGAGGAGCAACTCTGCGCGGGTGTCCTCGAGCTTCCAGCCCAGCCTCCGGAGCGCAGCACCGTCCAGCTCGGGTGACGGGAGAACAGCGACGGTGTCGACCTCGAAGCCCCTGACGATGTCGATGACCTCGTCCAGGTCGCCGAGCACGGGGAGCCCGTCGAACTCCGCGGCTGCGTCACGCCCGCCGGGGATGGCGCAGCCGACGACGCGGTAGCCGTGGTAGGCCTCGCGGTCCACCTGCTCGTGCAGCGCCTGGACGCCGGCCCGGTGGCCCACCAGCAGCGTTGTCTGCTGGAAGCGTCCGTGCGCACGCTGGCGGTGCAGCGAGCGGCGCCGCACGTATCGCTGCGCCAAGGTGAGCAGCGTCGCGACCGGCACGGCGAGGATGACGAACCCACGGGCCACTTCGAGCTTGAACGCCCATGACACCGTTCCGACGGCCGCCAGGAGGAGAGCGGCGGCGAAGAAGACACGCCGGAACTCCTCCGCCCCGAGCCAGAGGAAGCGCTGCTCGTACGTACGGGCAACGAGCATCGCCGCGACCCACACGAGCGGCAGGACGAGAGCGACCCACAGCGAGACCCGCGCCTCCGGGGCGCCCGCCGGGCCGAACCGGACCACGTAACCGGTCATGGCGGCAGTCAAGGCGCTCGCGATGTCGCCCGCGAAGATGGAACGAACGTATGCCCCCCGCCAGGCGCGACGCGCGACCGTTCCCTCGCCCCGGAGACGGGCGGTGAATCCATGCGCATAGCGACTGGATGAACGCAGAGCGTGACGGACGGTCTCGTCACGCACGTCGAGCAGAGAAATCGCAGAACCCCCGTGGAAAAGTGCCGAGGTCCCTCGGCGGGCAGCCGATCACACTGACGGTTCAATGTTCAATCGACACAACGAAACTACCTGGTGCCGCCGGGACGGGGAAGGTGCGCTCGGGGAGGTGCAAGCCACTGGTCCCGCCGGCCTGTCACGGAACGGAAGCTCCGACAACCGACAGCTACGACTCGCCGCTCAATCGAGTTAGCTCGATCCTCCTGACGATCTGTGCTCTTGGTCACCACCACGACCCCGCTGACCTGCTGCCCATCGTGCTCTGATGACCGATTGCGTCTCACGGACACCGTGTGTCTCGTCCGACTTGGTTCTCCGGGGCCTGTGTCGGACCCTGAGCTGGATCCGGATTCGGCACCCTCCGAATCGACCCACCCCTGGGGCGGTCAGCCGCTCGATCGAACGAGAGAGCCCGAAGACCGAGACCATGCCACTGTCCACGACCGCCGCGAAGACCACGACGGGTGCGCTCGCTCTGCTCCTCCTGACGGGTTCCGTCGCGTGCCAGACCCGCGATTCCGACAGGACGGCCGCGGGCGCGACGGTCCAGCTCGAGGAGACGGCGCGGAAGGCTCCGACTGCCAGCAGGGGTGCGACACGCACGTCAGCACCGAGGACCACCGAGGCCCCCGCTCCGGTGCCGGGGGAGCAGACCGTTCCCGAGGGCAGCGCCTCGGCAGTGCCTGCTCCTCCCGGGACCGCATCACCCACCGGCCCCACATGGGCGGAGGAGTTCGACTCCCTCGATCTCGCCAGCAGCGCCAACCCCCAGGGCTTCTGGCGCGCGAACGACATCTGGCAACCGATCGACGAGGGGTACGCCGGCTTCGACGGGACGCATCCTGCGACGTGGTTCCTGAACCCGGCTCAGGAGCTCGGTGGCGCGCCGAGATCTCCCTTCACCGTGGCGGACGGAGTCCTCTCGATCACCGCCCGAAGGACCCCGGCCGAGTGGACCGACGACATGGCGCAGGCCAATCGGACCACCCCAGGCCACGCGCCGGCGTGGTCCGGGGGGATCCTCGTGTCGAACACGAGCCGCCCCGACGGCCGCTTCAGTCATGGCTACTACGAAGTCAGGGCGCGCTTCGGCACACCCGGCAGTGGCGGATGGCCGGCACTGTGGTTCTTCGCCGCCGACGGTCAGAACCCCGGGAGAGAGCAGGCCGAGATCGACCTGCTGGAGATCTTCGGTCATGCCTCGGGTCGCCCGTGGTTCATCACCCTCCACGAAGCGGCGAAGGCCGATGGGCAGATCGTCCCCGCCGCGGGGGCGTCCACACCCACCGGTCAGGTGAACGTGGCAGAGCTCTCCACCGACACATCCGGATGGCACACCTACGGCATGGACTGGCAGGAGGACAGCATCCGCTTCTACCAGGACGACGTGCTCATGGCGGAGGTGACCGGGGCCGACGCCGCCTTCTTCCGGGACGCCCAGATGTCGCTACGCCTCAACTACGCGATGGACGGCTCGTGGTTCCCGCCCGCTCAGCGCAGCGATGCCACGACTCCGGACGCGCTCACCATGGACGTCGACTACGTCCGCAGGTGGGACGGGCGCCCGGCAGCCTGATCCAGGACATCCCGAGGCAGCACGTCTCGAGCAGCAGGGCCCGCCCCTGGACCGGCCGCCAGGTCAGCGCGCAGCGACCGCCAGGCCATCCACCGACGCATCGTGGCGGCGCTGTCGACGGAGCAGTGCCCACCATGCGAGGACGACGAAGAGCAGCTCGGCGGTGAGCGTGGCGACGGCAGCACCCCACCACGAGAACATCGGGATGAGGACGACGTTGAGCAGGGCGGCTACCACCGCGGCCGCCGCGATCACGGCCACGCGATGGCCGTGGGCACCAAGACCCATCAGCCCGTTGTAGCTGAAGGCACCCAGTCCACGGAGCACCACGAGGACAGCGAGCACCTGCACCATGGGCACGGAGCCCGCATATGCGTCGCCGAGGACCGCGGGCAGCAGTGGCGCTGCGGCCACGACGACACCGGCAGCAACGACCCCGTATCCCGCCCCCACCGCCGTGTAGCTCCAGGACCGTCGGGTGTGTTCACCCCTGACGGTCGGGTCGTGCAGGAGGAACCGCCGGTGTGAGGCTGTCACCAGCGCCTTGATCGGCGAGGCAGCGACTTGCACCGCTCTGTACGCGGCTGCGTACAGACCTGCCGTGGCCGGGTCGGCCAACCGCACCATGAGGACCTTGTCCGCGTCCTCGTGCACGGAGAAGGCCAGCAGTGACGCCGCGAAAGACCCGGCGTCACGCACCTCGCGGGACGAGGGCAGTCGAGGCCACAGTCGAACGCCGTCCCACAGGCGCAGGTGGGCCAGGACGCCAGCTGCAACCAGCAGCCCCAGGACGCAGTAGGACCAGGCAACCCATTCGAGCGACAGCTCGGCCAGGACGGCGAGGAGCACGACAGACGAGGTTCTGAGGAGCAGCAGGAACAACCGGGCGACGACCGACTGACGGTAGGCGTCGAGGGCCTGCAGATATGCGGCGCCGAGGGCGACGATGCCCATGCCCACCAGTTCTGCGACCGCCAGCAGCGCGAAGACGCGCGTCGTCAGGCCCGGGAACAGCACAGGTCGTAGCAGCAGCCCGACCACGAGGGAGACGCACGTGGCCCCGAGCATGAGCGCCAGGGACCGGCCGAAGACTCCGTGCCGAGGGCGGCGATCGCGGACGATCCCCTGCATCACGAGCTGGGCGACGGAGGCACAGGACACCATGCCCAGGGTGGCGATCAGTGCCTGCGCCCCCACGAAGTACCCGTACGCCCCGGGTCCGAGACCCGTGCTGATGACGTACATGACGACGAGTCCCGAGATCATCGTCACGGCCTCGAGGGCGGACGCCCAGACGGCGTCCCCTGCCAGGCGCCTCGCACTGCGTCGCCACCACGCCGACAGTGAGCGGCCGACGATGCCGCTCACGAGCGTCGGTCCGCGGTCGGACCCGGAACGGGACCGGTCGCAGCGATCAGCGATGGACCCCCTCGAACCATGCCGCGCCGGCGGATGGAACGACGAGGCGCATCGAGGTTCGGTCGACCGCGCAGCAGCACGCCGGACAGCAGCGAGAACAGGAGCAACCCGCTGCCCGTGAACGGAGAGCTCTCCGTGAGTGCCGTGACGAGGAGGACGGCGAGCACCCCGAGCGGCCAGGCGCCGTCTGCGTCGGAATGCCGCCTGAGTGCCTGTCGAACGAGCGACAGCACGAGGATCACGAAGAGAGACAGACCGACGAGCCCGACCTGGAGGGGCAGGTCCAGGTACCCGCTGTGCGCGTAGAAGGCGTTGAAGCGCGCCTCTCGCCAGATGTCCAACGTCACGGGTGACGCCGGGTCCCAGACGCCGCCGAACCCATGGCCCTGCAGCGGCCGCTCGCCGATCTGCCGCGCGACGGCTGTCCACACCTCACGGCGGCCGGTCAGCGAGCTGTCCCGCCCGAGGAGTTCCAACGCGAGATCGGGCCGCCAGACGATCACCGCAGTCCCCATGGCGATCACCCCCGCCGCCACCACGTCTGTGACCATTCGCCGGCGGAGGGAAGCCCGCTCGGCCCGGACGGCGTGCCATCCCATGACCACCAAGCCGGCGATCGTGGCGGCGAGGGCACTGGCCGATTGGCTTCCGATGAGGAGGGCGACCGTCAGACCGATCCACGATCGTCGCCGCCACCCCTTCTCCATGTCCGACCAGAGGGTGACGATCGCGATGGCGCAGAAGAACCCGAAGCCGTTCTTGTGGGGGAAGAACCCATGCCAGCCGGGAGCCCCGTCGGCCCCCGGCATTGTCGACCAACCGGGGAAGGCGATCAACGCGAGCACCGAGGCGACGAGCACGAAGCGCACTGTCCGGCCGATCACACGCCGCGCAGCCGGCAAGCCCAGCGCCTGACCCGCCACCCAACCGACGACGAGGACCGCGACGAGATCGACCAAGCGGCGAACCGTGTTGGCCGGGTCGGCGGTCCACAGCATCGAGGCCGTGCACCAACACCCGAAGAGCGCCAGAGGGATCGACAACCTCAGTCGGCCACGCTCGTGATGCGGCATGGAGAGCACCAGCAGGAGCGCGGCCACGGGCAGCACGCGGAGCAGCCACCGGGTCAGCGTGACGTCGGACCACTGGGAGAGCAGGAACGCCGCAGCCAGCAGCACTGCTGCCGCGGAGAGTCCTGGACCGCCTCGATCACGGCCCACGACGTCCGCCTGCACGACCGCTGTCACGGGTGGTTGAGGACCACGTGCACATCCGCCTTCGCCTCGTTCTCGAGCATGTCCCAGGCCACCTTGAGGTCGGCGTCGGACTGCCCTGGCAACGGAACCACCATCACGATCTGGTCCGCGGCGCGGATGGCGGAACGGGCCGACGGTGACATCACGAGCGACGACGCGTCGATCACCACGGCGTCGAACTCGGACAGGTCGTGAGGTTGGGCCCCGAGGATGTCCGCCGCCACGAGGCGCGGATTGTCGGGGTGCTGACTCACGATGAGTCCCGGGACCGCGCCCTCGTGCCACCGCCACCCGGCGTGCTCATCGAGGTCCGGCGGCTCGACCTCGATGTCCGACACGACTGCCGCGCCCTCGCGTGAGTGCCTGGGGCGCGCGTCGAACCTGGACCGAGCGCCCGTCTGGGACCGGCTGCGCGAGAGCCCCGCTCCGCCCAGCAGCAGCGGCGATGCCCCGCCGAGATCTCCGGTCGTCACGGCCAGGACCCGCTGGCCGTCTCGGGCGAGCGTCAGGGCCAGGACCGACCAGATGGTGGAACACCCTGCCAGGGGTGCCGCGCTGCACACCGTGATCACCGTGGGCCTGATCGAGTTGTCCACCGACGCCAGGGTGAGCAGCCGCCGGGTCGGCTCCTCCACGTGCTTGAGGAATGCCTTGCCGCCACGGCTCTCGGACTGGCGGAGGTGGGGGAACACCGCGGCAACCGGGGCACCGGTCACGGACTCGACCTGGTCCCTGCTCACGACGTGGGGGCGCCGGTACTCCCGGGAGGCGGCACCGAGCACCCCGAGCAGGAGCCCCACCAAGAGCCCGCCGAGCACCGCCTGCGGCAGTCCGAGGGAGCGCGCTGATGTGACCTCTCGAGCCTCGTCGACGACGCGGGTGGCGTCTCTCAGGACTCCTGGCCCGGACAGCTGGGCGAGGTCGTCGGTGACCGCGGCCAGCTGGAGCCCCAGCGCGCTGGCCAACGGCGTCGACAGGTCCTCATCGCCCAGGCGGCCCTCGAGTTCACGAACTCGCGCCTCCAACGCCTCTCGTTGCGCCGCGAGTCCGGCCTGAGCCCCCTCCTGCCGTCTCGTCACGTACGTCGACGCGACAGCATTCGCCATGTCCCGCGCTCGAGCCGGGGTCTCCGCCCGCGCGGTGATCTCGACGACGTCCGTTCCGGTCACGTGCGACAACCCGATGGCCTCGCGCACGTCGGAGGCAGGGTGCGGCGGTTCCAGGATGGCGGCCGCCTCGGTCGCGATCGCGTGGCTCCGCAGCAGTTCCATCTCGCTGGTGACGTACCGCTCCGGATCACCGCTGAACGGCTCCTGCCCCGGAACCAGGACCGCCGTGCTGTCCATCACGAGTACCGCGGTGGCCTGGTAGCCGGCCGGGAGCAGGAGATACCAGCCGGCCGCTCCCAGCAGGGCGCCTGCCAATCCGGCGGCGATGACGGCGACCGCGGACCTCCGAATTGCATGCGCAAGGAGTTGCAATTCCACCGGAGGCCCTTCGTAGATCAATGGTCGATCGGTTTTCGTCCGACCACGCACAAACGTCCACATGCTAGTCATCGAGGTGACGCAGCCCCCGATGACGCCGATTCACCTACCCCTCGCGGGGGAGAGCGACGCCCCCTGCCCGCCGAGGCCGCGGGAACTAGGCGGCAGGTCCCTCGCGGTGGGCCTGCGGACCCGTCTCCTGGCCCGGCGCGACGGCGTCCTGGCCGGCACCGGCCCCGTCAGCCGGGCTCGCCTTCGACGTCCCGCGGTCAGCACGACGCGGACGCAGGCGGCGCTCCAGCGGAACCTCGACCACCGTGTGGAGCAGCCAGGCCGCGACGATGGCCGCCAGCAGGACTCCCGACGTCGCCAGGAACAGCGGAGCGCCGGCCAGAGTCGCCTTCTCCCACCCCAGCCGGTCCAGGGTCTCGAAGCCGGCCCGCATCACGAGGGTGTGCACGAGATAGAACGCAAAGGACCACGCGCCCAGATTGACGAGCAACCGTCTCCGGAGAACCGAGGGCCGCCCGTGGATGTCCCCCTGAGCAGCTGCCCAGACGAGGACGGTGAACGGGACGATGGTGACTGCGACGTCGCGGAAACCCGCCGGCACGTGATTGGCGGCCAGGAAGCCACCCACGGTGAGCGCGACGGCGAGCCACATGGGAGGACTCCGTCGAGCCCCCCGGACGGCCATGACCCCGAGCAGCATGCCGATCACGAACTCGAGCAGGCGCGTCACCGGGAACACCGTCACCAGCCAGTGCGCGGTCGGCCCGCCGCCGACCGCCACCGACACACTCGCCGCGACCTCGATGACGACCACGAGCACCGCGATGCCGATGAGCGCCGATCGGACCGTCCAACCACGCACGCAGCGATGCAGCACCGGGAACGCGAGGTAGAAGAACGCCTCGCAGGAAAGGGTCCAGAACACGGCGTTCGTCGCCCAGAAGACGACCTCGGACGGTGCCCACGACTGCAGGAGCGTCAGCGGCAGCAGATCCATCAGCGACGGTCGACGTCCGTCCAGCACCATCATCGCGACCGAGAGGAGCCAGGTGACGACGTATGCGGGATAGATGCGCGCGAACCTGCGCCGGTAGAAGGCCCACGAGGTGTCGTCGCTCCTGGCGGTCCAGCTCATGACGAAGCCGCTGACGACGAAGAAGAACGAGACCCCCGTCGTCCCCGCCGTGAAGACGTCGACGCCCCAGCTGTGCTGACCGAAGCTCAGCGCATGGAGAGCGAACACGGCGAAGGCAGCGAAGAACCGAAGTCCCGTCAGGGAATCGAGCCGCGGCCGGACCGCCGCCTGCTGCACCCCCGTCCCGCCGGTCCACGACGACGAGATAGGGTCGCCCCCGAGCACTGCCCCCGTATGCATTGACGCGAGGGTCGCATCCGGGGCCAGCCCTGCGAAAGCTCCCAGCGGGGTGTCCGTCGTCACCTCAGTGCGCCCCCGGCCCGTCGGCAGGCTGCCCTCCGCCGCAGAGGTCACCGCGAAGCCGACGGCGGAGTCGGTTCAGCACCCCACGCGCCCACACCGACGTCACCGGACGGAACTCGAGATCGCCGGGGCCCGACCCCCATCGCCGCGAGGTGGCCGTCGAGCTCCGCATATGCCTGCTCAGGGCTGAACAGGTGAGCGGCCGCACTCGCGGCCGCCTCCAGACCGGCGCGAGCGGCAGGGTCCTCCAGTAGGTGGACGACCCCCGCCGCAAAGGCGTCCGCGTCGTCGGCCAGCAGATATGGACGCGGTGACACCGCACCGAGCCCCTGCGCACCGACGGTCGTGGTGACGGTGGCCACGCCGTGGCACATCGCCTCCACGACCTTGACCTTCAGCCCGCTGCCGGAGCGGAGTGGTGCCACGACGACGCTCGAGGAGGCGTACTCAGCCGCGAGGTCGGCCACCTCTCCGCGGAGCACCACGTTGGCGGGGACGTCTCCGAGGCGCGCGCAGACCGTGCCTATGACATGGAGCGCGGTCGTCGGGCGGCGTCGCACAACGGCCGGCCAGCAGTTCTCGAGGAACCACGTGACCGCTTCCACGTTGTGCAGGGACCCGCTCCCCACGAAGAGGCACCGCTCTGCAGCGACCTCATTCCGACGGGTGAGCTCGAGCGGCATCGCCACCGGGGTCACGACCACGTGGGCACGAGGAGCCATCGAGCGCAGAGTCCGGGCGTCGTCCCACTGGATCGCCACGATGGTGTCGAAGGCATCCAGGTGTGCAGCCTCTTGGCTCGCACTGAAGTCGGAGGGCTGGATCGCGTGGCCGGCCGCACGGAAGCTGTCAGCTCTCTGACTGACCACGTCGTGAGAGATCAGCCCCTGGACCTTCACCGAGGCCGGCCGGCTCGCGGGCTGCGGCACGCTGAAGATGGTGTTGTAGAAGACGACGTCCGGCTGGAGTTCTTCCAGTGTCTGCATCGTCCACCGTGACGTCCCCACGGAGGGCCACGTCCCCAGGACGTGGTCGACCCCCGCAGCTGCGCGCCTCCGCGTCCGGACCCGGTCGACCTGGTTCTGCAGTGCATGGGGAAGTCGTCGGAACGAGGCCCACGCGACGTGGGACGCGATCACGGCCGGATGGACGAAGAACTGCCAGCCCAGAGCGTTCCGCAAGGCCGGCGCGTAGTACACCGCGTCCGCGGAGCGTCTCTGGAGGAGGAAACCGGTCCGACGACTCGTGACGACCACGGCGATCCGGAAGCCCTGCGCTCGATAGTGCGACACGAAGGCGTCCAGGTACCGCGAGTGGCCGGCGTTCTGGAACCGAGGCCCCTCACCCGCCACGAAGGCGATCGTGGCAGCGGAGGTTGCCCGATCGCCGACTGTCTCGCCGTACAGGACGATGGTGCGGCCCAGGAGGCCGCTGACCATCCCCAGGCTCCTGGAGGTCCGCATCAGGCCCTCGACCATGGCGGCACGGTCGCGCACCACCACTCCGGCGAGCGCCCCGAGGCACCCCGATGCGAACCAGTAGCCCGCTCGCAGGAGGCGCTGGCCAGGACGGCCGGACGGCCAGCCTGGGCGCGACCGGTCGAGCAGGCCGAGCGTGCTGCCCTTGCGGTACTCCCGCCGCAGGAGGTACCGAACGGCCAGTCGGTCCCGAGGCACCGGTTCGCGAGCGACTGCGCCCGGCTCGTAGAAGATGCGCCCCCCGCCGTCACGAGCCTGCCGGAAGAACAGTTGGTCCTCGCCCCCGGACGCCCCGAGAGCCTCGTCGAACCGCAACCCATGGAGGCAGCTGCTGTCCGTCGCCATGGCGTAGTTCCCCGTCCACGCCTCGGAGACCCACCCTGCATCCCAGTCCCCGGGGACCGAGTGGAACACGGGCCGGTCGAGCCACCCCGGTGCCTCCGCGGGGTAGTGCGCCAGCACCGGCCCCACCACGATGTCGGCGCCCGTGCGGCGAAGAGCGTCGACGAGCTGCTGGAGCCAGGTCGGATCCGGTAGCTCGTCGTCGTCGATGCACGCCAGGATCGGAGCCCTGCCCTCGGACTCGTCGAGGAGTGCGTTGCGGCCACTCGCGATGTTCCCCGCGCCGTGAGCCACGTACTCGATCCGGAACGGGGCAGCAGCGGCCCACTGGTCGACGACCGGTCGGGCCTCCAGACCCGGGGAGTTGTCCACCACCAGGACGACGACCCGCGGCGGAACGGGTCCGGTGAACTCCTGGACAGTCAACCGGTCCAGGAGCGCCCGGAGGTGCTCGGGTCTCTTGTACGTGATGATCCCCACGACGACGTCCGCATCGGCGGCGTCGGTCTCGATGACGACCATGGCCTCTTCTCTCTGTGGCTCGCAGCACGTCACACGCGCAGCCCAATCCGGTGGTGCAGGCCGAGCGGGCGACCCCGCGCAGCGGCCGGACCGGGGCGCGGGAGGTCGCTGTCGTCGCTGGGCCGGCTCGGTGCCCCCGCGGTCAACCCACTTCTGCGCCCGCCGAGCACGCTCGCCGCATCGTGCCCAAGGGTTCGCTTCCCTGCTCGAGGAGGAAGCGCCGCATCTCACGGCGCCGACGTACGGCCCCGAGCGCTTCGACCGTGTACCGCCGCCAGAGCCTCCGGGGCTCACGGAGCACGCGAATGAGCCAGTTGATCTTCAACGTGTAGGCGAATCGCGGGTAATAGCCGACGTTCGACGACTGGTCGATCCACCCACCGCAGGTGACCAGCACCTGACTGGTCAGGCCAGACGCCCGGAGGCCGAGAACGTAGTGGTCCTGGAGAGGCGCCCCGAGCCCCACGATCACGACGTGGGCCCCGGCGTCGAGCACGTCCTGGGCCATCGCCTCGGGCGACACGAGTTCCTCGAAGCCGTCCCGGGTGAGCACCACCGCGGGAGCCGAGGGCATGGCCTCGATCGCTGCTCTGGCCGCCTCGACGTTGGTCCTCGTGGAGCCGATGAGGGCAACACGGCAGCCGGCCCCCGCTGACTCCAACAGCAGCGGGAGCACCAGATCGGCGCTGGTCCGAGGCACTGTGGGGTCAACGAGGCGACGCAGGAACATCCCGTCGATCCCGACGTGGGTGAACCGCTCCACGCCGACGCCGTCGTCGATGGACCGACCGATGGACCAGTGGTTGTACCAGGTGACCGCTGCCCCTCGGCCGGTTCGCAGGCATTCGCCGAGCTCCTGCGCGAGCCGCGCCGCCCACTCGAGCTCTCCGTGCCCGCGTGCGGTCGACGGCTTGCTCACACAGTCCTCATTCCCGTTCATCCCGCGACGTGAGGCGATCACGCTGCCCTGTGACGACGCGAGGTCCCCCGCATCTGCACGGGCTCACGACAACTCCGATGCGGCTGCGCGCGGAAGCGCCCACCGGAGGCCGACCAACCGTAGATGACACGCGTCAGGAGACCTGGACGGTGACCACCGTGACGTTGTCGCGGGCTCCGAGCTTCTCGGCCTCCACGGTCAGGGCGTCCGCCACGGCGCCCGGGGAGCCGCCGGACGACACGACCCGGGCGATGCTCTCGTCGTCCAACTCTCCGGTCAGCCCGTCGGAGCAGGCCACGAACAGGTGGCCGGGCACGATCGGGGTCAGCGCGATGTCGGGCTCGCTTCGCCCACCGACCCCGAGAGCGCGGGTGATGATGTGCCGCTGCGGGTGCGTGGCGGCGGTCTCGTCGGAGATGTGACCGGCGTCGATCAGCTCCTGCACCACCGAGTGGTCGGTGCTGAGCTGCTCCAACTGTCCGTCGTGCCAGCGGTACACCCGCGAGTCGCCGACGTGGAACACCGCCCACTGCGGCCCGTCTCCCCCGTCGACGAGGGCGACGCCGGCCACCGTCGTCCCGGCGCCGCCGGTCGCCGGTCCCTTGAAAGCGCGGATCTCACCGTCGGCCCGCTGGAGGGCCAGGCGGATCCGCTCCACCGTGGTGGTCTCGGCACCGGTCAGGGCCTGCAGTGCCTCGATGACGGCGGCCGCCGCGGCCGCTCCGCCGGCATGACCACCCATGCCGTCGGCGACGGCGAAGATCGGCGGGCTGACGAGGTACCTGTCCTGGTTGTCCTCGCGTTGACCTGTCGCGGTCGCCGCGCCCCACGTCAGCTCGACCGGCGCCATCCACACTCCACAACACGCATCGACGACAGGGCGACCCGCGGGAAGGCAGGCGCGACGAGCCTAGAAGGTCTCAGGCCAACCGGCAGGACACGTGTGAACAGCGCGGGGACGCGTCGCGCCGGCGGGCGCCCACAATGGACGTCGATGCAGCGCCTCCGTTCCCGATCCTTCGCCGCCGGGATCCTCCTGAGCCTGGTCGGCGCCTGCTCCAGCAGCGGACCGGAGAGCGCGAGCACCGCCTCGGCCAGCCCCACGACCGCCGAGCCCAGCCCGACACCAGACCCTCTGCACCAGCAGGTGGACGCCGCACTCGCGGGCCTGGACCGCCGACGTCAGGTGGCCCAGCTGATCGTCGCCGGTGTCCCGCTGAGCGACCTGTCCCCCGCTGACGCCCTCGTCCGCGACCTCGGGGCCGGCGGGATCTTCCTGGCGGGCCGCAGCACCGTCCCCGCCGGCGAGTTGGCCGCCACCACGGCGCGGTGGACGGAGGCGGCCGGCAGCGCCCCGCGGCCGTGGGTCGCCGTCGACCAGGAGGGCGGCGCCGTCCAGGCCCTGAGCGGCCCGGGCTTCCCCGAGCTGCCGTCGGCCGTCGACCAGGGTCGGCTCCCTCCGCCCGACCTCGCCGCCCTGGCCGACGGGCTCGGCACGTCGCTGGCCGCCGCCGGCATCACGGTCAACCTGGCGCCGGTGGTGGACGTGGTCCCCGCGGGCACCGAGTCCGACAACGCACCGATCGGCGCCCACGAGCGCCAGTACGGCAGCACCGCGGCCGACGTCGTCCGCGCCGCCGGCGCCGTGGTCGACGGCCAGGACGCGCACGGCGTCACCGCCACGCTCAAGCACTTCCCCGGGCTCGGCCGGGTGACGGAGAACACCGACGTCGCCGCCGTCACGGACACCGTCACCACGCGGGACGACGAGCAGGTCGCCGCCTTCGGCACGCTGGCCGGCTCGCCGGCCGAGCCGTTCGTGATGACGTCCTCGGCGGTCTACACGCTGATCGACCCGGCCGCACCCGGCGCCTTCTCCCCCGTCGTCGTCACCGACGTCCTCCGCGAACAGCTGGGCTTCGACGGGGTCGTGATCTCCGACGACCTCGGCGCCGCCGTGGCCGTGCAGGACGTCCCGGTGGGGGAACGGGCCGTCCGCTTCCTCGCCGCGGGGGGCACGCTGATCCTCACCGTGGACGCCGGCACGGTGCCGGAGATGGTCGACGCCGTCCTCGCGCGGGACGCGAGCGATCCGTCGTTCGCCGACCAGGTGGACGCCGCCGTCCGGACCTCGCTCACCGCCAAGGCGACCGCCGGCCTCCTCCCGCCGGCCTGACGGGTCGGCCGCCCCGACGGCGGACGAGCGAGCACGGCGGCACCGATCCCCGGCAGTACCGCTACCGTCGCCCGGTGCTCCGCTGGCTGTTCGCCCTCGTCGTGGCCGGCATCGTGTCGGCGTTCGCCTTCCTGCTGATCACCGGCGACTACCTCAACGAGGGGCGGGTGCTGTTCCGGCTGACCGAGGACCACGGGATGCACCAGGGCGACATCTTCGTCCTGTGCGGCTGGGCGGCCGCCCTGCTCTCGGAGATCGGGCTCCTGGTCACGACCGGGAAGCGCTGATGACCTCAGCGGCCGCGCACACGATCCAGGATCGACCGCGACCGGCGGTACCTGGCACAGGTGCACAGCGCGCAGTCCGTGCCGCGGCGGTAGTGCTCGTGCGCCATCTTCCCGTGGCCACAACCGCCGCAGGGCGGTCCCGTAGCGGGGGCCGGACTCACCGGCTCACCGACCGGGCGGAGCCGGGCAGCCGGGACCGCCGTGGCCGCTTCTGGCCTCGGTTCCTCACCCGGAGCATGCACCGCAGGGGCCCTCTCACACATCGTCACCCGGGGGCGTCCGTGGACGCCGTGACCGTAGGCGCAGCGTACTGCCTGGTCAATGCGGGCGACGCGGCGGACGTATCGGTTCTGGAAATCAGACACCCGCCGTCGCGTGCCGTCACCAGCGCCGTCATCCTCGCCCGAGTTTCGATACTCGACCGGTCGTCATTGGTCACGCAGGGTGAGACACGGCCAGGTGGCTTCCGATAGGGGGTAGCAGGTCCCTTGCCCTCACGGCCGACCGGTCGGAAGGTCCACCCGTGGCCGCCAGCCGGAACGCCGCCGTTTCGTCGGGCGTTCCGTGCGCGCAGCACCCGCCACAGCAGCGACCCGGCGGACGGGACGCCGCCGCCCGTGCGTCGGCACGCGACCGGGCCTGGCGCACCCGGGTGCTGGTCGTCCTCGCATTCGTCGCGGCGCTGTGGGCCGGGCTCGCCTTCCTGTCCGGCTCCGCGCAGGCCGCTCCTGACGGGCCGTCGCCCACGACCTCCGATGCAGCCCACGAGGACCGGCAGGAGGCCGAGCCGTCGGCGCCCTCGGACGAGGAGTCCTCGCCGACGCCGGCCCCCGAGAGCACGTCCGAGCCCTCGTCGTCCGGGGACCCCGGCGCCGAGACGACTCCGCCCGCGGACGACCGGCCCACCCAGCCCGAGGTCCCCGGACCGCCGGCCGGTGACACCGAACCGACGGAGCCGGATCCTGGCACCGCCGAGGAGCCGTCGGCGCCCGATCCCCTCCCAGGCAACACCCCGGCGGCCGGCCCCGCCGACCCCGGCGGCGCGCCGGAGGACCCCGTGGAGCCGGGCCTCCCGCCGGTCGCCCCCGACGAGGAACCGGTCGAGGAACCCGCACCGGTCACGCCGCCCGAGTCCGAGGCCGAGACCTCGAACCCGGGCACCACCGACCCGGGCACCACCGACCCGGGCACCACCGACCCGAGCACCACCGACCCGGGCACCACGGAGCCGGACCCCACCGAGCCGAGCCGCACCGACCCGGACGCCACGGTCCCGCCGGCACCACCCGCCCCCGGCACCCCGGTCCTGCCCCCCGGCGACACCTCCGGGTCCGGCCCCACCGACTCGGACGGCACCGCGGAGGAGCAGCAGGGACCGGATCTCCCGCCGGCCGCCCCCGCTCCGGATCCGGACCCGGTCGGCGAACCCCCACCCGTCACGGCACCGGAGGCCGGCTCCCCGGACCCGAGCACCCCGGACCCGAGCACCCCAGGGCCGAGCACCCCGGACGCCAGCACGCCGGACGCCAGCACGCCGGACGCCAGCACGCCGGAGCCGAGCACCGGGGCGACGGGCACGCCGGTCCTGCCCGCGCCACCCGCCCCCGACGCGACCGCGGGGGAGCAACCCGCGCCGCCCCCTCTCCCCCGGGATCCCCCGGGCGATCCCCCCGCGACCGATACGGCCGAACCGGGCACCGTCCCAGAGCCGGTCGAACCGGTCCTCCCGCCGGCCGCCCCACCCCCGGACCCGGTCCAGCAACCACCGCCTCCAGCACTCCCGCCGTCCGCCGTGGACGACGTCTCCGACGTCGCGCCGGACCCGCCGGAGGCGCCCACCCCGCTCGAGCCGGCCCCACCGCCACCGCTCCCGGCGCCGCAGCCCGTGGCCGCCCGGGACCTCGAAGGCCCCGCGGTCCAGGCCGCTGCCCCCGTGACGGACGCCCCCGCCCAGTGGGCCACCGCCGACGCCTCGACCACCCCACCCGTCGTCCTGCCCACCGAGCCGGCGGGACAGCCGCCGGCCGTCGTCGCCCAGCCCACCGCCCAGCCCACCGCCCAGCTCACTGAGCCCACTGAGCCCGCCGAGACCGCGGACGTCGCGGAGACGTCCACCGCGGCCCCGCCGCCCGCCCCCGCCGACGGAGCCGGCACCGCCGCCTCCGAGCCGGCGCCGGGCGCCGCACCGCTCTCCGATCCCACACTCCTCGCGGTCGCGCTCACCGCCGGCCAGGGCGACCACCTCGCGGGACTCCCCGGGCCGGTCCTCACGGTCACCGCTCTCACCTGCGTCACGACGGTCGCGGCCGGCGACGTCCTCGACCTCCGGGAGCAGGACGGCAGACCGGACGGCACACTCCGCGGCACGGCGGCGGGATCGCTTGCCTCGACCACGAGCCACGCCAGGCTGGCCGCGTCCAGCGACACGGGCACGAGCCCGCTCGCGCCGGCCCAGCCGGCCCGACCCGTCGGCCAGCCCATCGCACCCCCGCCACCGCCCGCTCCCACGCCGACCTCGGCCACGTCCGGTGGCGCCACCGTCTACAGCACCGTTCAGACCCGGGACCGGTCGCAGGAGTACGCGGTCGTCGACGTCCCGCAGATGGCGGCCCTGGCCCGGACGTGGATGCGGATGACCGCCGACCTCTCCGCACGCGTGCTCGGCAGCCCCGCCGCGCCGGGGGCGCGGCCTGGCTGAGGCAGGTGCCCGTCACCTCGGCCCCGGTGAACCAGGTCTCGCGACTCTCCGCAGCGCTCTGAGCACGGCCACGCACACGGCCCGCTGATCTCGGGGCGCCGACGTCCTCGGCACCTCTCGCTCGACGCGCCACGCGCGCACTCTTCCCCAAGGGATCGTCAGATGAGGCATCCCCGCGTCCGCCCCCGTACCCCCACCCATCCACGCGGAGGACAACCCACCGGGCACCCCTCCGGCCCGATCGCGGCAGGCGACCACCGGACCGGACGGCGGTCCGCCGACGTCCGGCACACGAACGGTCACCCGGCCGGCGCGGATCCCCGCCCGGCTCCCGACCGGCCGTGGCGAGCGGCGCAGGCCGGCCGCCCCGTCGCCGGCGACTGGCTGTGCGCCCTGGGCCCCACCGCGGCCTCACGGCTGCTCGACCCGACCCCGCCGGACCCCGGCGCACCGTTCTGCTGGCCCTGGGCGGCCCTCACCCTCCCGTCGGTGTGGGTCCTCACCCTGGCAGCCACCGGCGGCTACCGACGGCGCAGGTTGCGGCGGGAACGCGTGGCCGTCAGGCCGGTGGCCGTCGCCGGCACCGTGTTCCTGGGCCTCGTCGCGGTCCTGTGCGGCCTCGCGCCGGGGCCGACGAGCGCGGTGACCGTGGCGGTGGTCCCGCCCATGGCCGCCGTGCTCACGCTGCTGTACCGCCGCGCGTGGCGACGCCGGGCCCGGAGCCGCCGGGCCGCCGAGCGGCACCCGCACGTCAGCCGGGCACCCTTCGAGGATCGACTGCTGGCGGCCCTGATCATCCTGCTGGCCCTGCCCGTACTCGTGGTCGCCGCGATCGCGGTGCGGGCGAGCGGCGGGGGTCCGGTCTTCGTCCGGGAACCGCTGACCGACCACGACGGCCGCCGCCACCCGGTGCTGAGGTTCCGGACGACGGTGAGCGCGCCGCTGGCGAGGGGTGACGCGTCGGTCGACGTGCGCCTCACGCCCGCGGGACGACTCCTCCACCGGCTCGCGCTCGACGACCTGCCCCGCCTGCTCGACGTCGTGAGAGGGGAGGTGCGACTCCTCCCCCGTCGGACCGGGGGCACCGTCGGCAACCCCGGATCGTTATGGAATCGCCACCCAACGTCCAGCTAGTACGATGACGCTGGGGCTCGTACAGCTGCCTCCTCAGTCGCCTCCGCCCGGCCGCTCAGTCAGGAGCCGACACCTCGGGTGTCACACACGAGGCGCTGACCAGAACCCTTGGGGGTAGGGCTCATGAGCTGGTGGTGGATCGTCGCCATCGCCTGGTGCGCCCTCGCCCTCCCGGTCGCCCTGCTGACCGGCTACCTCGTCCGGCGGATGGACGACGCGGAGGACCGCCTGTCGCAGCTGAGCCCCCCGGACGACCCCGGCGTCCGGTCGCCCGGAGAACGCGCCGGGGCCCCGACCCGGTCCGCGCAACGCTGGTGCCGACGCCTCAGGACCACCTCGTCTCGCCCGTCCGGGGACCTGCAGACCGACGGCCTCGTCGGCGGCGGGGACGCCGAAGCGCAGGCCCCGAGCAGCGAGCGCCCGACGCGGCGCGGCAGACGACGAGCTGGACGGGCGCCGAGGGGCACCCGCCGGCCGTCGGCGCACGACAGATAGTCCCCAGGCGGTCGATCCGTCAGCCGCCCTGTCCCTCCGGGAGCTGCCCACCGGGCGCCTCGGACAGCCGGGCGATGTTGTGGGTGTCCAGGAGGGGATCCGGCTCGCCCCGGACCACCTGCCCCACGGTCTGCAGCGCGATCCGCACGTCCAGGGCCAGCGTCCACGTGTCGATGTAGTGGATGTCCTGCTCGATGCGCTCGGGCCACGGGATGTCGTCGCGCCCGTTGACCTGGGAGTACCCGGTGATCCCGGGGAGCACCTCGAGACGGCGCCGCTCGTGGTCGGTGTAGTGCCGGGCCTGCACGGGGATGTCGGGACGCGGCCCCACCAGGCTCATCTGGCCGACGAGCACGTTGACCAGCTGCGGCAGCTCGTCGAGGCCGGTACGGCGCAGGAAGCGGCCGCTCCGCGTGATCCGCGGGTCGTCCTTGACGACTCCGTACGGGTCCTCGGTCACGCCGAGCTCAGCTCCGACCCGGACGGCGTCGTCGACCATCGTGCGGAACTTGAGCATCGGGAACTCGCGGCCGCCCTTCCCGACGCGCGGCTGCACGAAGAGGACCGGCGGTCCGGCGTCCACCAGGATCCAGAGGGACAGGCCCGCGAGCACCGGCGAGAGCACGACCAGGAGGACGGCGGCGAGAACCCGGTCGGCCAGCCACTTGACCGCTCGCTGACCCGCGCGCCGACGGCGGCGCGGCGGTCGCGGCGCGCTCCTCCCGATCCCCCTCACCTCACCGGCCTCGCCGCCACGGCGGGAAGAACCCGCTGGTCGACCCGGTTCCCGCGAGTTCCCGGTACCGATCCGGGTCGTGCACCAGCTTGGCGACGTGGAAGGGCAGCGCCGGGGTGCTCGGGTCGAAGCGGTGCTTGAACACGAACAGCGAGGACGCGGAGTCGCCGCCCACGCCACCGCCGAGGTGGAAGCGGGTCGTGCCCCGGGCCTGGGCCCACTCGGCAGCCGCGAGGAAGCACCGGTTGGAGGCGCCGATGGCGCGGGCGGCATCGGCGGAGGCACCCAGGTGGTAGTGCAACCACGCCCCCTCGGAGCAGCAGAGCAGCGCCGCGACGAGCTTCCCGTCGAGCCGCCCCTCGACCAGCACGACGCCGAGCCGCTCGGCGTCGGTGAGGAGCGCCTCCCAGTAGGCGTCCGGGAAGAAGTAGTACGCCTCGGCCCGCTGGCGCCGCATGGTGACGTCGTACAGCGCGCGGAACTCGTCGAGCCGTGACGGCCGGCGGACGACGACCTCCAGGCCGGCACGGTCGGCCTTGCGCACCGCACGCCGGTGGTGCGGGTGCATGGCCGACAGGAGGTCCCGTCCGGGTCTGACGTCCCACGAGACGGTGCACCCCCGTTGCTCGAGGTCACCGCCCCGAGGGACGAGGGAGGCGTTGCCGAGCAGCGGGTGCAGGCGCAGGAACGTCGTCACGACCTCGTTCTCGCGCGCCCACGCGTCGAGGGCCGCGCCGAACGCGGCCGCCGCCTGCGGAGAGGTCGCCACCGGGCCGCCGTAGCCGTAGGCACTGGTCGCGTCCCATCCCCCGCCCTCCGGGAGGGGCCGCAGCAGCAGGGGGAGCGCCACCTCGCCGTCGGGGTGGACCTGGTGGAGGAGGACCGGTCGGGTGCCGGCGGGCTCCAGCAGCGCGGACACACGGTGGTGGGCCAGCCGCGTGTAGCTGTCGAGACCGCCCAGCCGGCGGACCAGCTCGTCCCAGTCGGCCTCGGGGACGACCCGCACGCCGGCCGCCGACACGGCGGGGACGGGTCCTGGGCCGGCTCCCTCGATGACGTCCACCCCGTGGAGGCTATCCACCGGGACCCTGGACCGGACCGGTTCGTGCCGCTGGATCGTGCGCTCCCGCGCCGGCACGAGGAGTCTGGTCCCCGTGCCGGCTCCCGCGACCACCAGGCGCCGTCGACCGGCTCACCGTCTCCTACGCTGGGTCCTCGGTGCCGTGCTCGCGCTGACACTGGCCGCCGTCGTGCTCACCCACGCCATCCTGTTCCCCCCGGTCGCGGACGACGCAGCCTCGTCCGAGGCGGTCGCCCTGCTCGCCGGGTCCCCGACCGATCGCCTGCCGAGGGCTCTCCGGCTGGCGGAGCAGGGTGGCGGCGTGCTCGTCGTGTCGGCCGCCGGCGGGGCTGCCAACGCGCCCGCGCGAGCGCTGTGCCGCGACCCCGGGGACCTCGAGGTGTACTGCTTCCGGCCCTCTCCCCCGGACACCCGCGGGGAGGCCCGCGCCATCGGTCGCCTGGTCGAGGAGCACGGGTGGTCCCGCATCACGGTGGTGACGAGCACGTACCACCTGGCGCGGGCCGGCCTGCTCGTCCGGCGGTGCACCGACGCGGAGGTGGTGATGGCCGAGGCCGAGCCGTCCATCCCGGTCGGCACCTGGGCGCGTCAGCTCCTCCACGAGATGGCCGGCTTCGTCGAGGCGACCCTCCACCGGAGCTGCTGACCTCTCTCCTGGGCGTCTCGTCGTCGAGCCCGAGGTCGGCGAGGTCCACGGCGAGCTCAGGTCGTGCGAGTGAGGCTCCCGGTGTCCGCGGAGGCGCCGTTGTAGGCGATGGCCACCCGCCCGACACCCGTGCCCGTCAACCCGCTCGCGTTCCTGAAGGGCATGAAGCCCCGCACCTCGGCGTAGCACTTCGTCCCTGGGACGACGGCGAGCAGGCTCTCGACCGTCGCGTTCGTCGTGATGACACCGTCGACGAGGACGACGACCTGGGCAACCGTGGTCCCTGCCGTGCCGAACTCCAGCAGCCAGTCCACGGCGCCGTCGGCCTGCTCCTCCAGGACCAGGTTGCTCAGGCGCACGGTGCCGGGAGCCCACCACCGGATGACCGTGTTGTCCGCGGCGGCGGCCGTCCCCGGAGACCAGACGATGTTCTCGACCACCAGGTTGGCGGGGTTCGCCCCGTTCCCTCCCTGGCAGTTCGCGAGCCGCCGCGAGGTCTCCACCCGGGCATCCCGGTAGGCGATCACCCCGGTGCCCTCGTAGTAGAGAGCGACGTCGGCACCGGAGCCGTTACCCCCGTTGATCGAGACCCGGTTGACGTTGTTGACGTGGAAGAGGCGGCGCACCGCCACACCCGTGCAGTGTTCGTACTGGTGGTTGAGGACGTTCCCCGCCCTGCCACTGCCACTCAGGAACGCGGCCTGGTAGAGGCTGGCGTCGTCCGATCCGAGGCTCCAGGCCCCGGCGACCGCACAGTCGACGACGCGGACGTCTGACAGGTCGAAGTTCGCCGAGTTCAGGCCGAGCGTGATCCCGTACTTGAACCGGAGGTCCTCCACGAAGATCCGCTCGAGCACGGCGTGCGAACCCCAGGCGGTCGCCCGCGACGGCATCCAGTCGAGGGCCAGGGCACTCCCCGTGATCGTCGCCGTCCCGGCGGTCCCGTCCCCGGTGAGGCCGATGTCCCTGATGACGATGGAGGGGCAGCCGGTCACGTTGATGCCCTCCGTCCGGGTACCGGAGACGCGGATCCTCGTCATGCGCGGCCCCGCGCCGATGATCTGCAGCCCGAGGACGGCCTTGACCACCAGTGCCGAGGTGGTCAGGTACGTCCCGGGCCCGATGTAGACGGGCCCCAGCGCGTCTCGGATGGGTGACGGCTCCAAGCCTGCCGGACCACCGCAGGCCGCGTCGATGGCCGCCTGCAGTGCTGCCGTGTCGTCGGTGACGCCGTCACCGACCGCCCCGTACGCGGAGGCGTTGAAGACGCCGGACCGGAGCGCGGCGATCTCGTCCTCGACGTCCTGATGGGTGATCGGCGGCCAGGCCATGTCGGGTCCTCTCACGAGCGCTCAGGAATGTGGACCGGGCCACGTGTCCGAGCCGCGCCACGGGGCGGCAGCCCGCCAGTCCGCCGGGGGCGGGTTCGGCCGGACCGGTTCGGGATCCCTCCCGACGACGGCGAGACCGAGCAGCCCCACCCCCACCACACCGGACCAGCCGAGGAGCTGGCGACGGGACAGCTCTGCCATGCCCGATCTCCTAGACACGGGGGACGCCCCGGCAGTCCCGTGGCGCTCACGAGGAGCGTGGGAGTGGTGCTCAGCTCGACGGGCCGCGAATCGTAGCTGGGTTCCACGGCCCAGGGGGCGGATCGTCCACCCCGACGGACGGAAACGCCGGAGTCCCCCGAGGCGGCCGATCCCGGAGGGCGGTGTCCGGAGCGACGGCCGGCGCCGTCGACGTCACCTGTCCTGGACCGGCCGGTCACGAGGACAGGACGGCCTGGACGTAGGTGTCCACGGACGCGGACAGCGTGCGGTGCCGACCGATGTCCCGCGAGGCGGCCCCCAGCCGCGCGCGGTGGTCGGGGTCCTGTACCAGCGCGGTCAGGGCCTCGGCGAGGGCGGCCACGTCCCCGAAGGGATAGCGGAGCCCGTTGCGCCCCGGCCGCACGTCGTCGGAGGGGCCCCAGCTGCCGATCCGATCGGAGACGAGCACGGGCAGCCCGGCGTAGACGGCCTCGGCCACCGCCAGCGGGTGCGGATCGGTCGAGGAGGGGTGGACGACGAGGTCAGCGCCCACGTAGGCCGCCATGAGCTCGGTGACCGACAGGAATCCAGGGGTCACGACGCGCACCCCCAGGCGCTCGGCCTCCGCTCGGATGAGGGGGGTGTCCGGGCCTCCGCCGGCGAAGACGGCCACCGTCCGGTCGCGACAGGGCGCCGGCAGCAGGCCCACGGCGCGCACGACGTGCGGGTGGGCCTTGTGAGGCACCGACTTGCCGACCGTCAGCGAGACGACATCGCCCTCGCCGACCTCCCAGGAGTTCCTGACGCCCTGCCGCACCTGCTCCCGCTCCGCCAGGACCCGATTCATCAACTCGCTGTCGATCGGGATCGGGCTGCGGTGCAGTCGGCGCTGGGAGACGCCGTAGTGGCGGTAGTAGCGCTCGTTCTCGTCACCGATGGTGAGGAACCCGGTGGGCAGGCGCAGCAGCGCCCGGACGTACACCGCCTTCACGGCCCGCTGCGCGGCGCTCCGGGGGGTGAGCAACTCGCTGTCGGCCACCATCAGCGAGCGGACCCTCCGTCGTCGCGCCCAGTACAGCGCCTGGCGCGACACGACGCGGCTGTAGCCGTACACCTGGACGACGTCGGGCGAGAAGGCCTCCAGTCGCTCTCCGAGGCGGGGGCTGGCTGCGTTCTCGGTGACGTCGCGGGTGTCCGCGCCGGGCAGGAACTCGTGCTCGAAGCCCTCGGTGACGTCCGAACCCCACGTGATCTCGCGACCGAAGGCCGGGTCGTAGTACACCCGTTTGCCGGCGTCGGAGGCGAAGAACACCTTCAGGTCCAGCCGGCCGTCCGCCGTCAGGGCGCGGTAGAGGGGACAGAAGTGCTGGATCGGGTGCGAAGCGACGACGGCGACCCGGGGACGAGGCGACGGACGGACGTCCGGGCCCATCAGGCGGCGGTCCCGGCTCGGTCGAAGACGCACACCGGGCCCCGCCTGTCCACCAGCCGGAGCCCGCGGGCGCCTGCCAGCTCGACGAGTCGGCGGACCGGGACGGGTCGTCCGTCGACCTGAGTGTCGTGCAGCTCGATGATCAGCTGTCCGATGCGCCGGCACTCCTCGTCGTGGAGGAGGAAGGAGGCCTCCGCCCCCTCGATGTCGCTGATCACCGAGACGTCCTGCATGCCGCGCTCGTCGAGGAGACGCCCGAGGGTCGTGGCCGGCACCTCGATACCGTGGGGGGCGTCCACGGGCTCCGCGATGCGAGAACCATCGGTCGTCTCACCGAGCGACAGCGTCGCCCTGGGTGGTTGTCCGGGCCCGACGATCGCGGCGTGGACCAGCTCGAAGTCCGCACCGCTCGCCCTCAGGTTGGCGGCGAGGAGACCGAGCAGCCTCGGGTTGGCCTCGACGGCGACGTACTGCCTCCCCCGGTGGAGGACCTTGGCGGCATGGCGGGAGACCGCGCCGATGCTGGCTCCCAGTTCGATCACATCGCGATCCGGGCGGAGGTACTTCTTGACGAAGCGCACCTCCGCGCTCTCGTAGAACCCCCAGAACAGCGACGCCTTCGTCTTCAGCTGGACCTCGGAATGGCCGGTCAGAACACGCGCACCGCGGTGTGGCACGTTGTCGCGGAAGGTCGTCGCAACCACCTTGCCGATCCAGTCCGAGCACAGCGAACGTGCGACGCGGACCTTCAGCGCAACGATCGGACTGGTCACACCGCATCACCGATCCTCGGCCCATGGGGTCGTGAACCTACCGCTCGCGGAGCCAGGGGCAGGTCGTTCTCCACCCCGCACCGCCCCGGCGGTCGCGACCGGCCCGAACAGGCCGTTCCCGGCGCTAGGGTCCCCCCGTGAAGGTCGTCACCGTCGTGGGCACGCGACCGGAGATCATCCGCCTCTCACGGGTCATCGCGCGGCTCGACGAGGCCTTCGAGCACGTTCTCGTGCACACGGGACAGAACTGGGACCACCAGCTCAACGGCGTCTTCTTCGACGAGCTCGGGCTGCGCCCGCCGGACCACGTCCTGGACGTCGACACGTCGAGTCTGGGATCGGTTCTCGGGGACACCCTCAGAGGGACCGAATCGGTGCTGAGGAAGGAGATGCCCGACGCCTTTCTCGTCCTGGGAGACACGAACAGCGCCATCTCCGCGGTGATGGCGAAACGGATGCGCATCCCCACCTTCCACATGGAAGCGGGCAACCGCTGCTTCGACGAGAACGTCCCCGAGGAGACCAATCGACGGCTCGTCGACCACGTGGCCGACTTCAACCTGGTGTACTCGGAGCACGCGCGGCGCAATCTCCTCGCCGAGGGGATCGAGCCGCGGCGCATCATGCACACCGGGTCCCCGATGCGGGAGGTCCTCGACCACTACCGACCCGCCATCGACGCCTCGGACGTGCTCGAGCGCCTGGAACTCGAGCACGCCGGCTACTTCCTCGTCAGCGCGCACCGCGAGGAGAACGTCGACCCACCGGAGCGGCTGCGGGCCCTCCTCGAGTGCCTCGTGACCGTGCGGGACACCTTCGACCTGCCGCTCGTCGTCTCCACGCACCCCCGGACCAGGCGCAGGCTGGGGCAGCTGGACGGTGTCGCCGCCCTGAGCGGCATCCGGTTCCACGAGCCGTTCGGTTTCCACGACTACAACCACCTGCAGCTGCACGCCCGCTGCGTGCTGTCCGACAGCGGGACCATCAGCGAGGAGTCCTCGATCCTCGGGTTCCCGGCAGTCACGCTGCGCTCGTCCATCGAGCGGCCGGAGGCCCTCGACACCGGCTCGATCATCACCGTCGACCTGGACACCGCCACCCTGGTGGCCGGCATCCGTGCCGCCGTGGCCGATTCCGGGACGACCGTCGCCCCGCGGGACTACGAGGTCACCGACTGCAGCATCCGCGTCCGCAACTTCATCCTGTCCACGACCAGGCAGCACGCCGCGTGGGCCGGGCTCCGGTGAACGACGACCGACGACGGGTGCACCGCGTGGCCCTGCTCACGCAGGGCTGGACGGCCGGGGGCGGCGTCCCGACCGTGGCCCGGTGGCTGCGGGACGGCCTCATCGACTCCGGCTACGACGTCGTCGTCCACGACCTGGCCACGTCCAGCCGGGACGCGGCCAGCCGCCGCCTGACCGCTCCCGCGACCTGGCTCCGCAGGTCGATCGGCCAGCCGCTCGGGAGCTCCGGGACCGACCGGCACTGGGGGGCGAACGCCGTCGAGCTGGAGCCCATGCGCTACTGCCGGCGCAGCGAGCTCACCCGCGCCCTGCGCGCGTTCGACGTCATCCAGGTCGTGTCCGGGGCGCCGGCGCTGGCGAACGCGGCTCGCGGGGCGGGGGTGCCCGTCGTCCTCCAGGCGGCCACGAGGGTGCGCTGGGAGCGCCAGTCGCAACTGGCGGCCGCCTCCGGTCCGCTCACGGTCTGGCGCGCCGCGATGACCCGTCTCGTGGACCGGGTGGAGCGCCGCGCCCTCCGCTCCGTCGACGCCGTCCTGGTGTGGAACGAGGACATGCTCCAGGCGGTGCGCCCGCACTGCCGGGGCCGCCTCGGGATCGCTGCGCCGGGGGTGGACGTCGATCGCTTCCGTCCCCACCCAGACGGCTGGCGACGACGCGGCCCCCTCCTCTCGGTGTGCCGGCTGTCGGACCCGCGCAAGGGCCTGGACCGGCTCATCCGTGCCTACGCGCTGCTGGTCGACGCCGAGCCGGCGGTCCCCGACCTCGTCCTCGCCGGCCGCGGTCGGCTGCCGCTCCCCGAGTCGGACCTGGTCGCGCACCTGGGTCTGACCTCCCGCGTACGCGTCCGCTCCGACGTGACGGCCGACGAGCTCCCCGGGCTGTACCGCGACGCGTCGGTGTTCCTCCAGGCCTCGTTCGAGGAGGGCTTCGGCCTCTCCGTCGTGGAGGCGATGGCGAGTGGGCTCCCGGTCGTCACCACCGGGACGGCGGGCACGCGGGTGACCGTGCTGGACGGCCGGACGGGCTGGCTGGTGCCGCAGCAGCCGAGCGACGACGTGCCCCGGGCGTTGGCCGACCGGGTCCTGGACGTGCTCCGCGCGTCCGGACCCGAGATGAGCCGGCGGGCGCGGGAGCGGGCCGAGTCGTCGTTCGACGCCCGGGCCACCCTGGCGCGCTTCACCCGCACGTACGACGAGGTGGTCTCCGCCTCGTGAGCAGCCGTCTCACGTCCTGAGGACCGGGAGGAAGGCAGTGGCCGTCGTCGTCGACCTCGCGGGCGGTGCCATCGGCGGGGCCGGGCGGTTCCGCGCCCAGTACCTCGCCTACGCCGCCGAGGACGGTGCCGTCGAGGCCACCTGCATCGGACTGCGCGAGCACGTGACCGCGCCGTGGCTGCTGCGCCGGGAGGTGCACGCGCGCGGGGCCACCAAGGTCGTGGCGACCAACAACGTCAGCTTCGCGATGGCCGGCGCCTCCCGGTGGACGCTGCTGCACAACGCCAACCAGTTCCTCTCCCGCACGGAGTGGGCGCGGTCCGTCGGGCACCTGGGCCGAGCGTTCGCCGCCCAGGTGGCGGTCGTCCGGCTGGCCGCACGCCGGTCGGAGGTCCTGGTCGTGCCGAGCTCCAGCATGGCCGACCGGGTGTCGACCGCGCTGCCGGATCTGGCCGAGCGGATCGTCGTCCGGCTGCAGCCGCTGCGGGTACCCGACCGGCCCCGGGACGCGGAGGCCAGCTCCGGCACGGTCCTCTGCCCGATCGTCCACTCCCCCTACAAGAACCTGGCCGCCCACCTGGAGCTGCTCCAGGCCGCCCTGGGAGACCGCCGCGTGCGGGTGGTCTGCACCATCGGCCCGGCCGACGCGACACCGGCTCTCCGGGCCGACGACCGCTTCTCCTTCCTCGGCATGCTGGACCAGCCCTCCCTCGAGTCGAGGTACGCGGAGGCGGCGGCCGTGTACTTCCCGACCAGCATCGAGTCGTTCGGCTATCCGTTGGCCGAGGCCCGGGCGGCCGGTCTGCCCGTGCTCGCGCAGGACACCGCGCACAACCGGGAGGTCGCCGGTGCGGCCCTGTTCGGCTTCCGCAGCGGCGACGCACGCTCCCTGGCCGACGCGCTGGCCGGCGCGTTGGCCGCCGAGGTCCCCCCGGACCCGGCACCCTTCGACCCGCGGGCCTACTTCGACTGGCTCCTGGGGTAGCGGCCCGCCTGGGCCGAGGCGACGACCGGCGGGACGACCCCGCCCCGTACGCCCCTGTCTCGATACGATCCGGCCCGGCGCGAAGCGCGTCGACGTGGAGCGGGCGAGCGACCCCACGCGGCGTGCGCATGGCCACCGGGGGCAGTCGGAAGGCGGGCCGTGGAGCGATCTGGTCCCGGCTACCTGGCCACGGTCCGTCGCACGGCGGTCTACAACGTCCTGACCACGATGCTCGCCGCCGCCGTCGGGGTGCTCCTCGCCCGGCTGCTCGGACCCGCCGGCCGCGGTGACTACGCCGCGATCACCTCCCTGTTCGGGCTGGTGCTCGTCGTCTTCGATCTGGGGCTGTCCGCCGCCGTGGTGTTCTTCGCCGCCCGGGACGAGCGGGCGGCCGACACGCACGTACGCACAGCCCTGGTGATGCTGCTGCCGTTGAGCCTGGCGGGGGCGGGCTTCGTCGCCCTCGCCGCCGTCACGTTCATGGACGGGTCGGAGGATCGCCGGGCCGGGCTCCTCGTCACGATCGGCTGCGTCGTCGTGGCCTTCCTGGCCGCACCGGCTGTCTGCGCCCTGCAGGCTCTGCACATCCGGCGGTGGAACGTCGTGCGGCTGAGCCAGCCCCTGCTGTTCGCCGCGGTCCTCGCGGCGGCGATGATGGTCCCCGGGCTCGACGTCCCGGGGGTCATGGCGAGCCTGGGAGTGTCCCTCCTCCTCCAGGCGTGCCTGGCGTGGTGGCTCTACCGATCCCTCGGTCTCCCCCGCGGCCGGTTCACGCGAGCCCGTGCCGGGCCCTTGACGAGGTACGGCCTGTCCAACATGGCCTCGACCGTGCCGAACGGCGTGAACGGCCGCATCGACCAGGTGGTCCTCGCCCTCCTGGTGGCTCCCAGTGCCCTGGGTCAGTACGCGGTGGCCGTCTCGCTCAGCCTGCTCGTGATGCCGCTCGTCGTGTCGTTCGGCAACGTCGCGTTCCCCCAGATCGCCCGGCGCGGCGGCTCCGATGCCACCGTGCGCCAGGCCGTGCGGGGGGCCTTCGCCGTCGCACTGGCGGGTGTCGCGGTCGTCGTCGTCTGCGCCCCGGTGGTCGTCCCGCTCCTGTTCGGGCCCGGCTTCGGCGGCGTTCCGCTCCTGCTGCTCGCCCTCGCTCCGGGAGCCGCCTTCTTCGTCGTGAACCAGGTGCTGGGCGACCTCCTGCGTGGCCTGGGGAGACCCGGTCTCGTCGCCCGGAGCGAGTGCGCCGGGGTGCTGGTCACCGTCGTCGGGCTCGTCGTCCTCGTCCCCCGCCTGGGGACGATGGGCGCCGCCGTGACCTCGTCGGTCACGTACATCGCGGTCTTCCTCCTGCTGTGGTCCGCGCTCCGGGCGGTCCGGTCGCCGGGACGTGTCAGCGGGACGGAACCGCCGCAGGCGGCGTAGCCCGTGGTACCCGCAGGCCGGACCCGACGTCGCGGTCGCCGCGCCGTCGTCCCGGGCCGCCCGACGTGGCGGCCACCACCCGCGAGGCGACGGTGGTGGCGACGACGGTGGTCACCAGGGAGGCCATGAGGTTGAGGTAGTCGATCTCCTGCTTGACCAGCGGCGTGAACAGCAGCATGGGGAGGAACAACAACCGGGGGTCCGTGGCCGGGTCCCCCGGACGGTCGTCGACGCTCCGCACGAGCATGCCGAGGCCGGCCATGCCGAGAACCAGCACCCAGATCCCGCCGTGGCGCCACAGGTCGCCGTACGGGGTCATGGCGCTCGACGTGTAGACGTCCGCGGGGAGGCCGTAGTACTCCGTGCTCATGACGTACCCCGCGTCGAGCACCGGTTTCCCGGGCCAGAGGGAACGCGGGACCATCCCCAGGAAGGGACTCGACGCCAGGTCCACGGGCGACCGGTAGGGGACGACGGCCGGCGTCTTCTGCAGGACGACCGCGACGTCCCCGACCCGGGCCAGCCGGTCGGCCAGCTGCTCGGCGGAGGCGGCGACCGACGTCTCCTCGGAGGCGGACAGGAGGTCCTCCAGGCCCACGACCGCCACGACGTCCGACGGGGCCAGGCGTCCCGATCCGGCCAGCACGGCGACGCGGTACTGGGTCACGAACGGGACGACGAAGACGACGAACACGGCGCCCGCGACCAGGATCGGGGCCAGCCGGACGCGTCGCCGCAGCCCGTAACCGAAGGCGGCGGCGAACACCTGGATGATCACCTGCTCCTTCATCCCGGAGAACAGCCCGAGCGCCAGCTGGGAGAGGAGCACGAAGAGCAGCAGCACCAGCGAGGACGGGGTCCGGGAGACGGCGTGGCGCCACCCGGCCAGGAGGCTCGCGAGCAGCCCCAGGTTCCCGAAGAGGGCCAGCACCGCCGGGACCGAGGACGTGGCCGCCAGTGCCGCCTGCGGGTCCGCCAGGTAGCCGAAGGAGCCGGTCCTGATGGAGCCCGCCTGCGCGAGCACGGCGATCCCCCAGAGCGCGAGGACGGAGCGGGCCCCGACCTCCCGGCCCGGTGCCCCGGACAGGGCGGCGTCCGCCGCGGCGGCCGTCCGGCGCAGCGCTCGCGGCGCGGCCCGGTACCCGAGGCAGAAGCACGACAGCCCGGCCGCCACCACGAGCAGCGCGGGGACGAGGTAGGCGGGGTCCACCGCCGCACGCTGTTCGTCCCCCGGGATCGACGCCGGGACCAGCCAGATGAGGGACGCCAGCCCGTAGACCACGGCGAAGCTGACGCACACCCACGGGCCCAGTTGCAGCCGGACGAGGCTCCGTCGCAGCCCCGAGGGCCTGGCGATGAGGGCGCCCAGGACGACCCCGAACGCGGAGAGCATCAGGGACGTCGCCACGAACCGCTGGGTCTCCCCGACCGGGACGGTCCCGTCCACGAGGAGCAGACCGCCCGCCGCAGCCAGCCACACCGCCAGCGCCACCGTCGGACCGGCTGCGGCTGAGCGCCTCCCGGCAGCCACCGCTCCGGACGAGTCGGACGACCCGGTGCCGCCGTGCGCCCCGTCCCGGTTCATGACGAGGCGTGGACCGGGGAGGGGTAGGTGTCGGGCTGCTGCGGATCGAGCAGCTCGTTGGCCCAGAAGACCGTCGTCAGCAGCCCGGGGCCGGTGTTCTTCAGGGAGTGGGCCCACAGCGGCGGCATGTCGACCGCCTGGGGCCGGCGCCCGGAGACCTCGAAGCGCTCCTCCTCACCGGTGACCAGCCGGCGGAGCCGGATCTCGGCCTCCCCGTCCACCACGACGAACCGTTCGATCTTCCGGCGGTGGAAGTGCTGGCCGCGCACCGCTCCCGGCACCGTGGTCGACACGAAGGACAGCGTGTCCGTGCGGCGGGCCTGCACGGCCTCGAACAGCGTGCCCCGTGCGTCCTCGTGGGCAACGAGGTCGACGGGGAACGACCCGGGGAAGCAGAACGCCTGGAAGGTGGCGAAGAGAGCGACCCGGAAGGGCGTGGACAGGTCGGGGAGCGCGCCCGTGCACGCGTAACCGCTCAGGTCCTCCAGGTGCGCGAGCAGCTCGGAGACGGTGACGGCGTGGCCCTCCGGGCGGATCACGGAGCCCGCCCCGGCGCCCAGCGCCGCGATCACGACGTCGACGGCGTCCTGGGCGTGCAGCAGCGGCAGCTCCCTGTCCTGCAGCACGGTCGGTCGTCGTCCGGCCACGAGTTCGTGACAGAAGGTGGCGACCACGGAGTTGTAGTGCGGGCGCCCACCCGCTCCGAAGACGTTCGGCAGCACCACGTCGGTGAACTCGGCCCCGATCTTCGACGCGCCGCGGGCCAGCTCCTCCGCGGCGAACGCCTTGCTCTGCCCGAACGCCGACGGCGTGCCCGCGTGGATCGAGTTGGCGTGCACGACCGTGCGCACGTCGCTCCCGGCCAGCGCCTCGGCCAGCGTCGTGGCGAGCTCCCGGTTGCCGCGGTCGACCGCCTCGTCGCTGCCCCGGTTCACCCCGGCCAGGTGCACCACCGCGTCGCAGTCCCGGAGCAGCGCGGCGAGCCGACCCGGATCGGCCGTCTCCGCGCGGCCCAGCGGGAGGACGTCGTGCCGCCCGTCGGCCAGCAGGGCGCACTGCAGGTGCCATCCGAGGAAGCCCCCGGCCCCCGTGACCGCCACCCTCATACCAGGGCGCCCACGGCCGCCATGATCTCGGGCACGGACTGCAGCAGCTTGACGACGCCGTCGACCTCCAGCCGCTCGGTGCTGTGGGAGGTGTAGTCGTCGATGGCCGCCTTGGCCCGCTCCCCCTGCTCGAAGTAGAGGCCGTAGTTGAGCGACCGGGCATCGAGCGGGACGCGGAAGTAGGCCCCGCTGTCCTCGGCGCGGAGCACCTCCTCGCGCGAGAGCAGGGTCTCGAAGACCTTCTCACCGTGGCGGGTCCCGATGACCTTCGTGTCCGGTGGCACACCCATGAGCTCGGCCACCGCCTCGGCCAGGGTGCGGACCGTCGCCGCCGGCGCCTTGCGGACGAAGAGATCACCGGGCCGCGCGTGCAGCAGCGCGTACCGGACGAGGTCGACCGACTGGTCCAGGGACATGAGGAACCGGGTCATGTCCGGATCGGTCAGGGTCATGGGCTGGCGGGCGGCGACCTGCTCCAGGAAGAGGGGGACGACGGAGCCCCGGGAGTGGAGGACGTTCCCGTACCGCACCACCGACACGACCGTGTCGGTCTCCGGGTTGTTGCGGGCGAACGCCAGGGCCGTCTTCTCCATCAGCGCCTTGGTCATCCCCATGGCGTTGATCGGGTAGACCGCCTTGTCCGTGCTCAGCAGGACCACAGACCGGACTCCGTGGCGGTGCGCTGCCTCCACGACGTGGTGGCTGCCCGTCACGTTGGTGAGCACAGCCTGGGACGGGAAGAACTCGCACGAGGGGACCTGCTTCAGGGCGGCAGCGTGGAAGACGTGGTGCACCCCGCGGACGGCGTCCTCGACGCTGGCGGGATCCCGCACGTCACCCACGTAGAACCGCATGCGCTCGTCGCGCAACCGTCGCCGGAGGTCGTCCTGCTTGGCCTCGTCGCGGCTGAGGATGCGGATCTGGGCGACGTCCTCGGCGAGCAGCGCCCGCGCCATCGTGGACCCGAAGGAACCGGTCCCCCCGGTGATCAGGACGACGGCCCCCGCCATGGACGTGGTCATGCCGATTCCCTCCTCAACCGTGGAGCCCGCAGGCCCACCGGCCTGCGGCGCCGGTCAGGGGCCGCCTCCGCGGCGGCCGTCCGACTGAGGATCTGCTCGATCCGCGGCACGCTGATCGACTTCGCCATGGTCGCCTCGTAGAAGGTCCGGGCCGCGGCACCGCGCTTCTCGCGCTCGGCAGGTGACGCGGCGTGGACGGCCCGGAAGGCCTGCGCGAGGGCGTCGGCGTCGTCGCTGTCGCAGGTCCACCCCGCCCCGGCGCGCTCGACCATCGCTCTGGCGTCGCCGGCGACGGAGCAGATGACCGGGCGGCCACAGGCCATCACGGTGCCGAGCTTGCTGGGGATCGTGCCGCGGAGGTGCGGGAGGTCGCGGAGGCTCACCACCTGGGCATCGGCCGCCGCGATCAGGTCGTTCATCTCCGCGCGCGGCCGGGAGCCGAGGAAGACGACGTTGCCGGCGCCGAGTTCGCCGGCGAGCTGCTGCAGCGACTCCCGCTCGACCCCGTCGCCGACGAGGACCAGGCGGAAGTCATCGAGTTCGCGGACCCGGGCCGCGGCCTCGATCACCGTGTCCAGTCCCTGGACCACGCCCATGTTGCCGGCGAACATCACCGTGGTGCAGCCGTCGAGGCCGAGCGACCGGAGGAGCTCCGGCCGTCTCTCGGTCGGGAAGTAGATGGTCTCGTCCGCCCAGTTGTCCACCACCTCCACCTTCGACGCGGGCACGCCACGCTCGTGGAGCAGCCGGGCCATGGTGGGCGCGATGCAGATGACGGCACCGGCCCTCCGGTAGACGGCCGCGCACAGGCGCGCCAGCACCGCGGATACGCGGCCGACGACCCGGCGGTCGATCATGTCGGCAGCCACCACCGACTCGGGCCACAGGTCCTGCACGTGCAGGACGAACGGTGCACCCCCGAGCACGCGGTTGACCCAGGGGCCGAGGGCCGTGGTCAGCGGCGGGTGGTAGACGTAGACGACGTCCGCGGCCCTGAGCTCCCGCCACCCGAAGACCGCTGTGGCCAGCCCGAAGCTCAGATAGCTCGCGGCCCGTCGAACGGCGGAGGAGTCGTGGCTCGGGAAGTGGGCGACCCGCTTCAGGTGGTAGCCATCGGTCGAGTAGTTGGCCCAGGGGCGCTGGCGCCAGCCCTCGTAGATCCTCCCCGTCGGGTAGTTCGGGAAGCCCGTGACCACGGAGACGTCGTGGCCACGAGCGACGAGCTCCTCGACGATGTCGGACAGCTGACGGGGGACCTCGGGCACCCACAACTGCGTGAAGAAGGCAGTCCGCATGTCCTACCCCATCCCTCTCCGCTCATCGAGGAACTCGTCGACGGTCGTCGACACCGCTGCGATCTGGTCGTCGGTGAGGGCCGAACCACTGGGCAGGACCAGCCCGTCGGCGAACAGGCGCTCGGCGGCGCCGTTCTCGAGCGACCGGGCGCGCGCGTAGACCGGCTGCCGGTGCATCGGCTTCCACATCGGCCGGGACTCGATGTCGTGGGCGTCCAGCACCAGCCGGAGCTCGTCGGAGGACCAGCCTGCTTCGGCCGGGTCTACCACGATCGCGGAGAGCCAGCAGTTGTCGCCGTCGTCCGCCGGGCTCTGGAAGACGCGCACGCCCGCGCGACCGTCGAACAGGCGGGCGTACCGCTGCCGGATGGCGCGCCGCCGGCCGATCATCTCGTCGAGGCGTTCCAGCTGGGCCAGGCCCAGTGCGGCCAGGAGGTTGCTCAGCCGGTAGTTGTAGCCGATCTCGGTGTGCTCGTAGTGCACCGTCGGTTGGCGTGCCTGCGTGCTGAGGTAGCGGGCCCGCTCGGCGACGACCTCGTCGTCGGTGAGGAGCATCCCCCCGCCGCTGGTCGTCATGATCTTGTTGCCGTTGAACGAGAGGGTCGCCATGCGACCGAAGGAGCCGGCCGGACGCCCGGCGTGGGCGGAGCCGAGGGCCTCGGCGGCGTCCGAGATCAGCGGGACGCCGTGGCTCTCGCAGATCGGCACGAGGCGCGTGTAGTCCGCGCAGCGCCCGAAGAGGTCGACCGGCACGACCGCCGCCACCACGGCGCCCTCCGCCTCGAGCTCCGCCAGGCACCGCTCCAGCAACTCGGGGTCCAGGTTGCCCGACTCCCGGTCGCAGTCGACGAAGAAGGGCTCGGCCCCGACGTAGACCACCGCGTTGGCGGTGGCCACGAAGGTGAGCGTGGGGACGATGACGACCGTCCCGGGGCCCGCGCCGATCTCCAGCAGGGCCAGGTGCAGCGCGGCCGTCCCGGAGGACAGCGCGACGGCGTGGCGGCGGTGGCAGCGGGCGGCGACCTCGGCCTCGAAGGCATCGACCATGGGCCCGAGGGGCGCGACGTAACCGGAGCGGACGGCCTCCACGACCAGTTGCTCCTCCCGCCGTCCGACATCCGGGGCGGAGAGCCGGATCCGCCCGCGGAGGCCGGTCGGCGTCACCACGAGACCATGTCCTTCGCCGGTGCGCGGAGGCCGGAGACCGCCGGGGCATCGAGGAGGCCCGACGGACCCAGGCGCCAGAGGACGTCCCGGTCGAGCGGGGGCACCGGCACGTGGCTGATCAGCGGGTGGACGGGGCGCTGGTCGACCTCACCGCCGCCGAAGAGCTTCTCGCGCATCTTCTCCCCCGGCCGCAACCCCGTGAACACGATGGCGATCGGCCGCTCCTCCATGTCGATCAACTGACGCGCGACGTCGGCGATGCGCACCGGCTGCCCCATGTCCAGGACGAGTGCCTCCCCACCGCCGCCGATCGCGCCGGCCTGGATGACCAGCTCGACGGCCTCGGGGATCGTCATGAAGTAGCGCGTGACGTCCGGGTGGGTCACGGTGACCGGCCCGCCCCGGGCGATCTGCGCGGCGAAGGTCTCCAGGACCGAGCCGCGGCTGCCGAGCACGTTGCCGAACCGGACCGACAGGAACCGGCCCTCGTTGCGCAGGGCGAAGGCCGCGGTGAGCTGCTCGGCCAGACGCTTGGTCCGACCGAGGACGTTGACCGGGTCGGCGGCCTTGTCGGTCGAGATGTTGATGAAGTGGGTGACGCCCACGCTGGTGGCCGCCGCCAGGACGTTCCTCGTCCCGAGGACGTTGGTCTTCCATCCCTCGGCCGGGTACTGCTCGAGCATGTTGACGTGCTTGAGCGCGGCGGCGTGGAACACCACGTCCGGCCGGCGCTCCAGGAACGTCTCGCGCAGGGCCTCGCCGTCGCGGATGTCGGCCAGGATCGCCTCGGGGAGGTCCAGCCGCGCCTCCCCGTGGATGCTGAGCGAGACGGCGTGCAGGGCCGACTCGTCCCGGTCCAGCATCATCAGCTCGGCCGGCTGGAAGCCGGCGATCTGCCGGCACAGCTCCGACCCGATCGAACCGCCCGCGCCGGTGACGAGCACGCGTTTGCCCGTCAGGTAGCCGGCGATCTCGCAGACGTTCGTGTCGATCTGGCGTCGGCCGAGCAGGTCGGCGATGTGGATGTCCCGCACGTCGCGGATGCCCACCCGGCCGCTGAGGAGCTCGGAGAGCTTGGGCAGCACCTTCACGGTCAGCCCCGCCGCCCGGGCCCGCTGCGAGACGTCCCGAACGAGGGGCGCCTCGGCCGACGGCATCGCGATCACGAGGACCTCGGCGCCCGTCGCCGCGACGGCCGCCTCGATGCGGCTCCGGTCACCGATCGTGCGCACGCCGCGGATGCGCACGTGGCGCTTCGCCGGGTCGTCGTCCAGCAGGCCGACGGGCAGGTAGGGGCTCGTCGGATCGCCGAGCATCGACCGGATGAGCTGGTGCGCCGCCTCGCCGGCACCGAACACGAGCGTGCGCCGCCCGGATCTCGGCCGGATGGCCCCCTCGCGCTGGCTGCGGAGCACCAGCCGGAAGCCCAGCATGAGGACGAACGCGATGACCGCACCGAGGATCGGCACCGACAACGGCAGCATGCGCGGGGCGCCGTAGGACACGTACACGGCCAGGTCGACGCCGAACGACGCCGTCGCGGCGACCGCCACGGCGAGGCACAGCCCCTTCACCTCGTCGGCGCTCCCCACGGCGTAGCGCCCCTGGTGCAGCTTCAGCGCCGCGGCGACGACGGCGAAGGTCGACGCGGCCACCGCGAAGCAGGTGAGGAGACCACCGACGTTGATCCGCTCGAGGTGGCCGTCGTAGCGCCCGGCGACGGCCAGGGTCAGCCCGGCCTGCAGGGAGAGGACGTCGGCCGCGAGGACGGCGTACCCGGCGACCCGCCAGTGCCAGCGGGGGCGCTCCCTCATGTGAGCTCACCTCCGAGTCGCGACCCGGCGAGCGGTCCACGGCCGCGCAGCCCGAAGCGCCGACGGCGCCTCCCAGCGACGGGACGGCCGGCCGCGCCGGCGGGGTACGTCGCCTTCGGGTCGGTGCCGGGCTCGTACCCGTAGGCGGCGTCGGAGGCGACGGCCCGGGACCTGGGCACCCGGTTGAGCACGACACCCAGCAGGGTGGCGTCGACCCGGGCCAGCGTCTCGGCCGCCTCGGCGAGCTGCTCGCGTCGCGTGTGGCCGAACCGGGTCGTGATCACGCAGCCGTCGGCCAGCACGCTGAGCACCGCCGCGTCCGTGACCGGAAGCAGGGGTGGCGCGTCGATGACGACGTAGTCCTGCGTGTCCCGAAGCCGCTGCAGCAGGGACCGGACGGGGGCCGAGCCGAGGAGCTCGCTGGGGTTGGGCACCGGGGAACCGGAGCCCAGGACGGTGAGGTTCCCGTCCCCCCAAGGCTGGGCCACCTCGTCGAGGTCGGCGGTGCCGGCCACCACGTCGGTGAGCCCCACCGCTCCGGACACCCCCATGTACCCGGGGACGCGGGGACGACGGAGGTCGGCCTCGACGAGGGCCACCCGGCTGCCCGACTGCGCGAGGGCCGTGGCCAGGTTCACGGCGACGGTCGACTTCCCCTCGCCGGGGACCGCACTGGTCACCACGATGGCCCGCGGCGGGTGCTCGTCACCGACGAACTGCAGGTTCGTGCGGATGGCACGGAAGGCCTCGGCGGTCACCGAGGGCTCGTCGAAGTCGGTGACGAGGTGCTTCTCCGTCAGCCGGGGGTCGTCCAGCACCGTGCCCATCAACCCCACCCCTGTGAGCTCCCGGATGTCGTCCCTGCTCGTCACGGTCTCGTCGAGCCGCGCGTCGTGGAGCCGCAGACGGAACAGCGCCAACCCCAGACCCGCCAGCAGGCCGAGCAGTGCGCCGACAGCCAGGTTGCGACGGGGCCGCGGACTGATCGGCTCGGGATTGAAGTCCGCCGGCTCGACGGTCGTCACCCTGACCGTCAAGGTGTCGGCGTCGTCGGGTGCCTCGAGCTCGGTCACCCGCTCGGTGAACCGGGCCCCCAGGGACGCCGCGATGCGCTGGGCCCGCTCGGGCGACGTGTCGGTGACGGTGGCCTCGAGGATGACGGTGTTGGGCACCGGCCGCGCCGCCACCTGCCCGGCCAGCTGCGCCGGCGTCGTGTCCAGCCCGAGGTCCTCGATGACCAGGCCGGCCATCTGCTCGCTGGTGAGGAGCCGGGCGTACGAGTTCACCCGTTTCTCGGAGAAGAGGTTGCCCGAGTAGGCGTCGGAGATGTTGAGGGGACTGGCAGCAGACACGAACAACTGGGTCGACGAGGTGTACAGGGGGGTCGCGAGCCAGCTCAGGGCCCCCGCGAGGCCGAGGCCGGCCGCGACCGCGATCAGCAGCAGCCACCATTGAGAACGCGCTGCGCGTAGCAGGTTGTTCACAACGAGCTATTCCCCTCGTCCGAGCACCGTTTCTCAGCGCAAGGCCGCGGCCACTGCAAGCGGCGACTCGGCCCCCCGAAGGCGCCGAACGCTACAGGACCGGAACGGTCGGACTAACCCTCCGCCGCAAGCTCTCCGGCCACTCCCGGACAATTCTCCGTCGCCGTCACGACACGCCGTCGCAGTTCTCTCAAGCGTCATCGCACTGCTACGAATTGTGGCGCGACACGCCCGGGGCTGCGTCAATTTCTTAGGTCCACCAAACCTATAGGCGTAATGGCCTACGACCAAGGCCTGGGCGGCCGACCGAGGTGGCGGTCCGGCGCTCAGGCCCGCCGGGTGTCGGGCGGCGCGGGGTCCAGCCGGTAGACCGCCCAGCGCTTCGCCCGGCGGTGCAGGGTCAGCCGGGGGAACTCGTCGAACACCCACTCGTGCACCGGGTTGCAGTAGACGATCGCCAGCTCGTCCCTGGCCGCCCGCGTCCGCGAGCACACCTGGCCCAGGACGTGCCGCAGCGTGCTCGGGCCGAAGGCGTTGAACATCCAGATCAGGGTGGGGCCGTCGGGCAGCCGGTAGCAGGCTGCGTCCCCGTGGACGATGACGACCTCCTGCCCGGGACGGGACGCCGACGGCCGGTGCGCGCGCCACCGGCGGACGTTCTCCTGACCCTCCCGAGCGAGTCGCTCGTCCAGCTCGACGCCGACGACGCGCCGGAACCCCAGCTCCGCGGCCAGGATGACGGCGCGCCCCAGGCCAGCCCCCAGGTCCACGAACGTGGTCGCACCGCGCTCGAGCGGAACGGCCCAGTGCACGCTCGGCCACAGCAGCAGGGGGGCCGGTTCGTAGTGCTGCGGATCGCCACCCACGGACACCGGGGCGGGATCTGTCCCCTGCCGCAGGGGCATGCGCGTCCGCACGCCCATCCAGCGGTCGAAGGCCCATTCCGCGACTGCGTTGACCGGCCGGGCCGCCGCCCTCCGCAGGCGGCGGCGCCCCTCGGCTGCCCCGGACACGGCCCGGCTCCTCAGCCGCGACCGGTCAGGCGGTAGTACTTGTGCGGGTTGCGTCGCCGGATGAGTGCCGCGGCTCCGGGCAGCATCACCACCTTCGCCGGCACGCGTTGGAGCGGGATGCCCAGGAGTTCTTTGTGCCGGCAGAGGCCGTCGTCCTCCCGGGCGTGCAGACCGTGGACCACCTCCCGGATGCCCTCGGAGCGCCCGCACGCATAGATGAACTCGTACGTCAGAGCGGTGCTCATGTCGGTGCCCAGCGCCTCGGTCGCGACCACGATCTCGCGGAGGTAGGCCGTGCCGTCCACCGCGTGGCCGGTGAGGTAGCCGCCGAGCCGCCCGTCGACGAGACCGGCCAGCACCACGCCCTGGGCCGGCCGGCCCACTGCGCTCAGGGCCGCGTCGTACCCGTCCCTCGACGGCAGGGACCCGTAGCCCGTCCGTTCCTGCGACGATCGGAGCACCTCGAAGCCCTGCTCGCGCAGCAGCGCAGGGCCGGTCAGCTCCACGAACCGCGCGCGTTTGCGGGCCTTCCGCAACCGGTACCGCCGGCTCTGCGGCAACGTGTCCTCGTCGAAGGCGCCCAGGTCGGAGATGAGGTGGACGGGGATCCCGGCGTTCGCCTCGGAGGCATCGCCGTCGACGAGGCACGCCTGGAAACCCCAGCAGGCCCGGGCCGGACGGGTCGCCTGCTGCCGGGTCAGCCTGGCCAGGAGGTGGACGGGCCGGAAGAACCCCGGCAGCAGCTGCTCCCAGTGGCGGCCCCGGTGCAGGACGACGCGGCGGCCGGCCCGGTGGAGGTGTTCGGCCATCTCCGCCTCCCCGACGACCGGGACGGATGCCGCGTCGACGTCGCGCACCTGGTCGCACGTCACGGGGCACCGCCCTCTCGGCCAGCAAAGGGGCCCCACACTCCTGCACGGCCCTGAGGACCGTCCAGTCCGTCCCCGATGACCTCCGGCCGGACCGCCGCGCGTCATCACCACGTGCGACGACGCGAACCGACCAGCACGAGGACGGTCATGGGCGGCTGGTCAGGGGGCCGGGTGCCGCGGCGGCGCGGAGGCCCTTCGCCCGTGTTCCGCCACTACCATGCGGCCGCACCATTCCAGGAAGGCGTCAGTGAGTCGCGGACTCCGGGACGCCTACCTCGAGGAGGCTTCCCGTGGTCGGTGTCCCCAGTTCGCTCCGTTCCCGCCGGCACGTGCGGGCGGAGGTGCCGACGACCGGGGGGAGGGACGAGCCTCCCCGCAGTGCCGGGGCCCGACACCTGCTCCGCGTCGCGGCCCGGTCGCTCCCCCGGGTGCACACGAGTGACGTCGTCGCCCGGCGGATCGACGACCCGCCGCCGGCACCGCCCCAGGACACCGGCCTGGTGTTGCACTGCCTCAGGTCGATGGCGGACGTGGCCGCGCAGGCTCCGGCCCTGTGCCTCGGCCGCGCGGACGACGTGCGCCTGTCCCTCAAGGTGCTCAACCCGCTCCGCCGGGCCCGCTGGCCCCGTCAGATCGCCGGCCGCTTCTCCCGTGGGGAGGTCTGCCACCTGGCGACCCTCGACGGGGAGGTCGCCTCGTGGATCTGGATGAGTCGGCGCCCCCTCGTCCGGGACAGGTCCAGCGGCCTGCGCTTCCGCCTGGCACCGGGAGACGCGTACATCTACCACTTCTGGGCGGTGCCGGAGTACCGCCACCTCGGCAGTGCGCGCTTCGTGATGAGCGGCGCGCTCGAGAGCCTGTACCGGCAGTCGATGATCGACGACCGGTCCGAGGGCCACGGCTCCGCGCCCGTGGTATACGGCTACATCGACCGTCCGAACCCGGCGAACCTGCTGCTCACCACGGTCCTCTTCGGCTTCCGGGTGGCGCAGACGGTGCGTTCCGTACGCCTGCTCGACCTCGTCGGGCTGCAGGTTCCCCGGAGCGCCACCCCCTCGGGTCCGCCGTGCTCGGGCACCCGAGCGTCCCGGTCAGCGCTGCGGGCGCCGCTGACCGCCCTGGGCAGGAGAGCGTCGGACTGAGCGCACGGCCCTACCGGGTGGCTCGCTTTCCCGAGACGAACCTCGCCATGTCGGTGATGGAGCGGAAGTTCGCCGGCACGAGGTCCTCCGGCGCGACGGAGATCCCGAACCGGTCCTCGATGGCGGTGACGATCGAGACCAGCGCCAGGGAGTCCAGCAGCCGCTGCTCGAACAACGGCTCGTCGTCACCGGCCCCGTCCAGGGCGTCCGGACCGACGGCCTGGAGCACCGTCGCCCGCACGGTGGCGACGTCGGGGGACTCGGACATGGGACCTCCAGGAGGGGTACGGGGCTGCTGGTGCGCTCACCCGACGTTGGTGGCGAGCCGGGGTCGGTCGACCTTGCCGTTCGACGTCCGCGGGAGGACGTCCACGGGCACGATGCGCTGCGGGACCATGTAGATCGGCAACCTGTCCCTGCACAGCCGCAGGACGTCGGTCACCACGTCGGCCTCGTGGACCACGCAGAAGGCGACGATCCGGCTGCCGAGCGCGTCGTCCGGGACGGCGACGGCGGCGGCCTCCTCGACGGCGGGGTGCGCGTTGAGCACCGCCTCGATCTCGCCCAGCTCCACGCGGAAGCCGCGGATCTTGACCATGTGGTCACGGCGACCGACGAACCGCAGGACCGGGTCCTCGGCCGGTCCCGACCAGTACGCGATGTCCCCGGTGCGGTACGTGTACGGCTCGGTGAACCCCGCCGCGGTCTTCACCGGGTCCCCCCAGTAGCCCTGGGCCACGATGGACCCGCGGACCACCAGCTCGCCCTCGACGTCGAGGTCCTCGATGACCGCGCCGCGGGGGTCCACGAGCTCGCAGCGCGTGTTGTCGCACGCCCTCCCGATCGGGACGGGCGGGTCCTCGGGCTCGGGCGGCTCGACCACCTCGTGGAAGGTGCAGACGTTGGTCTCGGTCGGGCCGTACATGTTGACGTAGCGGGCCCGCGGCGCCAGGCGCATCAGCCGGCCCAGGTACTTGGTGGGGAACACCTCGCCGGCGAAGAGCAGCAGCCGCACCGTGTCGATGGGGTGGTTCTCCAGGTCGCCGGACCGGACCAGCAGCATGAGCGCGGACGGCGCGGAGTACCAGACCGTCACCTCCTGGGCGCGGATCCAGCGGGCCAGCTCGACGGGGAAGATCGCGGTGACGGCCGGCACCATCGTCACGGTCGCCCCTGCGCTCGCCGCGCCGAACAGGTCGAACGTGGAGAGGTCGAAGTGGAACGGCGCGTGGTTGGACAGGACGTCGTCCGGCCGGAGGCCGAGGGTGCGGTGCGCCCAGTCGACGAACGTCAGGCCGTTCCGGTGGGAGATCATCACGCCCTTCGGGCGTCCGGTGGAGCCCGACGTGTAGAGGATGTACGCGAGGTCGGTGTCGATGACCCTGCGCCGGGGAACCTCCTGCGCGCCCGACTGGACGCTGTCCCAGGTCGCGAAGCCGGGCGGCGCGTCCCCGGTGCGCACGATGCCGCGGACCGCGATGTCAGGGTCGTGCCGGCCGAGCGCCGCCACCCCTGCCGCGTCGTCGGTGACCAGGGCCGCGATCTCGCAGTCGCGGGCGATCAGCGCGCCCCGGGCCGGGGGTGTGCCCGGGTCGATCGGGACGTAGGCCGCCCCGGCCCGCATGATGCCGTAGAGGGCGGCGAGGGCCTCGACGCTCTTGCTCACGTGCAGCGCGACCCGGTCGCCGCGAGCGACGCCCATGTCGGCCAGCGCGCCGGCGACCCGGTCGGCGGCGGTGTCCAGCTCGGCGTAGGTGAGCGAGGCGCTCTCGGCCCGGACCGCCGTCGCGTCCGGCCACCGCTGGCCCGCGTCGGCCAGGAGCCCGTCGATGAGGTGATGGCTCACAGCTGCATGCTCCGGGCGATCATGACCTTCTGGAGCTGCGAGGTACCCGAGTGGATGCGTGCCCCGACGGCGTCCCGCAGGTCCCGTTCGATCCCGGCCTCGGTGGCGTACCCCAGGGCACCGTGGACCTGGATGGCGTCCAGGCTGTTGGCCACGGCGCACTCGGCGACCCAGAGCTTGGCCATGGACGAGTGCTCCAGGACCGACCGGCCCTGGGCCTTGAGCCAGCAGGCCCGGTACAGCAGCAGGCGCGAGGTCTCCAGCCGTACCCGCATGTCGACGAGCGTGTCGGCGACCGACTGCTGCTTGGAGATGGCGCCGCCGAACGCCTGCCGTCGCCGGGCGTACGCGCAGGCGGTCTTGAGCTGCCGTTCGAGGACGCCCACGTAGAGGCTCATGACGAACGAGCGCTCCCACTCCATGGCCTCGTTGAAGACGGCCAACCCGAAACCGGGTCTGCCGAGGACGCTCTCGTCGGAGAGGAGGACGTCGTCGAGACCGATCTCCCCGAGCGGCGCGGTCCGCAGGCCCTGGGTCTCCAGGGGAGGGCCGAGGGTGACCCCTCGTGCACCGGTCTCGAGGAGGAAGGCGCTCACGCCGCCCATGGCGCCGCCCTCGCCCGTCCGCGCGAAGCAGATGACGAGGTCGGCCACGGGCGCGTTGGTGATGTAGGTCTTCGACCCGCGCAGGCGCCAGCCGCCGTCGACGGGGTCCGCCCGGGTCTTCATCGCGAAGGCGTCCGAACCCGAGTCCGGTTCGGTGACGGCGAGCGCCCCGATGAGGGACCCGCTCACCAGCCCGGGCAGGTACCGGTTCCGCTGCTCGTCAGTGGCGAACCGCATGAACGTGGGCACCAGCACCCAGGTCTGGACGATCGCGGAGAACACCAGACCGCTGTCCGGGCACCCCTCGGCGAGCCCTTCCGTGACCGCGAGCGCGGTCATCGGGTCCAGGCCCGATCCGCCGTGCTCCTCCGGCACCGTGAGGCCGAACAGTCCCCAGGACCCGAGGGCGTCCCACTTCTCCCTCGGGAAGCGGCCGTCGCGGTCGTCCCGCTCGACGTGCTCGGCCAGCGCGGCGGCACCGAAGGAGAGCGCCTCCTGCCTGAGCTTGAGCTGCTCGTCGCTCCAATCGAAATCCACGCTCGGCACCCCGTTTCCTCGGTTCGCCCGATCTCAGGACCGGCAGAAGTCGATGGTGGGAGTTCCGCCACCCCCTCTGCCGCCGCACATCGTCGGAGGGTCCGACGAGAATTCCACCGTCTCCACTCCCGTACTCGCGGCGCGTGTGCCCGAGCACCTCTCCGAGGACGTTTCCGATGTCTCTCTGCGCCGTCCACGGGATCCGGGTCGAATACCGGAGAACCAGGTCCGACGGCGAAGGCGCATCACATTCGTGTACGACGCAATGTGCCGTCCAGAGCGGAAACGACCGGTTCCACGGCGCCTCCCGCGCGCCCTCACAGGCTGCTACGGCCCGAGCGGGCTGTCGATGCGGTGAGCCTGCGCAGCTGTGCACCGTCCGGGGGCCAGGAGGTCGGCGCGGCCGGCCCGTCCGAGCCCCGTTCCGGCCGCGGCGCACCGGTGAGCTCCGACCGCAGCGCGGCTGCGAACCGGCGCGCCGACCACAGCGCCGGCACCGTCGCCCGGCCCAGCGGGATGCCCAGCAGCCGGGCGCGCTCCACGAGGTGGTCCCCGACCGACAGCCACACCCGCCGCCGGCCCGCGCCGGCCTCCTCCCAGCTCACCCGCAGGGCCATCTGCCGCACGAACCCCCCTGGCCCGTACGCCAGGTAGCGCACCCCCGAGCGGGTCGCGTGGCTCTCGCTGATCGTCGTCCGCATGTACCGGCGGCCGGCCTCCGCGGCCCGCCTGCCCGCCGCGCGGATCTGCGCCGGCCCGAGCTCCGTCTCCACGGCGAACGCCACCGCCGCGACGTCGTCCTGCACTGCCACCGTGCCCCCGTCAGCCCCCGTGCCGGCGCTCCTCGGAACGCCGCCGTCCGCCCCCGCGCGGAGGGTAGGTCCTGCGGACCGTGGAACGCGGCCGTTCCGTTCGAAGCGTGAGCGAGTCGTGATACACCCGTCCGGGTGGCGGTTCCCGCCAGGACTCAACCCGGGCGGCTGTGGTGCCGATCTCCCTCGGTATGAGCCCCGCGTGCGACCCGACGGCCGCCTACCCCCCGGTCAGCTCCGTGCTGCCGCCGGAGGACGACGTCACGAGCCTCCTGCCCGGCCCGAACTCGGTGCTGGCGCACCTGGCCGAGCGGCTCGGCGCGGCCGGCGACGTGCCCGCCTGCCTGGTCCTCCTCGGGCTGCACCGGCCCGACGACGACGGCCCCACCGCGCAGAGCTCCCTGGCCGCCGCCACGTCGATCATCGCCCGCTCGGTGCGCGGCGACGACTGGCTCGGCCGGTCCGGCCGCGACGAGTTCGCCCTACTGCTCAGCGGGGACGTCGGCGGCGCGGTGACCGCCGCCGCCCGCGTGGTCTCCGCCCTCAGCGCCCTGGGCGTCCCCGGCCTCGGTGTCTGCGCCGGGGTCACCGTCCTCCCGGCCGGCGTCCCGCCCCACGACGTGCTGCGCAGCGCCCGCGCGGGGCTCACCGCGGCGACGGCCGCCGGCACCGGGGCGGTCTGCGTCAGCTGACCCCGCGATCGACCCGCGCACGCCCATCCGCCGCACGCGGCGAGGCGAACCGACGTGAACCGTCCGGTACCGCATCATGGTCGCCCGTGTCGACTGTGCTGGTGGTGTACGGAACGCGGCCCGAAGCGGTGAAGATGGCGCCGGTGATCGCCGCGCTCCGGCAGACCCCCGGGGTGCGGGTCTCGGTCGCCGTGACCGGCCAGCACCGGGCCATGCTCGACCAGGTGAACCGCCTGTTCGGCATCGTCCCCGACCACGACCTGGACATCTCCAGTCCGGGACAGACCCTCACCGACGTCACCGTGCGCACGCTGCGGGGGCTCGAGCGCGTCCTGGCCGCCGACCCGGCGGACGCCGTCGTGGTCCAGGGCGACACCACGACCTCCACCGCCGCAGCGCTGGCCGCCTTCTACGCCCGCGTACCGGTGGCCCACGTCGAGGCCGGGCTGCGCACGGACGACCGGTGGGACCCCTTCCCCGAGGAGGTCAACCGGCGGCTGACGACGCGCCTGGCCGACCTGCACCTCGCGCCCACCGCGCGGGCCCGGGCGGCCCTGCTGCGCGAGGGGGTGGCCGCCGGCGACGTCGTCGTCACCGGGAACTCCGTGATCGACGCGCTGCAGGAGACCGTCGACGGCTCCGACGGCTACGACTCCCCCGAGCTCGCGCACCTGGACGAGCACCGGACCCCGGTGGTCCTGGTGACCACCCACCGGCGGGAGTCGTGGGGCGGGCCGATGCGCGCCATCGCCGGCGCCGTCCGCCGGCTGGCCGAGCGGCGTCCGGACGTGCACGTCGTCCTGCCCATGCACCTCAACCCGCTGGTCCGGGAGGCACTGCTGCCGGCACTCGCCGGTGTGCCGAACGTGCAGCTGTGCGAGCCCCTCGGCTACGCGGACTTCTGCCGGGTCCTCGCCCGCAGCTCGCTGGTGATGACCGACTCCGGCGGCGCCCAGGAGGAGGCGCCGAGCCTCGGCCGGCCCGTCCTCGTCCTCCGGCAGACCACCGAGCGGCCGGAGGGCGTGGAGCGCGGCCTGGCCCGGCTGGTCGGCACGGACGAGGAACGGGTCCTGGCCGAGGCCGAGGCCGCACTGGCCCACCCGGTGCCCCCACGCCTGACGCACGAAGCCCTGCGGCCCAGCCCCTACGGGGACGGGCGCGCAGGGCTCCGGACGGCCGCCGCGGTGGCCGAGCTGCTCGGGATCGGCACCCGGCTGCCCGACTTCCGCGAACCGCGCTGGGTCAGGTGACGGAGACCGGCTCCGCCACCCGCGGGGTCTTGGTCCACCCGCTCCGCCGGGTGATCATGCGGCCCAGGGCCCGCCACTCGGCGATGTACCAGACGTAGTTGTAGAGGCTCAGGGCGTGCGCCAGGGTGATCGCCCGGCCCACGCCGATCTCCCCGCTGCGCCGCCGGTACACCAGGCACAGCGCCAGGCTCGGCCCGAAGGTCAGGACGTAGAGGACGGCGAGGTACACCAGCCCGAACCCGGTGAGGAAGAACCCCGGGTGCAGGGCGACCGCCACGAGGGCGAACAGCAGCGGCACGGTGAAGACCATCGACGCGATGAGCACGAGCACCGGGCTCATCAGGTAGTAGCTCAGGTCCAGCACGGTCGTGGTCGGCGCCTGGGACACGAACAGCCGCGGGATGAGCCGCCAGCACTGGAAGTGGCCCTGCATCCACCGGGTGCGCTGGCGGAGCAGCCCGCGCACCGTCTCGACGCCCTGCTGGTCGACCCAGGTGGCGTCGCTGTACCGGTTCTGCCAGCCCTCGACGACCAGCCGGATGCCGAGGTCGAGGTCCTCGGTCAGGCAGTCCGACCACGGCCGCGGGCCGACGGAGTCCAGGGCCGACAGCCGCGCGAACTGGCCGTTTCCGCCCAGGCCCACACTGCCCAGCCGCTCCCGCGCGGTCTGGGTGATCGAGGAGAAGACCAGGAACTCGTAGTCCTGGAACAGTCCCAGCCACCGGTGCCGGTTGCGGATCCGCACCCTGATCTGCACCGCACCGACCTCGGGCGCGCGGAAGTAGTCGGCGACCGTGTCCAGGCAGCCGGGTGCCAGGTGGCCGTCGGCGTCGACGATGCCGAGCACCACGTCGTCCGGGTCGAGGCCCTCCTCCGCCACCCGGCGGCTGATCGCCGCGTACGCGTGGTTGAGGGCCTCGCCCTTGCCGACGGCGGCGTCGGGCAGCCGGCGCTCGAGCAGCCAGAGGCGCGGGTCGCCGACGGCGCGCACCAGCTCGGCCGTGCGGTCCTGCGAGGCGTCGTCGACGACGACCACCCACCCGTGCGGACCGACGGAGTCCAGCGCACTGATGACCGTGCTGCGGATGACGGCCTCCTCGTCGCGCGCCGGGATCACCAGCACCCAGTGCGCCGGACGGCGGCCGGCCGTCGGCACCGGGCGCGGACGCCGGGCGAGGACCACCGTGAGGACCAGGTAGCCGAGCACCAGGACGGCCACCGCGGTGGCCAGGTCCTGGGCGACGACCTGCACGAGGTCACTGGACACGGACACGCTCCCCGCCCGTGCTCGCCGGCACGAGCCGGCGGCGCATCAGCCCGGTCCGGAGCAGGACCAGGCCCACCACGATGAGCGCCAGGCCGGCCACCAGGTAGGTCAGCACGTTGAAGCCGGTGTAGGCCAGCTGCGCGGCCGGGTTGGCCGCGACCACGGTGATCGGCGACTGCAGCGAGATCGCGGTGCCGTCCGGCCCGAGCCCCAGTGCGACGAGGGTGTGCCGGCCGGGAGCGAGGTCGGCCGGGAGCTCGACGCTGACGTCGATGACCCCGGACCCGTCGGCCTTGGTCGTCAGCAGCGCCTGCGGCCTCGAGTAGACCGCGACGGTGACCGCCGCGCCGGCGGCGAAGCCTCCGCCGCGCAGCGCGATCTCGGCGCCCGGCGCGAAGTGCACCGCCGAGGCGTGCCCGCCCTCGGTCATCACCAGGGTGCCGGTGCTGGCCGGCAGGGCGGACGGCGGCGTGGGGAATCCCGCGACGCCGCAGATGAACAGCGCGGTGGCGAGGCAGATCCCCGCGACCTTGTTGTACACGGTCGGCTCCTCAGAAGCTCTGGTCGTTGAGATCGGTGGTCTGGCCGGTGGTGACGGCGATGCGCTCAGCCGCCTGCTCACTGGACGCGCCGTCGTACCAGTACGGCGTCGGCGCGGAGGTCCCCGGCGGGTAGTACGCGATGACGTACTCGCCCTCCGGCAGCGGACCCAGCCAGTAGCGCCCGTCGGCACCGGTGCAGGTGCCGACACCGGCGTAGGTCCCGTCGGCACGGTTGACGTAGACGCACACGCCGGCCATCGGGGCGCCCTGGGCGTCGACGACGACCCCCTCGGCCGCACCCAGCCCGGTGGCGACCAGGTCGCCGACCGCACCGACGGGCGTGCCGTTGGACAGGGCCACCGGCGTGGCGTCGGCGAGCGACGTGCCGCCGCGCCAGACGGTCTGGTGCGTCCCCGTGGTGTCCAGGGCACCGATGCGGTAGTCCCCGACCGGCAGGCCGGAGATGCTCCACCGCCCGTCGGCGCCGGTGCAGAAGGCCCCGGCCGTGGCTCCGCCGCCGTCGTAGGCGTACACGCACACCCCGGAGAGCGGCGTGCCGTCCCGGTCGACGATGCGACCCTCGATCCGGCGGACCGGCGCCATGACCACCGGCGCCTCGGTCGCCTCGCCCTCGGTCACGGCGAAGGTGTCGCCGAGGGTCTGCGTCTCGAACCTGGCCTGCGGGTCGGAGAACACCATGCGGTAGGAGCCCGTGGGCACCTCGACCGCGTAGCTGCCGTCGGCCACGGAGCAGGTGGCGGAACCGGCCGGCGTCAGGCCGGTGGTCAGCACGTAGCCGCAGACGCCCTCCACCGGGAGGCCGGTCGCGGCGTCGGTGATCCGCCCGGTCAGCAGACCGCGGTCCGGCGCGGCCGGCGCCAGGGTCAGCGGGTCGAGCGCGAGCTCCGCGGTGTCGCCCACGGCGAGCACCTGTGCGTCGTCCCGGCCGGCCGCGTTCCCGCTCCAGACCGTGGCGTACCGGCCACGGGAGTCCGAGGCGCCGAGCACGTAGTCGCCGTCCACGACGTCGTGGAAGGACACCCGGCCGTCCGGGCCGCTGCAGGCTCCGGCCACGGCGCCGGCCTGGGCGTCCGACGCCGGGTACAGGTACCCGCAGATGCCGCTCACCGGCAGGCCGTTGCGCTCGAAGGACGCCGTCACGACGGTGGGCACCGCGACGGTGATGTCCGCGGTGGCGGGCGTGCCGTCACCCGAGGCCTGGATCGGCACCGCCTGCTGCCCGTCGGTCACGTCGCCGTACCACGTGGTCCGGAAGCGAGCCTGCGGGTCGAAGACGGCGACGGTGTACTGCTCGTCGGCGTCGACGAGGAAGGAGTACTGCCCGTCCGCGCCGGTGCACCAGGCCAGCCCGGTGTTCACGCCCCACCCCCTGTAGAGGTAGGCGCAGACGCCCGCGACCGGCTCGCCCTGGGCGTCGGTGACGGTGCCGTTGATCCGCGGCTGCGGCTTGGCCAGCTGGATGTCGATGCCGGTGGTCGTGTTGCCCGCGGTCACCGCGACCGGCTCCGCGTCGTCGGCCGAGCCGGCCTGCGGGTACCAGGTGCTCGCCCAGCCCTGTGCCGCCGCGCCGACGACCCAGTCACCGGCGCGCAGGCCCGGGGAGGTCCACCTGCCGGTGGAGTCGGCGCAGCTCGTGAGCGGATCGCCGTTGGCCGGGTCGAGCGGGGTCAGCGAGACGCAGGCCCCGGTGGCGGGCGCGCCGTCCGGCAAGGTGAGCCGGCCGCTGAGGCCGCCGCCGAGGCTCAGCCCGGCGTCGACCGAGGTGGCCTGGCCCGACGTGACGGTCACCGTGGTGGCGTCGTCGGCCGAGACGGCGTCGTCGAAGTACTCCCCGGCGTAGCGCCCCCCCTGGTTGAGGAACTGCACCGTGTAGTCCCCCGGCTGGAGAGCCGAGGTGCGGAAGGTCCCGTCCGGGGAGGAACAGGTGGAGAACGGGGCGGCCGTCGACGGCTGCAGGTACAGGCACACCTGGGACAGCCCCGTCCCGTTGTTGTCCGCGGTCACCGTGCCGGTGAGCCGGCCGCCGACCCGCACCTCGGCGTCCACGCCGGCGAGCGTCTGACCGTCGGTGAGCACGGTGGTGCCGTTCTCGTCGGTCGGCAGCGGCAGGTACCGAGCGGCGTACACGTCGTCCGGGTCCTCGACGCGCAGCGGCGACCAGCCCTCCGAGGACCAGTAGCTGTCCGGGGTCAGCGACAGGCTGTAGGCGCCGGTCGCGTCCGTGCAGTCCTGGACCGACATCGCGCTGCTGAGCCGGACGCAGACGCCCTCGACCGGCTGCTGTGTCGCGGCGTCCACCAGGTGCCCGGTCACCGTCGCCGCACCGCCGAGCAGGGCGGCGTCGAACGGTCCGGCCGGCGTTCCGGCGCTGATGGTGACCGGCGTCGCCGCGGTCAGCTCGGTCGCGGCGTTCCACCACTGCGGGCGGTGGCCCGGGCTGGTGAACCCGAGCGTGTACTCGCCCGGCTCGAGGGCCAGGGTCCACGACCCGTTCGCCAGCGAACAGGTGTAGCCGTAGCCGGACCCGCTCATGGTCGCGGGCGTGGCGGTGACGCAGCCCTCGGTCAGCGGCGCCGAGGTGGTGGCGTCGGTGAGCCGGCCGGTGACGGTGACCGCGCTCGGCAGCACGCCGTCGACCGCGGTGGTGTCCTGCGGAGCGGTCACCTCGACCGGGGTGGCGTCACTGACGGAGGTGGCGTCGTCGAAGTAGCGGTAGACGTAGCCGCCACCCGCGCTGGACGCGCTGTACTGCACGAGGTACTCGCCGGAGGGCAGCGGGTCCGACGCCCACGGGGAGGTGGTCGCGGTGGTCGACCGGCAGGTCACGGAGACCGGCTGCCCGTAGGGGGCCCCGACCGGGAACACCCGGACGCACGGGTAGCCGCCGCCGGCCCAGGTGAGCGTCCCGGTGATCCGGCCGCCGAGGTCCAGGTGGACGTCGACGTCCTCGGTGGCGACCCCGTCGACGACGGACAGGACGGCCGCCTCCTCCACGGTGGCCGACCCGCCGTACCAGCGGGCCGCGTACCCGCCGGAGGCGTGGGAGAACTCGATCAGGTAGTTGCCGGCGGCGACACCGCGCAGCCGGTAGACGCCGGAACCGTCGGCGCAGGCCTGGTTCACGCTCATCGCCGTGCTCTCGGCCCGGTAGAGCTCCGCACACGCGCCGGGCAGCGGGCGGCCCTCGGCGTCGGTGATGGTGCCGGCGACGGACGCACCCTCGCGCAGGTCGGCGTCGATGCCGGTGACGGGGGCGTCGGTCAGCACGACGCGATCCGCCTGCGCGGCGGAGTCGGCGCCGTCGTACCACTGGGGACGGAGCACGCTCGGGTACGAGCCGTCGGTGAAGGAGACGACGTAGCTCCCCGGCGCCAGCCCGCGGAGGGTGTACGCGCCGTCGGGACCGGCCTGGGTGGAGGCGGCGGGGACCGGCGAGGTCGAGCCCGCGACCTTGGCCTCCACGCGCACCCAGCCGGCGGAGCCGGAGGGCCGGGTCACCGTGCCGCTGATCGTGAGGCCCTCGCGCAGCGCGGCGTCGATGCCGGTGCGGTCACTGCCCGCCGTGAGGACGACGGGGGTGGCGGCCTGCACGGTGTCGGCGCCGTTCCAGAACTGCTCCATGGAGCCGTGTGCCGAGTCGGTGAAGCGGACCACGTAGCTGCCGGCGGGCAGACCCGGGGTCGTGTAGCGGCCGGCGGCGCCGGTCGTCGTCCACCCGGCCGGGATGTTCGAGCTGCCCTGTGCCGTGACCGAGACGGAGACTCCCTCCAGCGGCGAACCCCCGGCGGAGGTCACCGTGCCCGAGATCGTGGCACCGCGGGTGAGTGCTGCGTCGATCCCGGACGCCCCCGCGACGGATTCCACCGTGACGGAAGCAGCGGTCTGGTAGCTGCTCGCCCCGGCGTACCACTGCTGGAGGTAGGGGGTGTCCGCAGAGGGCCGGAAGTCGACCCGGAAGGCGGTGCCGGGCGCGTGCGCCAGGCCGACGATCTCGTAGCTGCCGTCCGGGGCGGTCCGGGCGGTGCCGCCGGCGGGGGACCCCGGGCCGGGCGAGACGGGGCTGGCACTGACGGTCACCCCCTGGAGGCCGTCGCCGGTGTCCTGTGCGGTGACGCGGCCGCTGATGCTGGCGCCGAGCTCCGCCGTGACGTCGAGGATGACGTCCTCGCCGAGGGTGACCGTGACGTTCTCGGTGACCACGGGGCGCAGGTACCGCCCGTTGCTGTACCAGGTGACGGTGTACTCGCCCGCGTCCAGCCCGGTGGTGACGTACCGGCCGGTCTCGTCGGTGCACCCGGTGGCGCCGGCGTTGTCGCCCACAGCACTGACCCCGATGCACATGCCCTCCACGGGGACACCGCTGTCGGCGTCGGTCACCGCGCCCACGACGCGGCCGCCGCTCACCAGCTCGACGGTCCCGGCCGTGGTGACCTGTCCGACCACGACGGCGACCGCGTCTGCCTGGAGGCCGATGAACCGGCCTCCGTCGTTCGCGTCCCAGTAGTCGAGGTGGTAGGTGCCGGCGGGCAGGCCACTCGTCTGGAAGTGACCTGCACTGTCGGTGCACCCCCGCGCGGAGGCGTAGTCGTCGGCCCCCTGCGCGTAGGCCATCACGCAGATGCCCTCGAGCGGGGCGCCGTCGGTGCCGGTGACGTCCCCGGCCACGGCGCCGCCGGGCAGGAGCTGGAAGTCGGCCCCGGTGACGGCACCGTCGACGACGACCTCGTCGTACGCCGCCTGGTGCAGGTGCACCGCGTCGAGGACCTCGACGTAGTAGGTGTCGAGCGACAGGTCGGAGATCGAGTAGGTGCCGTCCGCCGCCGTGCAGTCCGTCGCGTCGGCGTCCTCGTCCATGCCGTCGTAGGTCCAGACCGAGACACAGGCGGACTCGACGGGCTGGCCCTCGGGGTCGGTCACCCGGCCGGACAGGCTGCCGGGACCGGACGTGGCCGGGCTGACGGCCGGCGCGTCGGCGACGAGCCCGGCGGCCTCCTGTGCCGCCAGGAACTCCGGCGCGACGCCGGCGGCCAGCCGCTGCCCCTGATCGTCGGTCAGACCGTTCGGCAGCGCCGGGGTCGGGGCGACGTCCTCGGTGGCCGGGGCGGGCGGCGCCTGCTGGGTGGCGGCGGCCGGCAGGGCGGCACCGTCCTCCACCTGCTGGCTCAACTCGAGCAGCGCCTGTTCGGACAGTTGCCGCTGCGTCGCGAGGTCCGTGGAGCCGGTGAGCGCGAACGCCACCACCGGGAGGACCAGCAACAACGCGCCGAGCAGGACGAGAACCACACGGTGTCGGCCGCGGTGTGCCGCCGACCTCCGATGACGGTTGACCAACGAGACCAGCCACCCCACGCTCACGACGCGCCGACCGGCGCGCCCTCCCCGTTCGCGATCATTCGCGCGTGAAACGGAACGTACTGGGTCGCTAACTGTGCGTACAGGGGCCCGTGACTTCCGGAACTGCTCATTCTCAGGGCGGTGATTGGGCGGAAGTTGCTACCAGCAGCGGAAGGCGGTCACACCCGTCACAACCGCACCAAGGACGACGTCCGGGGCTCGTCGCCGGGGAGTTCAGCGACCGGGGCGGCAGGGGTTCAGCGACGGTCGCGGGCGCGCCGGCGCGCCGTCAGCAGGACCCGCACGACGAGCCCGAGCAGCAGCAGCCCGGTGACCCAGCCGACCAGCTCGGGCGCCGGGCCGCCCGCCGCCGACCACAGCGCGTGGCCGACGGCGTAGCCCAGGACGACGACCAGCAGCGCGGGGACGGCGACGACGAGGACGAACACACCCGTCCTTCACCGCGTCCGGCCCCGCTGGACGCGCCCCTCAGCGCACGATCGAGCCGGCGTCCTCCCGGGCCCTGATCCGCTCCCGCTGCGGGACGACGGTGTACTTCGGGTCCTTGGCGCTGGCCATGCCGGCGTCGAACACCCCGAATCGGGTCAGCAGCGACCCGGCCGCCAGGAGGGCGCCGGAGACGACGGCGCCGGCCCTGGTGCGCCCGACCAGGACGGCCAGCCCGAGACCGGTGGCGCTGCAGGCCTTCGCCGCACGCATGAACGTCCCGGCCCGGCCCTCGTGGTACGGCTCGGCGACGATGCTCTCGTCGTTCTCCACCCCGTGGACCGCGACCAGCTCGATGCCCGCGCCGATGATCGCCATCTTCCGGGCCGGCTCGGACTCCGCCAGCGGCGCGAGCGCCATGCAGAGCCCGCCGCCTGCGGCCATCGCCGAGCCGCCGAAGACGAACGGCAGCCGCGTGTGGAAGGCGTGCCAGGACGGGACGGCGGTGTTGGCCAGCAGCACCGCGGTGTAGGTCGCCATCGGCCCGCCGAAGACCGCCGCCACCAGCCCGCCGAAGCGCTTGAGCCGCGGGAACCAGCCGAGCAGCTCCACGGCCGCCGTCGCCGCGGTCGCCGCGCTGAACGGCGACAGGATGTAGGTGCCGACCGACAGCGGCGATGTCACCTTGATCACCCGCAGCATGTGCAGGAACCGCTCCGGCCGGCCGAGGTCGTGGATGAGGAACCCCACCGAGGCCATCGCGCCGCCACCGGCGACGAACCGCGCCACCCGCGTCAGGCCCGGCCGGCCGCTCAGGTCGGCCATCGCGCCGAGGATCGACGACGACCCCGCGGCGCCACCGAGGAAGAGGTAGAGCGGCACGTCCGGCGTCTTCCACACCGGCGACTTGATGATCGGCCGGCCGTAGTACGAGGTGAACTCCACCTCGTCGACCATCGCCACCTCGCCGCCGGAGCGGCCACCGCCCCGCCGGCGACGCCGCCGGCCGTTCGTCGTGACGTCCGAGCCCCCGGCCCGGCGCCAGCCCGCACCCGGCGTCGCGATCCCCTCGGTCACGCGTTCCCCTCCCTGGGCAGAAATGGCCATTTCTGCCCCATCAGCGAGACCTCCGTGAGCCGAGGACGGCGGACAGCGCCACCCCGACGATCATCGCCGCACTGGCCGCGGCCGCCCGCCACATGGCCGGGAGGTCGCGGGTCGTGACGATCGGGTCCGGTGGCAGGCCGTACACCTCCGGCTCGTCGAGCAGCAGGAAGAACGCGCCCGCGCCGCCGACGCCGTCGTCCTCGTCGCGCCCGTAGAGCCGGGCGGTCTCCACGCCCTGCTCCTTGAGCGTCGCCAGCCGCGCGTCGGCGCGGGCCTGCAGCTCGTCGAGGTTGCCGAACTGGATCGACTGGGTGGGGCAGGCGGTCGCGCAGGCCGGCTGCAGCCCGTCGGTCAGCCGGTCGTAGCAGAGGGTGCACTTGAACACCCGGCCGTCGTCCTTGCGCTGGTTGATGACGCCGTACGGGCACGAGGGCACGCAGTAGCCACAGCCGTTGCAGATGTCGCCCTGGACGACGACCGTGCCGAACTCGGTGCGGAACAGCGCGCCGGTCGGGCAGACGTCCAGGCACCCGGCGTGCGTGCAGTGCTTGCAGACGTCCGAGCTCATCAGCCAGCGGATCTGCTTGTCCGCGCCGCTCTGCCCGGTCTGCGGGTCGAACTCGCTCAGCGCCTCGGCGTTGAGCACGCTGGACTGCTGCGCCTCGGCGAGGGTGTCGCGCGGCCCGTCGGCCGGCGAGGGGCCACTGTCGCGCCGGTCGTCGCCCGGCCGGCCGAACGTCGGCATCGGCAGGTCCACCGCACGGCTCTGCTCGATGAACGCCACGTGCCGCCAGGAGTTGGCCCCCAGCTGCCCGGTGTTGTCGTAGGACATGCCGGACAGGCCGATGACGTCCCGCGTGCCGTGCGAGTCGTCCATCGGCAGCAGGTTCCACTCCTTGCACGCCACCTCGCAGGCCTTGCAGCCGATGCACACCGAGGTGTCGGTGAAGAAGCCCACCCGCGCCGGGTGGTCGCCGTCGTAGCCGGCCTCGCCCTGCACGTCGGGCAGCGGACCGAAGAGCCGGTGGTCCGGGTCCTTCCCGGTGAAGGCCGGGCTCGCCGAGCTGATGGAGGTCACTCCGCTCCCCTCACAACGTCGATCCCTCGCCGGCGTCGGCCTCGACCGGATCCCGGCCGTTCACCCCGACCCGCCCCGACCGCACGCCCGCGCGCCGCCGGTAGGACTCCACGAACTCCAGCAGCTCCTTCCCGCGGGGCCGGCGTCCGGGCCGGATGTCGCAGGTGCTGGCCTTGGACTCCTGGATGTGGGTGTTGGGGTCCAGCACGATGCCCAGCAGGTCGTTGGCGGCATCCCCCGTGGAGATGCCGGCGTAGGACCAGTGGTACGGCACGCCGATCTGGTGCACCACGGTGCCGTCGCGCAGCCGGATCGGCCGGACCCGCTCGGTCACCAGCACCTTGGCCTCGACCGCCGTCCGGGCGCTGACCAGCGTGGCGTACTCGCCGTTGGCCAGCCCGCGGATCGCCGCCAGCTCAGGGCTCACCTCGACGAAGAACTCCGGCTGCAGCTCGGCGAGGTAGGGCAGCGTGCGGCTCATCGCGCCGGCCGTGTGGTGCTCGGTCAGCCGGTAGGTCGTGACCTGGAAGGGATAGACGTCGCTGCGGGCCGGGTTGGTCCGGTTCCACGGCCCCTCGATCCGCTCCAGCGTGGGGTTGGCCTGCTGCTTGTAGAGCGCGTTCTCGACCACCGACTCCGCCGGCTCGTAGTGCGTCGGCAGCGGGCCGTCGACCAGGCCCGCGGGCGCGAACAGCCAGGCCTTGCCGTCGCCCTGCATCACGAAGGGGTCGGTGCCGGCGATCGCGTCCTGCGCCCTCGCGCCGTCCGGCGGCACGTAGTCCGGCCGCTTCTGCGCCTCGAAGTCGGGGACGTCGAGCCCGGTCCAGCGACCGGCCTCCTCGTCCCACCAGACGTACTTCTTCCGCTCGCTCCAGGGCCGTCCCGAGGGGTCGGCCGAGGCGCGGTTGTAGAGGACGCGGCGGTTCAGCGGCCACGCCCATCCCCACTCGGAGGCGACGTCGCCCTGCTCGCGGCCGGGCTTGCGGCGGGCGGACTGGTTGACCTCGTCGGCGTAGACGCCGCAGTAGATCCAGCAGCCGCCCGTCGTCGAGCCGTCGTCGGTCATCTGCAGGTAGGACGACAGCGCCCGCCCGTCGGGGCCGGTGCCGTTGATCTCGCGCAGCACCGCCTCGGCGCTCGGGTCCCTCGTCTCGCCCTCCAGCGGGTAGTCCCAGGTGAGGTCGAGCAGCGGGCGGTCCCGCGGGTCGGTGGAGTCCGCCAGCCGTTCCCGCAGGATCCGGCCCAGGTGGTAGTAGAACCACAGGTCGCTGCGGGCGTCGCCCGGCGGCTCGACCGCCCTGTGCCGCCACTGCAGCACCCGCTGGGTCTGGGTGAAGGTGCCCTCCTTCTCCGCGTGCGTGGCCGCGGGCACGAAGAACACCTCGGTCGCGATCGTCTCCGGCGCCAGCTCGCCGGTCTCGATCTCCGGCGCCTCCTTCCAGAAGGTCGCCGACTCGATCATCTGCAGGTCGCGGACCACCAGCCAGTCGAGGTTGGCCAGCCCGAACCGGTTCATCCGGCTGTTGGGGTGGCCGACCACCGGGTTCTCCCCCACGAGGAAGTAGCCGGAGACCTCGCCCCGGATCATGGCGGCGATCGTCTGGTACGAGCTGTGGTCGCCGCTGATCCTGGGCAGGTGGCCGAAGCAGAAGTCGTTCTCCGGCTGCGCGGCGTCGCCGAACCACGCCTTGAGCAGGCTGACCGTGTAGGACCGCTTGTTGCCCCAGAAGCCGCCCTTGCCGGCCGCGTCGGCGCAGTAGTCGTCCAGCGTGTGGTGCTGGACGGAGTGCGGCATCGGCAGGTACCCGGGCAGCAGGTTGTACAGCGTGGGGACGTCGGTCGACCCCTGGATGCTGGCGTGCCCGCGCAGGGCCATGATCCCGCCGCCGGGCCGGCCGATGTTGCCCAGCAGCGTCTGCAGGATCGACGCCGTCCGGATGTACTGCGCGCCGACGCTGTGCTGCGTCCAGCCCACCGAGTACACCCACGCCGTCGTCCGCTCGCGGCCGCTGTTCTCCGTCACCCACCGGGCGACCTGCAGGAACACCTCCGGCTCGACGCCGCAGACCTCGGAGACCATCTCCGGCGTGTAGCGGTCGAAGTGCCGCTTGAGCACCTGGAACACGCAGCGCGGGTGCTGCAGCGTCTCGTCCCGCTTCGGCTTGGCCGGGATCGGCGGGCCGCCGCTGCCGGCCGCCTGGGCGCGGTCGGCGGACTTGACGTCGGGGTGCTGCTCGGCGCGGTCCTGCTCGGCGGCCCCGGCCGGGTCGTCCGACGACGCGTGCGGCGGCTCCTCCGGCTCGTACTGCCAGCTGGCCTCGTCGTACGTGCGGTGCTCCGGGTCGAACCCCGAGAAGATCCCGTCGAGGTCCTCGGAATCGACGAACTCCTCCCCGACCAGCGCCGACGCGTTCGTGTAGGCGGCCACGTACTCCTTGAAGTACAGCTCGTTGTCGAGCACGTACCGGATCAGCCCGCCGAGGAACGCGATGTCGGTGCCGATGCGCAGCGGCACGTGCAGGTCGGCGATCGCACTGGTGCGCGTGAACCTCGGGTCGATGTGGACGACCTTCGCCCCGCGCGCCTTGGCCTCCGACACCCACTGGAAGCCCACCGGGTGGCACTCGGCCATGTTCGAGCCCTCGATGACGATGCAGTCGGCGTTCGCCAGGTCCTCGAGGGTGTTCGTGGCACCGCCACGACCGAACGAGGTCCCCAGACCGGGGACCGTCGCGGAGTGCTATATGCGGGCCTGGTTCTCGATCTGGATCGCGCCGAGGGCGCTGTACAGCTTCTTCATGAGGTAGTTCTCCTCGTTGTCGAGGGTCGCCCCTCCGAGGCTCGCTACTCCCATGGTCCGGTTGACGCGCCTGCCGTCGTGCTCGTCCTGCCAGCCCTTGCGGCGGGCCTCCAGGACGCGGTCGGCGATCATCTCCATCGCCGTGTCGAGCTCGAGGTCCTCCCACTCCGTCCCGTACGGACGGCGGTACTTGACCGTGGTCACCCGCGTCGGGCTCGTGACCAGCTGCTTGCTCGCGCTGCCCTTGGGGCACAGCCGGCCGCGGCTGATCGGCGAGTCCGGGTCGCCCTCGATCTGGACGATCCGCTCGTCCTTCACGTAGATCCGCTGCCCGCAGCCGACGGCGCAGTACGGGCACACGCTCTGCACGACGCGGTCGGCGGTGGCCGTGCGGCTCACCACGTTCTCCGTCGCCTTGCTGCGCGCGGCCCTGCCGCGTCCGAGCGGGTCGGGGCCGGTCAGCTGCCGGAACACCGGCCACGCGTCGAGCCAGGTCTTCACCCGGTCGACTCTGCCACTTCCCGGGCGATCCGGCGCATCGGGGCGGCGGCTCCTGCGCTGGTCAGATCGCAGCCGCAGCCTTCTCCGCGTTGATCATGGGGTCGTTGCCGGGCGCCGCGGCGAGTCGTCGCGTGTCTCCTGCAACGATCCCATGATCAACTCCGAGATGGGCGCGCCGTCACGGGCGCCGGCCCCGGCTGCGCAGCGCGCCGCGCGTTCGTTCCACCACCACCCCGGGACCGGTGAGGTGACGCGCGGCGAAGCGGAGGGTGAGCCAGCCGTCGGCCGCCATCAGCGAGTAGCGGTCGACGTCGCGGCCGAACTGGTCGGCGTCGGCGTGCTGCCGGCCCTCGTACTCCAGGGCGATCCTCCACTCGGGATAGCCCAGGTCGGCGTGTGCCACCTCGTGCCCCCACCGGTCGTGGATCGGGACCTGCAGGTCGGGATCGGGCAGGTCGCTGGTCACCAGCCAGTAGCGGATCAGGCTCTCCGGGCGGGAGGCCGCCTCCCGGCGCAGCAGCGGGGCACAGGTCCGGGCCCGCACCACGCCTCGGACACGGTCGGCGCGCTCGAGCCGTCGCCCGAGGGTTGCTGGGTCGAGGTGACCGGCGCGCAGCAGGGCATCGCCCACCGCGACGAGCTCCGCAGAAGGCAGCCCGGCCGCCAGGTCGAGGAAGGTCTGGGCGCCCGAGGTGAGGCGCAGCCCTCCACGCGCCGCGACGTCCTCGTCCTCCAGCAGCCGCTCGTGCACGGTCAGGCCCGCCCGCCGGGGCAGCTGCCGGCGGGACGGGATGACGACGTGCACGGTCGGCGGGGACGTGACCGGTGCCCCGTACAGCTGGGCCGCCGTCCCGAGGCCGAAGGCGGCGTCCCCCGGCAGGACCAGCGCCCACGCCCGGCACCGCGTCGCCAGCTCCGGCTCGACGGACGAGGAGAGGTACACGCCGCGCCCCAGGCGGACGCCGTCCTGCGCGATCTGTCCCCGCGTCGCTCCGCGGGCCCGCGCGTCCGCCCAGGTGTACGCCGTGCCGAGCTCGATCTCCGTCATGCCGGCGACGGTGCGGACCGCCCGGCCGGTCCGGGCCGGTCACGGGAGATCTGTGGACAGCCCCGCGCCCTGTGGACACCCCTCCCCCGCCCCGATGATCATGGGTTCGTTGCCGGCCGCAGCGGCGGGTCGTCGCGTGTTCCGCGCAGGAAGCCCATGATCAACGCGGGAGGGGGCGCGGGAGGGATCAACGCGGGAGGGGTGCGGGGGTCTGGCGGGCGCGCGGCCGGGGGTCACCGTTCGATCAGGGTTTACCCGGAGGGGTTCCACCGGTCCCGGAACGTCACAGGTGAGGTCGATACTGGCCCGGTGAGCGACCCGGCCCTGCACTTCCTCGGCCACTCGACGGTGCGCATCGAGCTGGCGGGGCACGTCGTGCTGACCGACCCCCTCCTCACCCCCCGCGTCGGGCCGCTGCGCCGGGTGGTTCCCCCGCCCGCACCCGAGACGCACGCCGGCGTCGACCTGGTGCTGATCAGCCACCTGCACGGCGACCACCTGCACCTGCCGTCCCTGCAGCTGCTCGGTCCCGACGTGCGGGTCGTCGTCCCGCGCGGCGCCGGTGAGTGGCTGCGCTCCCGTGGCTTCCGGCACGTCGTCGAGGTCATGCCCGGCGAGGGCTTCCCGCACGGCTCGCTGCACGTCACCGCCGTCCCCGCCGACCACACCGGCCACCGGTGGGGTCCGCGGCTCACCCACGGGCCGGACACGCAGGCGATCGGCTACCTGGTCGAGGGCTCCGGGCGGACGGTGTACGTCAGCGGCGACACCGACCTGTTCGACGAGATGCACCTGCTCGGCAGGCGGGGTGTCGACGTCGCCCTGCTGCCGGTGTGGGGATGGGGCCCGTCGCTCGGCCCGGGTCACCTCGACCCGGAGGGCGCGGCCGAGGCGGTCGAGCGGCTGCGCCCGCGGATCGCCGTCCCGGTGCACTGGGGCACCCTCGCCGTGCGCGGGAGCACCCTGCTGCCGGGGCTCGGCGCGAAGATGCGCCGCCTCCTCGTCGAGCCGCCCCGTGCCTTCGCGGCCGCGGTCGCCGCGCGCGGGCTGGACACGCTCGTCGCGATCACCGAGCCCGGGCGGCCGGTGGTCGTGCCCAGCCCGACGGGGACGGCATGAGCTCCGGCGCGCTGGCGGCGTGGACCGACGGCTCCGCGATCGGGTACCCGGTCGTGTTTGGGGGCGTGCTGCTCGGCTCGATCGTGCCGGTGGTCCCGACGGGGGCGGTGGTGGGCGCCGGCGCGGCGTTCGCCATGACCGCCTCCGGGCTCAACCTCCCGCTCGTGCTGGTGGTGGCCACGCTGGCCGCCTGGTCCGGGGACGTCGTCACCTTCGCGATCTGCCGGTTCGGCGGCCCGTCGGCGGTGCGCTGGGTGGCTCGCGGGCAGCACGCCGAGCGGATCGACGAGGTCCGCGAGCAGTTCCGCCGGCACGGGTGGCAGATCATCGTCGTCGGCCGGCTGCTGCCCGCGGGCCGGATCCCGGTGCTGCTCGCGGCCGGCGCTCTGGCCTACCCGTGGCGGCGGCTGCTTCCGGCCTCGCTGCTGGCCGCGTTCCTGTGGGCGGTGGCGTACTCGCTGCTCGGCGTGGTCAGCGGCGGGATCTTCGACTCCCCGCTCACCGCCGTCCTGCTCGCCACTGTGCTCGTGCTCGTCGTCGGCGCGGTGCTCAACGTGGTGAGCGCGCACCGCAAGCGCGTGCCGGCGGCCGAGGAGCCGGCCGAGCCGGACCCCTCCCCCTGCGGACCGGCATGAGCGGGGGAACCGCCTCCGGCCGGGTCCTCCAACGCGGCCGGGCACCGGCCCGCGTGCTGCTCACCTGGGCCGCCACCACCGCGGCGCTCGCCGCGCTCGACTCCTGGCTCGCCGAGTTCACCATGGACTCCTGGTGGCAGCCGCCGGTCATCGCTCTCCTGCTCGGGCTGCTGACCGCGGTGGTGTGGCCCCTGGTCATGCGGGTCGCCCTGCCGCTGGCCTTCTTCACCCTCGGCCTGGGCAGCTTCCTGCTGCTGGGCGCGGCGGTGCTGGGGCTGTCCTTCCTGGTCCCGGGGGTGGTCATCGAGAACCTGTCCACCGCGGTCACCGTCGGCGTCGGGATGGCCGCCGTCTCCGGCGTGGTCAGCAGCGTGCTGGCCATCGACGAGGACGAGCTGTTCTTCCGCCGCGCCCGCCGCCGGGCCCGGGCCACGGCGGACGCCGCGCCGCGACCACCCGGCGTCCTGTTCCTGCAGATCGACGCGCTGTCCTTCGACATCGCCCGCCGCGCCGTCCGCGACGGCTCGATGCCGAACCTGGCCGCCTGGCTGCGCGCCGGCACCCACACGCTGACCTCCTGGCACACCGACTGGAGCTCGCAGACCGGCGCGGCGGTGTGCGGCATCCTGCACGGCTCCAACTGGGACATCCCCGGTTTCCGCTGGTACGACAAGGAGCGGGACCGGATCGTCCGCGTCTCCTCCCCCCACGACGCCTCCGCGCTCGAGCGCGCGCACTCCGACGGCCGGGGGCTGCTCTCCGGCGGCGGCGCCAGCCGCGGCAACCTGTTCACCGGCGACGCCGCGCACGTCAGCCTCACGATGAGCTCGCTGGCGCACGTCGTCCCCGCGTCCAGCCGGCGCACCCGCCAGGCCCGCGACCGCGTCGGCTCGGGGTACTACGCCTACTTCGCCAACCCGGTGAACGCGTTGCGCACCATCGCCGTCTCCGCCGTCGACATCCACCGCGAGCTGGTCGCGGCGGCGCGGGAGCGCCGCGACGACGTCCGGCCCCGGGTGTCGCGCGGCGGGATCTACCCGCTCGCCCGCCCGGGGACGACGGTCATCGCCCGGGACGTCGTCGTCTTCGCGCTGCTCGAGGACATGATGGCCGGCCGGCCGGTCGCGTACGCGGACTTCCTCGGCTACGACGAGGCCGCCCACCATGCCGGGCTGGAGCGGGCCGACAGCCTGGCGGTGCTGCGCAGCATCGACCAGCAGATCGGCCGGCTGCACCGGGCGTCCCAGCTGGCCCCCCGGGAGTACCACCTGGTGTGTCTGTCCGACCACGGGCAGACCCAGGGCGAGGCCTTCGTGCTCCGGTTCGGGGAGTCGGTCGAGGAGCTGGTCGGCCGGCTCTGCGGCGCGGAGCGGGAGCTGCCCGAGCGGCACCTGACCGGCCCGCGGGACAGCCGCCGTCTCACCGAGGGCTGGCAGGTGGGGGCGGCGCTGGCCGAGAGCGGCGGGCCGATCGCCCGCCGGCTGCGGGAACGGGTGGAGCGCGCCGAGGAGGTGCCGCACCACCACGAGCTCGGGACGGAGCGCGAGGGCCGCGCGCCGCGGGTGGCTCCGGGCGTCGTGGTGACCGTCTCCGGCCACACCGCGACGGTGTCCTTCGCCGACATCCCGGGCCGCGTGTCGCTGGAGGAGATCGAGCGGCACTGGCCCCGCCTGCTGCCCGGCCTGGTCGACCACGACGGCGTCGGATTCACGCTGGTGCACTCGGAGGAGTTCGGGCCGGTGGTCCTCGGCCGCGACGGGGTGCACCGGCTGGCGTCGGGGGCGGTGCTCGGCGAGGACCCGCTCGCGCCCTACGGCCCGCACGCGGCACGGCTGGTCGCCCGGGCCTCGGCGTTCCCCAACTGCGCCGACGTGGTGATCAACAGCCGCTACGACCCCGACACCGACGAGGCCTCCGCCTTCGAGCCGCACGTCGGCTCACACGGGGGCCTGGGCGGACCGCAGCAGCACGGCTTCCTCGTGCACCCGCGGTCCTTCCGGCCGCCGGGGGAGATCGTCGGCGCCGAGCAGCTGCACCGGGTGTTCCGCGGGTGGCTGACCGACCTCGGCCACCCCGAGCCGACCGGGGACGGCGCGGCCGTCGGCCCGCTCAGCGCGACCGCACTCCGGGGTGCCGGTGTGGGGGTGTGACCCGGCGCGGCACAGTGGGTGACGAACGCATGAACTCCGTCGAGGCGCGTGGCGACGCCCCGGCCCGGTCCCGGAAGGTGGGGCGATGAGACCCGACGCGCGCGCCTGGTTCGAGCAGCGCACGACCTCGGCGCCCTCGCTGGCCGGGATCGACCTCGCCGCGCTGCTGCGCGCCAAGCGGCGGGGCGGGCACCGGGTCAGCGTCGTCCTGCCGGCGCGGGACGAGGAGCGCACCGTCGGCGAGCTGGTCGCCGTCCTCCGCGAGCGCTGGGTGCGGCGGGTGCCGCTGGTCGACGAGCTGCTCGTCGTCGACTCGGACTCCACCGACGCGACGGCGCGAGTGGCGCGGGCCGCCGGGGCCGACGTCGTCTCCGCGGCCGACGTCCTGCCCGGCCACGGCAGCCGCCCCGGCAAGGGCGAGGCGCTGTGGAAGTCGCTGGCCGCGACCACCGGCGACCTCGTCGTCTTCCTGGACGCCGACCTCCTCGGCGACGTGACGCACTACGTTCCCGGCCTGCTCGGCCCGCTGCTCACCGAACCGCAGGTCGACTACGTGAAGGGCTGCTACACCCGCCCCCTGCAGGTGGACGGCGCGACCGTGTCCGCCGGTGGCGGCCGGGTCACCGAGCTCACCGCCCGCCCCCTGCTCAACGCGCTGTGGCCCGAGCTGGCCGGGTTCGTGCAGCCCCTCGGCGGGGAGTACGCCGGCCGGCGGTCGGTGCTCGAGAGGGTGCCGTTCGTCTCCGGGTACGGCGTCGAGGTGGGTCTCCTGGTCGACCTGCTGGAGCTGGTCGGCCTGGGCGCGCTGGCGCAGGTGGACCTGGGCGTGCGGCGGCACACGTCGCAGGGCCAGGAGGCGCTCGGGCGGATGGCCGGCCAGGTCGTCTCGACGGTGCTGGCGCGGGCCGGGCGGGGCCGGACGGCGTCGCAGCGCTCGGAGGCCGGCGGGCTGCTCACCCAGTTCCGCCACGACGGGCTGGGCTTCGTGCCGCACAGCACCCCGGTCGCCGTCGACGAGCGTCCGCCGATGATCACCGTCCCGGAGTACCGCGCCCTCCTCGACGTCGTCGGCTGAGCTGTCCACTGCCTCGGCGCGCCCCCGTCGTCCCGCACGTCCGACCGGGCTGCGGCACGATCGGCGGGTGCCCCTCCCCCGAACCACCGGCAGCCCGCGACCCGAGACGGCGGCGGGGGTGCCCACCGTCCACTGCCCGGGCTGCGGATCGGTGCTCGCCCCGGCGCCGGGCGACGACCCGACGCCGTCCGGGGTCCCGGCCGCCTGCACCCGGCTGTTCGAGGAGACGGTCCGCGGCGTGCGCGAGGACGCGGCTGCCGACCCGCAGGCCGCCGCCGTGTTCGCGCTCGCCGACGCCGCCTACGCCGCCCAGCACGCCCGTACCGATCCCGAGCAGGTGCGGCGCACCGTCGAGACGCTCGCCGCCCGGCTCGGCGAGCCCGCCGCGCCGGCCGCCGGCCGGGTGACGTCGCCCACGGTCTGGCGGACGACGATCGCCGACGTGGCAGCGGATCTCGACGTCATCGACCTGTCCGTGCTGGTCGAGACGTGGGCCCGGGCCGTGCTCGCGGACTGGTCGCTGTCGGTCGCCGACGTGTGAGCCGCGACGTCGAGCGCTGCCTACGCTTCGGAGTTACTCTTTAACGGTGAGTGACTTGACCGACCGTCGGGCACGGAAGAAGGCGCAGACCCGAGCGCTGATCCGCCGGACCGCGCAGGAGCTCTTCGCCGCGCGCGGCTTCGAGTCGGTCACCATCGCCGACATCGCCGGCGCCGCGGACGTGGCCGTGCAGACCGTCTTCAACCACTTCTCGACGAAGGAAGACCTGTTCTTCGACGGCCGCACGCCGTGGGTGGAGGGCGCCGCCGAGGCGGTGCGCTCGCGGCCGCGGTCGGTGCCGCCGCTGGCCGCGCTGCGCGAGTACCTCGTCGGGGTGCTGGGCGGTCTGGCGGGCCAGCACGAGTGCGGCGAGCGGCGTCGCTACATCGCGACGATCGAGGCCTCCCCGGCGCTGCGCCTGCGCGAGCTCGAGCTGGTCCACGAGGCGGAGCGGCGCACCGCCCAGGCCCTGGTCGAGGCATGGGCGGACGGCGACACCTCCGGCGCCCGGGTGCCGGAGGACCCGGCCACCGCCGCGGCGCTGACCGCGGCCACCTGGGTCGCCGTCTCGCGCGTCCTGCTCGTCGGCCAGCGCCCGGTCCTCGGCGACCGCGCCGACGCCGCCCGGTCCGCGGCGACGATCGTGTCCCTGGCCGAGCAGGTGCTGGGCGACCTCGAGCTCGGCTTCGGCGCGCTGCCGACCGCACCCCCCGCGCACTCGGTCACCGGCTGGCCGGAGCAGGCCCGCCAGGCCGGCTGACCGCGCCGGTCAGACGCTGGCGCCCTCGCGCACCGGCTGGAGGATCGGCAGCAGCACCTCGTCGACGACGCGTCGCACCTGGTCGCCGGTCATCACGCCGGTGGCCGAGGTGAACCGCTGCCACCAGAAGGCCTCGAGCACCGAGCCGAGCAGGGCCAGCCGCGGCTCGGGCAGCTCCTGACCGCGGTCGGCCGCACGCGAGCCGATCACGGTCACGGCCTCGGCCAGCGGGCGGACCAGCGCGTCGTCCAGCCCGGCGCGCAGGTCCTCGTCGTGGCGCGCGGCGCCGACGAGGCTCGCGGTGGCGCGCTCCTCGCGGTCCAGCGGCCGCCGCCAGCGGTCGACGAGGGCACGGAGGTCGTCCCGCAGTGAGCCGGTGTCGGGTGGCACCCGCACGAGCGAGAACCGGCCGACGGCCTGGCGGGCCATGGCCGCCATCGTCGGCCAGCGGCGGTAGATCCCCGCCTTGCCCGCGCGGGCTCGGGCGGCGACCCGGTCGCTGTTGAGCTTCCCCCAGCCCTCCTCGGCCAGGATGTCGACGGCGACGGAGAGCAGCTGGTCGGAGAGCTCGGCGCTCAACGGGCGGCCCGGGGTACCCGTCACGCCGTCGCCCGGTCAGAGGTGGACGTCACCGCGACATCGTGGACTCCGGTTGCAATGTCCACAATGACCCCGACCGGAACTCACAGCCTTTTTCTTGACACCCTCAACCTCCCGCGACGGGCGGCGACAAGACGTGTGCGGGATCAGGCCCCGGCCGCGCTCTCCACGTGGACCTGCAGACTCGCGCCGTCGTCGACCAGCCAGCCCTTGCTCCCGGCGTACTCGAGCATCCCGTCCCACTGCTGCGCCCAGTCCCCGGCGCCGGCCTGCGGTTCGGCCGCCGCCCGGAGCGCCTCGACGTCCAGGAAGCCGGTCTCGGCGTCCTGCAGGCGGCCCAGACCGGCGTCCCGCAGCACCTGGTCGGCCTCCTCGTCGGTCACCGCACCCAGCGCCAGGTGCAGCCTCTTCAGGTCGTCGACGTCGACGACCCGCACCTCGGGCAGCTCGTCGGCGCCACCCACCACCTCGACGATCACGCGGACCTCCTCACCTCGGGGCACTCATGGCCATCTCTGCCCTCAGACATGCCAGGGGAAGCGCCCGAAGTCGGGATCCCGCTTCTCCAGGAAGGCGTCCCGGCCCTCGACGGCCTCCTCGGCCATGTAGGCCAGCCGGGTCGTCTCCCCCGCGAAGAGCTGCTGGCCGACCAGCCCGTCGTCGATGAGGTTGAACGAGTACTTGAGCATCCGCTGGGCGGTCGGGCTCTTGGCCACGATCCGACGGCCCCAGTCCAGCGCGGTGGACTCGAGCTCGGCGTGCGGGACGACCCTGTTCACCATGCCCATGCGGTGGGCGTCGTCGGCGGTGTACTCGTCGCCGAGGAAGAAGATCTCCCGGGCGAGCTTCTGGCCGACCTGGCGGGCGAGGTATGCCGAGCCGAAGCCGCCGTCGAAGCTGCCGACGTCGGCGTCGGTCTGCTTGAAGCGGGCGTGCTCGGCGCTGGCCAGGGTGAGGTCGGAGACGACGTGCAGGCTGTGCCCGCCGCCGGCGGCCCACCCGGGGACGACGCAGATGACGACCTTGGGCATGAACCGGATCAGCCGCTGCGCCTCCAGCACGTGCAGCCGGCCGCTGCTGCGGCCCTTGTCGTGCTCGTAGCCGTACTTCCCGCGCACCCGCTGGTCGCCGCCGGAGCAGAACGCCCAGCCGCCGTCCCTGGGGCTCGGGCCGTTGCCGGTGAGGAGCACGCAGCCGACGTCGGTGGACAGCCGCGCGTGCTCCAGCGCGGTGATCAGCTCGTCGACGGTCTGCGGGCGAAACGCGTTGCGCACCTCGGGCCGGTCGAACGCGATGCGGACGACGCCGGCGTCCACGGCGCGGTGGTAGGTGAGGTCGGCGAAGTCGAAGCCCTCGACCGGCTGCCACGCCGCGCTGTCGAAGATCTCGGAGACGTCGTCGCGGGCGGTCATGGTCCCGAACCTAGTGCGCGCCGCGCGGGCGACCGTCACGGGACGAGCCCGCCTCCCGGACCCGCGACACCCTCGGCGACCCCGTCGACGACGCCGCCCAGCCCGCCGGTGACCTCCTCGATGAGGCCGCACAGGCAGTCGTCCCCGCCCGAGCCGTCCGGGGCCGGCGCGGGGGCCGGGGTGGGCGTGGGGGTCGGGGTGGGCGTAGGGGGCGGGGTCGGTGGAGGGGCAGGCGCGGGTGCCGGAGTCGGGCGGGGCGCGGGGGCGGGCGGCGACGCGGGGCGGGGCGCGGGGGTGGCGTCGTG